>NZ_JAZDCX010000012.1:0-214630 GCF_036323805.1 Streptomyces rubellus
GTTCCCGTCACCGGCAGTTCACGCAGGGCCCTCAGCATCGTGGCCATGGCGATGGGGACGAGGACACCGGCCGACACGCTCCGGTCGAGACTTGCGGAGCAGCACATAGGCGTCGGAGACGAGGTCGTCGTGCCGGCCTACTGCGACGGTGAGATCGCGGCCGCGGTACGGGATGCCGGAGCGCTGCCGGTCTTCGCGGACATCGAACCGGCGAGTCTCTGCCTCGATCCGGCCTCCGTCGCCATCGTCCTGAGTGAGCGGACCGCGGCCATGGTTCCCGTGCACCTCTTCGGTCACCCCGCGGACATGGTCTGCCTGCGCGCACTGGCGCAGCAGCACGGGCTGAAGGTGATCGAGCCGGACTCCGGAGCGGCCGTGTCCTCGGTGGAGGTCGCACGCCGTCGACAGCATGCCGAGTTCCTGAGCTCCCGGCTGACCGGCGTGGTCGTGCCGTTCGTGGCGGCCGGCGTACGGCACGTGTACGAGCAGTACGTGGTACGGGTGCCGGGCAACGGGCGGCCCGACCGGGACGCCTTCAAACAGGCGCTGCGGGCACGCGGGGTGGAGTGCCGGGTGCCGGTGCGGACGCCGCTGCACCGGCTGCCGGAGTTCCGGACGGACGTGTGGCTGCCCGAGGCCGAGCGGGCGGCGGGGGAGTGCCTGGCGCTGCCGCTGGACGCCGCCATGTCCCGTCGTGAGCTGCAGCGGATCGTCTCGGCCTGCAACGCGCTGGGTGGCCTGCTGGTGGAGCCCGCCTGCTGAGGCGGGCGCCTCGGAGCTCTGTAGTGGGATTCCGATCCGTGGGCGGGACGCACGGAGTGGGACGAACACGTGGTCGGAAGTACCCCGCCGGTCGGGTATGATCTATCCCGCTGCTCGCCCCAATAGCTCAGTCGGCAGAGCGTCTCCATGGTAAGGAGAAGGTCTACGGTTCGATTCCGTATTGGGGCTCGGACAATCGGAAGGCCCCCGCCACACGGCGGGGGCCTTCGGCGTTTCCGCTCCCGTCCTCCGTGTCACTCCGGGACACGCATCGCGAGGATCGCCATGTCGTCGGAGGGCGCGTCCGCCGCGAAGCGTTCCACGGCGCGCATGATGCGCGCGGCGACGGCCCCCGCCGTCAGGCCCGTGCAGGTGGTGAGGACTTCCGCGAGGCCGTCGTCTCCCAGCATCCGGTCGCCCTCGCGGCGCTCGGTCACCCCGTCGGTGACACACAGCAGGACATCGCCCGGGTCGAGGCTGACTGTCTCCTCGTAGAGTTCGAGGTCCTCCAGCACGCCGAGCAGCGGCTGCGGCTCGGCAGCCGACTCGACGGTGCCGTTCTGCCGGAGCCGCAACGGCAGCGGGTGTCCCGCGCAGACGACCTTGAGGGTGGCCCCGCCCTCCGGGTTCGGCCACAGCTCACCGTAGAGCAGGGTCAGGAAGCGGCTGCGGGCTCCCTCGTCGAGGATCGCGGTGTTGAGCCGTTCCAGCACGGCCGGGCCGCCGAGCCCCTCGCGAGCCAGCAGCCGCAGCGCATGGCGGGCGAGGCCGGTGACCGCCGCGGCCTCGGGACCGGTGCCGCAGACGTCACCGATGGCGAAGCCGTACGCGCCGTCGCGGATGGGGAACAGGTCGTAGAAGTCGCCGCCGACCTCGTTGCCCTCACCCGCGGCACGGTAGATGACCTCGACCTCGACACCGGGCACCTCGGGGAGCTCGGGCGGCAGCAGACTGCGCTGGAGGGACTGGCTGATGGCGGTCCGCTCGCTGTAGAGGCGGGCGTTGTCCAGGGCGAGGGCGGCCCGGCGGGAGAGGTCCTCGGCGAGCTCCAGGATCTCCTGGCGGAAGCGCTCGTCGGAGGGCTTGCCCAGCGTCAGCAGGCCGATGACGCGGTTGCGGGCCACCAGCGGCAGGACCACCGTCTCCCCGCCGACCGCGGAGGCGGTGGCGAGGGTGGTGCCGGCACCACCGCCGGTGGAGTGGCTGCCGGACAGGCCGGTGTGGTCCAGGCCCAGGCTGCGCAGGGAGGTGCGCAGCGCGGTGGAGTGCGCCGCGTCGCCGGGGGCGCTCCACAGCCGGGCACCCGGGGTGGGCACCGGGTCGGGCGGGGGGACCTTGGCCAGCAGCGCCTTGAGGCCGTCGATGCGTTCCTCGTCCTCGTGCAGGACGTACGACAGCTCGGGCTCGGTCTGCTGCTCGGCGATGGTGTAGACGGCGCACCAGGAGGCGAGGGTGGGGACCGTCATCTGGGCCATCAGGGCGAGCGTCTGGTCCCGGTCGAGAGTGCCGGCGAGCAGGTCGGAGGCCTCGACGAGGAAGGACAGCGAGCCGCGGCGCAGCCGCTCCAGCTCGGTCAGCCGCGCGGACTCCACGGCGAGCGCGATCCGGTCCGCGGCGAACTGCAGTCGCAGGGCCTCCTCGTTGGTGTACCGGCCGGGCGCCTCCGCGGAGACGCCGAGCGAGCCGGTCAGCCGCCCCTCGACCTTCAGCGGGACGGTGACGACCGAGCGCATGCCCGTACCCTCCAGCAGCGGGACCGCATCGGGCACGGCGGTGAGGTCCTCGTGGACCGAGGGCATCCGGGCCGAGCCGTAGCGCCCGCTGCCCGCCTCGACGGGGACGCGGGCGAAGCGCTGGCGGGCCGCGGGCAGACCGGTGGTGGCGCGTACCTCCAGTTCGGTCTCGTCGTCGGTGGCCAGCAGGAGGAAGGCGGCGTCGCCGTCGAGCGTGTCGCGGGCGCGTTCGACGGTGCGCTGGAGGAGACCGTCGAGGTCGTCCGGCGGCGGGGAGCCGATGAAGACGTCGAAGGCGTCGGTGCCGCCGCGCTCCCGGCGCTCGGCGGCACCGGCGCCGTCGGAGGCCGCGCCGCGCGACGGGGACTGCAGCACCGCGCGCTCGTGGTCGCGCACCAGCAGGCAGACCGTGGAGGGCTCGCCGTCGGCGTCGCGGACGCGCAGATGGGAGGCGTAGACCGGGATGGTGCGGCCGTCGGCGCAGCGGATGCCGTACGAGCCCTCCCAGCGGGACATGGTCAGGGCCTCGGCGACGCCGGTGCCGGTGCCGGGGGTGTGGGGCCAGGCGGCCAGGTCGGTCAGCGGTTTGCCGGTGACCTGCCCCGCGGGATAGCCGAACAGCTCACGGGCGTCGTCGTTCCAGGAGGAGACGGTGCCGCTCCGGTCCACCTGTACCACGGCGACGCGGACCCGGGTGTCGGTGACGGGCAGGACGCTGTCGGGGAGCACCGGCCCGGCGCTGCGGGTGCCGACCGGGCGTTCGGGGAGGTCGAGCCGGAACCAGACGCGCTTGTCGGTGGCGGTGTAGTCCACTCCCCAGCGGTCGGCGAGCGAGGCGCACAGCAGCAGGCCGCGGCCTCCCTCGCGATCGGGGTCGCCGTAGTGGTGGCCGAGATCCTGGACGGGCAGTCCCCGGTCGGGGTAGCGGTCGACGACCTCGACACGCACGCCGCTGTCCCCGTCGCGCAGGCAGCGGACGTCGGCGGCGGTCCCGGCGTGGACGACGGCGTTGGTGACCAGTTCGCTGGTGAGGACGACGGCGTCGTCGACGATGTCGGCCAGCCCCCAACCCTGGAGGGTGTCGCGTACGAAGGCGCGGGCAGCCGCCACCGAGCGTCCGACCGGCTCGAAGGTAGCCGCAGCTCGCGCCGTGATCACTGTTCTCCCCATGGCTGTTCCGCCGCCGTTGTCGCCGTTGCCGCCGCCCGTGCGCGCCGGTGTCACAGGTGCCCGCTGGGCGCCCACCGCCGCCGCGGCCAGCCCCTGCCCGGCACTCGCCTCGTCCACCGCAGCGCCCCTCCGAATACCCGTCGTGATCACATAACCGTCACGGTCCTGGCCCCGGTGGACCGGGACGGATGGACAGCCGGATGCCAGGTTACTTACGTTCGCAGTGCGAGCGGGCCCCGGATGCGGGTGTTTCCCCCCTGAGGCGGTTGGCCGGCGGTGTGCGATGCTGCCGAACTGTTATCGCCTGGTTCCACCATGGTGAAACACTGGGAGCGCTCGATGTGAAATGCCCGGGCGGAACGTTCGACCCAGCGGGAGGAACACGGTGCAGTCTGGCGGAGCGGTGCGAGGTGCCAGCACGCGCACGAAAGGCGGGCGATCCCGGGCCGACGGGACGGTCGAGGTGGACGCGGCCTCGGTCCGGCGGCTGCTGACCGCGCTCGAGGCGATGCGGGACGGGAACTTCCGCAAACGCCTCACCGTCGCCGGCAGCGGCCCGATGGCCGAGATCGCGGCCGTGTTCAACGAGGTCGCGGAGCGGAACCTGCATCTGACCAGTGAGCTGGCCAGGGTGCGCCGGGTGGTCGGCCGGGACGGCAAGCTGACCGAGCGGCTGGAGACCGGTGCCTGCGAGGGAGCCTGGGAAGCGGCCATCGACGCGTCGAACGCGCTGGTGGACGATCTGGTGCGACCGGTCTCCGAGGTCGGCCGGGTGCTGTCGGCGGTGGCCGAGGGCGATCTGGAGCAGCGGATGGACCTGCGGGTCCAGAGTCCGAACGGGACGACACAGCCGCTGCGGGGCGAGTTCCTGAAGGTCGGGCGTACGGTCAACGGGCTGGTCGACCAGCTCTCGACGTTCACCGACGAGGTGACACGGGTCGCCAGCGAGGTCGGTACCGAGGGGAAGCTGGGCGGCCAGGCGCGGGTGCGCGGCATGTCCGGGTCCTGGAAGGACCTGACCGACTCCGTCAACACCATGGCCTCCCGGCTGACCGCCCAGGTCCGCGACATCGCGCTGGTGACGACCGCGGTCGCCAAGGGCGACCTGTCGCGCAAGGTCACGGTGCACGTGGCCGGGGAGATGCTGGAGCTGAAGAACACCGTCAACACGATGGTGGACCAGCTCTCGGCCTTCCAGTCCGAGGTGACGCGGGTGGCGCGCGAGGTGGGCACCGAGGGTGAGCTGGGCGGCCAGGCGCGGGTGCCGGGCGCCGGGGGCGTGTGGAAGGACCTGACGGACTCCGTCAACACGATGGCGGGCAATCTCACCTCCCAGGTGCGTGAGATCGCCCGGGTGACGACCGCCGTGGCGAACGGCGACCTGTCGCAGAAGGTCACGGTCAACGCGCGCGGCGAGGTGGCGCAGCTCGCCGAGACCATCAACACGATGACCGAGACGCTGCGGACGTTCGCGGACGAGGTGACGCGGGCGGCCAGCGAGGTGGGCACCGAGGGCGTCCTGGGCGGCCAGGCGCAGGTGCCGGGCGCGTCGGGCACCTGGAAGGACCTGACGGACTCGGTGAACACCGCGTTCCGCAACCTCACGGCGCAGGTGCGGGACATCGCGCAGGTGACGACGGCGGTGGCGCGCGGAGACCTGTCGCAGAAGGTCACCGTGGACGTCTCCGGCGAGATGCTGGAGCTGAAGAACACCGTCAACACCATGGTGGACCAGCTCTCCGCCTTCGGCTCCGAGGTCACCCGGGTGGCCCGGGAGATCGGTGTGGAGGGTGAGCTGGGCGGCCAGGCGCAGGTGCCGGGCGCGGCGGGCACCTGGAAGGACCTGACGGACTCGGTGAACACCGCGTTCCGCAACCTCACCGGCCAGGTCCGCAACATCGCGCAGGTGACGACGGCGGTGGCGAACGGTGACCTGTCGCAGAAGGTCACCGTGGACGTCTCCGGCGAGATGCTCCAGCTGAAGAACACCGTCAACCGGATGGTCGACCAGCTCTCCGCCTTCGCCGAGCAGGTGACCCGGGTGGCCCGGGACGTGGGCACCGAGGGGCGGCTGGGCGGTCAGGCGCGGGTCGACGGTGTCTCCGGCACCTGGAAGGACCTGACGGACTCCGTCAACTCCATGGCGGGCAATCTCACCGCGCAGGTCCGCAGCATCGCGCAGGTGACGACGGCGGTGGCGCGCGGTGATCTGTCGCAGAAGATCGAGGTCGACGCCCGGGGCGAGATCCTGGAGCTGAAGAACACCCTGAACACGATGGTGGACCAGCTCTCCTCGTTCGCGGAGCAGGTCACCAGGGTGGCGCGCGAGGTGGGCACCGAGGGGCGGCTCGGGGGCCAGGCGCAGGTGCCCGGGGTGGCGGGGGTGTGGCGTGACCTGACCGACTCGGTCAACGGCATGGCCGGGAACCTCACGGGGCAGGTCCGCAACATCGCCCAGGTCGCCACCGCCGTGGCGCGCGGAGACCTGTCGCAGAAGATCGAGGTCGACGCCCGGGGCGAGATCCTGGAGCTGAAGAACACCCTGAACACGATGGTGGACCAGCTCTCCTCGTTCGCGGAGCAGGTCACCAGGGTGGCGCGCGAGGTGGGCACCGAGGGCATCCTCGGCGGCCAGGCCGAGGTGGAGGGGGTCTCCGGCACCTGGAAGGACCTCACCCAGTCCGTCAACGGCATGGCGAACAACCTCACCTCCCAGGTGCGCAACATCGCCGAGGTCACCACCGCGGTCGCCCGGGGCGATCTGTCGAAGAAGATCACCGTCGACGCCAAGGGCGAGATCCTCGCCCTGGTGACGACCGTGAACACGATGGTGGACCAGCTGTCGTCGTTCGCGGAGCAGGTGACGCGGGTGGCGCGTGAGGTGGGCACCGAGGGCATGCTGGGCGGCCAGGCGCATGTGCCGGGCGTCACGGGCATCTGGAAGGACCTGAGCGAGAACGTCAACCTGATGGCGTCGAACCTGACGAACCAGGTGCGCAACATCTCCCAGGTCGCGACGGCGGTCGCCAACGGCGACCTGACCAAGAAGGTGACCGTCGAGGCGAGTGGCGAGGTGGCCCAGCTCGCCGACGCCGTCAACACCATGGTGAAGACGCTGTCGTCGTTCGCGGAGCAGGTGACGCGGGTGGCGCGTGAGGTGGGCACCGAGGGCATCCTCGGGGGCCAGGCGCATGTGCCCGGGGTGTCGGGCACCTGGAAGGACCTGACGGAGTCCGTCAACTCGATGGCCTCCAACCTCACCGGCCAGGTCCGCAACATCGCCCAGGTCACCACCGCGATCGCCCGGGGTGATCTCACAAAGAAGATCGACATCGACGCGCGCGGCGAGATCCTGGAGCTGAAGACCACCATCAACACGATGGTGGACCAGCTGTCGTCGTTCGCGGAGCAGGTGACCCGGGTGGCGCGCGAGGTGGGTACCGAGGGGCGGCTGGGCGGTCAGGCGCGGGTCGACGGCGTCTCCGGCACCTGGAAGGACCTCACCGAGTCGGTGAACGAGATGGCGGGCAACCTCACCGCCCAGGTCCGCAGCATCGCCGGGGTGGCCGCCGCGGTGACCCGGGGCGACCACAACGTGAAGATCGACGTGGACGCCGCGGGCGAGATCCTGGCGCTCCAGGACAACATCAACACCATGATCGCCACCCTGCGCGAGACCACGCTCGCCAACCAGGAGCAGGACTGGCTCAAGGGCAACCTCGCCCGTATCTCCGGTCTGATGCAGGGCCGCCGTGACCTGGCGGACGTGGCGCGGCTGATCATGAGCGAGCTGACCCCGGTGGTCTCCGCCCAGCACGGCGCCTTCTTCGTGGCCGCGCCCACCGGCGCGAACCAGGAGGTCGGGGTCGGAGCGGGCGAGGACGGCACGTACGAGCTGCGGATGATCGGCAGCTACGGCTACTCGCAGAGCACCATGCCCACCATGTTCCGGCCGGGCGAGTCCCTGGTGGGAACCGCGGCGGAGGAGAAGCGCACGATCCTGGTCGAGCAGGCTCCGCCCGGCTATCTCAAGATCTCCTCCGGGCTGGGCGAGGCACCGCCCGCCAACGTGGTCGTGCTGCCGCTGCTTTTCGAGGGCAGTGTGCTCGGCGTCATCGAACTGGCCTCCTTCCAGCCCTTCAACCAGATCCAGAAGGACTTCCTGAACCAGATCGCGGAGATGATCGCCACCAGCGTCAACACCATCAGCGTCAACACCAAGACGGAGGTGCTGCTGCGGCAGTCGCAGGAGCTGGCCGAGCAGCTCCAGGAGCGTTCCGTGGAACTGGAGAGCCGGCAGAAGGCGCTCGAGGACTCCAACCAGGAGCTGGAGGAGAAGGCGGCGCTGCTGGCCAAGACCAACCGCGACATCGAGATCAAGAACTCCGAGATCGAGGACGCCCGGCAGGTCCTGGAGGAGCGCGCCGAGCAGCTCGCGGTCTCGATGCGCTACAAGTCCGAGTTCCTGGCGAACATGTCGCACGAGCTGCGCACTCCGCTGAACTCGCTGCTCATCCTGGCCAAGCTGCTGGCCGACAACGCGGAGGGCAATCTGACGCCCAAGCAGGTGGAGTTCGCCGAGACGATCCACGGCGCGGGATCCGACCTGCTCCAGCTGATCAACGACATCCTGGACCTGTCGAAGGTCGAGGCGGGCAAGATGGACGTCAGCCCGACCCGTATCGCGCTGGTCCAGCTCGTGGACTACGTCGAGG
Source organism: Streptomyces rubellus (assembly GCF_036323805.1). NCBI lineage: Bacteria > Bacillati > Actinomycetota > Actinomycetes > Kitasatosporales > Streptomycetaceae > Streptomyces > Streptomyces rubellus. The sequence goes on from NZ_JAZDCX010000012.1 coordinate 8,381, forward strand.
CGACCTTCCGGCCGCTCACCGCGGAGAAGGGGCTCGACTTCTCGGTGCGGGTCTCGCCGGAGCTGCCCCCGACCCTCCACACCGACGAGCAGCGGCTGCTCCAGGTGCTGCGCAACCTCCTGTCGAACGCGGTGAAGTTCACCGACAGCGGGGCCGTGGAGCTGGTGATCCGCTCGGCCGGGTCGGACGTGCCGGAGGCGATCCGCGACCAGATGCTGGAACACGGCTCGCTGCGCGACCCCGACTCCGAGCTGATCGCCTTCTCGGTGACCGACACCGGCATCGGGATCGCGCAGAGCAAGATGCGGGTGATCTTCGAGGCGTTCAAGCAGGCGGACGGCACGACCAGCCGCAAGTACGGCGGTACGGGGCTGGGGCTGTCCATCAGCCGGGAGATCGCGCGGCTGCTCGGTGGCGAGATCCACGCGGTCAGCGAGCCGGGCCGGGGCTCGACCTTCACCCTCTACCTCCCCCTGCCCCAGGTCGACCAGTCCTCCGGCGGCCACTCGCAGTCCGGTGCCGCGGAGACCGACCGGACGCCCGGTGCCGATGCCGAGGAGGGCACGGGCCGGGAGACGGACCACGCCCTGGACGTACCCGCCGCGGAACGCGCCGCGGCGGCACTGGCCTCCCGCCGCCGTACGCTCCCCCTGCCGCTGCCGGAGAAGCAGCCGGCACGGCGGGAGGCGGAGCGCGACGAGCCCGGGGAGTCCGGTGCCGAGCCCTCCTGGCAGCGGAACAACGGACGGCAGCCGGCCCGGGAGCGTCCGCGCCGCGCCTTCGGCGGCGAGAAGGTGCTCATCGTCGACGACGACATCCGCAACGTCTTCGCGCTCACCAGCGTGCTGGAACAGAACGGCCTGCAGGTGCTCTACGCAGAGAACGGGCGCGAGGGCATCGAGATGCTGGAGCAGCACGACGACGTGGCGGTCGTCCTGATGGACATCATGATGCCGGAGATGGACGGGTACGCCACGACCACGGCGATCCGGCGGATGCCGCAGTTCGCCGGCCTGCCGATCATCGCCCTGACCGCGAAGGCGATGAAGGGGGACCGGGAGAAGAGCATCCAGGCCGGGGCGTCGGACTACGTCACCAAGCCGGTGGACACCGATCACCTGCTGTCGGTCATGGCGCAGTGGATGAGGACGGAGTGATGTGCGATGGTTCCGGGGACACCGGACGTGCGGCGGGCCGGGGAGCATTACGTGTGAAGTGCTGCAATCGGGGAACCTTCGGACCGCCCGTGGCGTTCTGGCTACGTGCACAGTGACATCTCGGTGACAGGGTGTGGTGGGCCGCGAGGTGGGGCTACCATGACCGGCACAAGGGCGGGCGGCGTAAAAGAGTCGTTCCCGGTGGCGGCGTCGAGGACGCCGCCCGGGCGAGGAGGACGGGCCATGGTGCAGAAGGCCAAGATCCTCCTGGTCGATGACCGGCCGGAGAATCTGCTGGCGCTGGAGGCGATCCTCTCCGCGCTGGACCAGACGCTGGTGCGGGCATCGTCAGGGGAGGAGGCGCTGAAGGCGCTGCTCACGGACGACTTCGCGGTCATCCTGCTGGACGTGCAGATGCCGGGCATGGACGGTTTCGAGACCGCGGCCCACATCAAGCGGCGTGAGCGTACCCGGGACATCCCGATCATCTTCCTGACCGCGATCAACCACGGTCCGCACCACACCTTCCGCGGCTACGCGGCCGGTGCCGTCGACTACATCTCCAAGCCGTTCGACCCGTGGGTGCTGCGGGCGAAGGTCTCGGTGTTCGTCGAGCTGTACATGAAGAACGTCCAACTGCGCGAGCAGGCCGAGCTGCTGCGGCTGCAGACGGAGGGCCGGGGCGCGGACGGAGACGGCGGCGGGGGATCGTCCTCGGGCGTGCTGGCCGAACTCTCCGCGCGGCTGGCGGCCGTGGAAGAGCAGGCGGAGGCGCTCTCCAAGCACCTGGACAACTCCACGGACGCCGCGGCGGTCGCCACGGCCGCCCATCTGGAGCGCAAACTCTCCGGCCTGCGGCGGGCACTTGACGCCCTGGAGCCGGGCAGTGCGGCTTCGCTTCCCTCGCAGAACTGACCGCCGCCCGGCCGGCGGCTTCCCGCCGGTGGCCGTGACCTGACGGGGTGTCGGGCGCGCCGCGCCGGACCGCATTCGTATCATCCGCCACTTCGGTCCGTGTCTTGGCGGGCTGTCACGGGTAACCTCGGCACCATGGCCTCACGTACGTCCGGCAAGGCCGCCAAGAAGGCGCCCGCGAAGAAGGCCGCTGCCAGGAAGGCCCCGGCATCGAGGTCCGCCGCGCCCGGGAAGCCCCCGGCGAGACGAGCGGCGAAGAAGGCGGCGCCCAAGGCGCCCCCGAAGCCCGCGCCGTCCCCGACGAACGGCGTCTACCGTCTGGTCAGGGCCCTGTGGCTCGGTCTCGCGCATGCCGTCGGCGCCCTGCTGCGGGGCATAGGCCGCGGTGCCAGGGGACTGGACCCCGCGCACCGCAAGGACGGGCTCGCCCTGCTGCTGCTCGGTGTCGCCCTGGTGGTCGCGGCCGGCACCTGGTCCAATCTGCGGGGCCCGGTCGGCGAGCTGGTCGAGATGCTGGTCACCGGTGCCTTCGGCCGTCTCGACCTGGTGGTCCCGATACTGCTGGGCGCCGTCGCCGTACGGCTGATGCGGCATCCCGAGAAGCCCGAGGCCAACGGGCGCATCGTGATCGGGCTCTCGGCACTGACCGTCGGTCTCCTGGGCCTGGTGCACATCGCCTGCGGTTCACCCGGGCGCGGCGGGGACGCCGGTGCGGTCCGTGACGCGGGCGGCCTGATCGGCTGGGCCGCCTCCAAGCCGCTGGTCCTCACCGTCAGCGAGGTGCTGGCGGTGCCCCTGCTGCTGCTGCTCACCGTCTTCGGGCTGCTCGTCGTCACCGCGACCCCCGTCAACGCCATTCCGCAGCGGCTGAGGCAGCTGGGCGTACGTCTGGGCCTGGTGGCGGCGGACGATCCGGTGGACGGCGGCCACGAGGGGTTCCCCGACGACGGGCCCCGGCCCGTCCGGCCGCGGCGGGCGAGCCTCCGCAAGGACGGCGACGACGCCTTCCAGGCCGAGAAGCGGGCGCTGGACGGCCGCCGCTCCCGCCGTACCGCCGCCCCGGACGGTTCCCGGGACTCCCGGGGTGCCGTGGACGTGGCCGCCGCCGCGGCCGCCCAGCTGGAGGGCGCGGTCCTGCACGGGGTGCAGCCCTCACCGCTGGTCGCCGACCTCAGCAGCGGGGTCCGGACCGAGCGGGACGAGCACGAGCACACCGGCACCGCGCCGGCCGCTCCGCAGGCACCGGCCGCTCCGGCGGCCGGGGGCCGGGAGCACTCGGCGGCGGGCGGCGCCGTACCGGACCTGACCAGGACCCCGCCCCCCGAGCCCGCCGACTCCCTGCCGCCGCGCGCCGAGCAGCTCCGGCTGGCGGGGGACGTCACCTACGCGCTGCCGTCGCTGGACCTGCTGGAGCGCGGTGGCCCGGGACGCACCCGAAGTGCCGCGAACGACGCGGTCGTCGCGTCACTGAGCACGGTGTTCGCGGAGTTCAAGGTGGACGCCGCCGTCACCGGCTTCACCCGTGGGCCGACGGTCACCCGCTACGAGATCGAACTCGGCCCGGCGGTCAAGGTCGAGAAGATCACCGCGCTGGCCAAGAACATCGCCTACGCCGTCGCCAGCCCGGATGTGCGCATCATCAGCCCCATCCCGGGGAAGTCGGCGGTCGGTATCGAGATCCCCAACACCGACCGCGAGATGGTCAAGCTCGGTGACGTGCTGCGGCTGGCCGAGGCCGCCGGCGACGAGCACCCGTTGCTGGTCGGGCTCGGCAAGGACGTCGAGGGCGGCTATGTCACCGCCAACCTGGCGACGATGCCGCACATCCTGGTCGCGGGCGCCACCGGGTCCGGAAAGTCGTCCTGCATCAACTGCCTGATCACCTCGGTGATGGTGCGCGCCACCCCCGAGGACGTCCGGATGGTGCTGGTGGACCCCAAGCGGGTCGAGCTGACCGCGTACGAGGGCATCCCGCACCTGATCACCCCGATCATCACCAATCCGAAGAAGGCCGCCGAGGCCCTGCAGTGGGTCGTGCGCGAGATGGACCTGCGCTACGACGACCTGGCCGCCTACGGCTTCCGGCACATCGACGACTTCAACGCGGCGGTGCGCTCCGGCAAGGTGACGGCGGCCGAGGGCAGCGAGCGGGAGCTCGCCCCCTACCCGTACCTGCTGGTGATCGTGGACGAGCTGGCCGACCTGATGATGGTCGCGCCGCGCGACGTCGAGGACGCGATCGTGCGGATCACCCAGCTCGCCCGTGCCGCGGGCATCCATCTGGTGCTGGCCACCCAGCGTCCCTCCGTCGATGTCGTCACCGGTCTGATCAAGGCGAACGTGCCCTCCCGGCTCGCCTTCGCCACCTCCTCGCTCGCCGACAGCCGGGTCATCCTCGACCAGGCGGGCGCCGAGAAGCTGATCGGCAAGGGCGACGGCCTGTTCCTGCCGATGGGAGCGGGCAAACCCACCCGTATGCAGGGCGCCTATGTCACCGAGGAGGAGGTCGCGGGCGTCGTCGCGCACTGCAAGAAGCAGATGGCCCCGGTCTTCCGCGAGGACGTGGTCGTCGGGCAGGGCCGGAAGAAGGAGATCGACGAGGAGATCGGCGACGACCTCGACCTGCTGTGCCAGGCGGCCGAACTGGTGGTCAACACGCAGTTCGGCTCCACCTCGATGCTCCAGCGGAAGCTGCGGGTCGGGTTCGCCAAGGCGGGCCGGCTGATGGATCTGATGGAGTCGCGCGGAGTGGTGGGTCCGAGCGAGGGGTCGAAGGCCAGGGACGTACTGGTCAAGCCCGACGAACTGGACGGGGTGCTGGCGATGATCCGGGGAGAGGATCACTCGCAGGGGTGAGCAGGGCAACCATTTCCCCTGGCAAGGCGTCAATCGGAGGGAAGATCGGGGCATGTGGACGCCGATGGGCGGGCAAGCCCATCCCTATGGCGGACAGACTCCCCCCGCCCGCTTGCCCGACCCTTCAGCACCCCCTCTAGACTGAGTACCCAGCAGGTGGCTCACGCTCGAAAGGCGCCCTCGTGTCCATCGGCAACCCCTCCCCGGAAGACCGGCCTTCCGTCGGTCAGGCGATCCAGCAGGCCCGTATCGACGCACGGCTGACGGTCGACGAAGTCAGTACCGCCACCCGTATCCGCGTCCCGATCGTGCACGCCATCGAGCAGGACGACTTCTCCCGGTGCGGGGGCGACGTCTACGCCCGGGGGCATCTCCGCACCCTGGCCAAGGTCGTCGGTCTCGATCCGGAGGAACTGCTGGCGCGGTACGACTCCGAACACGGCGGGCGCCCGGCGCCGACCCCGGCTGCCACCCTCTTCGAGGCGGAACGCATCCGCCCCGAGCCGTCCCGCCCCAACTGGACCGCGGCCATGGTCGCGGCGATCGTGGCGGTGGTCGGCTTCGTCGGCTTCACCCTGTTCACCGGTGGGGACGACGCGGAGCACCCCCCGACCGCCCGGCAGGAGGTCCCCGAGCCCACCGGGACCACCGACCCGGCCAAGCCCGCCGACCGCAAGCCCGGTCCGGCCCCGACCGAGTCCGACAGCGCCATCGCCGCCGTCCCGGCGGACAAGGTCACGGTCAAGCTGGTGGCCGAGGACGGGCAGAGCTGGTTCTCCGCCGAGGGCCACGACGGGCGGCTGCTGGAGGAGAACGTCCTCAAGGACGGCGAGTCGCGGACCTTCACCGACGACGAGCAGATCAACCTGGTCCTCGGCAACGCGGGCGCGGTCACCCTCTACGTCAACGGCAAGGAGGTCGGCAAGGCCGGCGAGAACGGCCAGGTGCAGCGGGTCAGCTACACCAAGGGCGATCCCGAGCAGGGCTGAGCAGCGGGACGGAGGAACCCTGAGGGCGGGGGGCGCGACCGGAACGAAGTAGGCTGAGGCCATGCCCGAACGCCGTACCGTCGCACTGGTCACCCTTGGCTGCGCCCGTAACGAGGTGGACTCGGAGGAGCTCGCGGGCCGTCTGGCGGCGGACGGCTGGGAGCTCGTCGAGGACGCCGCCGACGCGGACGTCGCCGTCGTCAACACCTGCGGTTTCGTCGAGGCCGCCAAGAAGGACTCCGTCGACGCCCTGCTGGAGGCGAACGACCTCAAGACGGCCGCCTCCGGGGCGGGCGGCCGCACCAGGGCCGTGGTCGCCGTCGGCTGCATGGCGGAGCGCTACGGCAAGGAGCTCGCCGAAGCGCTGCCCGAGGCCGACGGAGTGCTCGGCTTCGACGACTACGCCGACATCTCCGAGCGCCTGCAGACCATTCTCGCCGGGGGTTCGCACATCCCGCACACTCCCCGCGACCGGCGCAGACTGCTGCCGATCAGCCCGGCCGAGCGGCAGGGCGCCGATGTCGCGCTGCCCGGGCACGGCGCGGTGTCCGCACCCTCCGCCGATCCGCCCGCCGACCTGCCCGACGGGCTGGCCCCGGCCTCCGGGCCGCGGGCTCCGCTGCGGCGCAGGCTGGGCAGCAGCCCGGTCGCCTCGGTGAAGCTGGCCTCGGGCTGCGACCGGCGGTGCTCGTTCTGCGCCATCCCCTCCTTCCGCGGGTCCTTCGTCTCCCGCCGCCCCTCCGACGTACTGGCCGAGACCAGGTGGCTGGCCGGGCAGGGGGTGAAGGAGATCATGCTGGTCTCCGAGAACAACACCTCCTACGGCAAGGACCTGGGTGACATCCGGCTGCTGGAGACGCTGCTGCCCGAGCTCGCCGCCGTGGACGGCGTCGAGCGGATCCGGGTCAGCTATCTGCAGCCCGCCGAGCTGCGCCCCGGCCTGATCGACGTCCTGACCGGGACGGAGAAGGTCGCCCCCTACTTCGACCTGTCCTTCCAGCACTCGGCCCCGGGCGTACTGCGCGCCATGCGCCGCTTCGGCGACACCGAGCGCTTCCTGGAACTGCTCCGGACCATTCGCGCCGGGGCGCCGCAGGCGGGCGTCCGGTCGAACTTCATCGTGGGCTTCCCCGGTGAGACCGAGGCGGACCTGGCCGAGCTGGAGCGTTTTCTGACCGAGGCGAGGCTGGATGCGATCGGTGTCTTCGGGTACTCGGACGAGGAAGGTACCGAAGCGGCGACCTACGAGGACAAGACCGACCCGGAGACGGTGGCCGAGCGGCTGGACCGCGTCTCCCGGCTCGCCGATGAGCTGACCGCGCAGCGCGCGGAGGAGCGCGTCGGCGAGACCGTACGGGTGCTGGTCGAGTCGGTGGACGAGGAGGACGGGCCGGTCGGGCGAGGGGAGCACCAGGCACCCGAGACCGACGGGCAGGTGTTCCTCACCGGCCCGGGCGGCTCCTCGGGGTTCTCCGTGGGACAGCTGGTCGAGGCGAAGGTGGTGGCGAGCGAGGGTGTGGATCTCGTTGCCGAGCCGTTCCCGGACGTCGTCCGGGGGCGCCCCCGGAATGAGGAGGCGGGTACATGACGGACATCCCGGCTTCCGCGGCGAGGGGCGGAACAGTGGCGGAACAGGAGAGAACGGCCGCCCGCAAGGCGGGTCTGTGGAACATCGCCAACATCCTCACGATGATCCGGCTGCTGCTGGTGCCGGGCTTCGTGTTCCTGATGCTCGCCGACGGCGGACACGACCCGGTCTGGCGCTCCTTCGCCTGGGCGGCCTTCACCATCGCGATGATCACCGATCTCTTCGACGGGGAGCTGGCCAGGCGGTACAACCTGGTCACCGACTTCGGCAAGATCGCAGACCCGATCGCGGACAAGGCGATCATGGGCGCCGCGCTGATCTGCCTCTCGGCGCTCTCCGACCTGCCCTGGTGGGTGACGGGAGTGATCCTCTTCCGGGAGCTCGGCATCACCCTGATGCGCTTCTGGGTGATCCGGCACGGTGTCATCCCGGCCAGCCGCGGCGGAAAGCTGAAGACCCTCGCCCAGGGGATCGCGGTGGGCATGTACATCCTGGCGCTGACCGGGCCGCTGGCCACCCTGCGCTGGTGGGTGATGGCCCTGGCCGTGGTCCTGACGGTGGGCACCGGTCTGGACTACGTGCGGCAGGCCGTGGTCCTGCGGCGGGCTGGGGCGGCGGAGAGGAAGGGCCATGAGTGACGAGAGCGCCGGAATCGTCGAGGCGCCCGAGGCGCCCGAGGCTCCTGAGGCCTCCGAGGTACCCGAGGCCCCCGAGACCGTCGGGGACACCGGGGAGACCGCGCAGGCCCTGAAACTGCTGGCCGACCGCGGCCAGACCGTCGCCGCCGCCGAGTCGCTCACCGGCGGACTGGTCGCCGCCGAGCTGACGGCGGCCCCCGGCGCCTCGGTGACCGTCCGCGGCTCGGTGACCGCCTACGCCACCGAGGTCAAGCACCGGGTGCTGGGCGTGGACGCGGACCTGCTGGCGGAGCGGGGCGCGGTCGACCCCGAGGTGGCCCGCCAGATGGCGGCCGGCGTACGGCGGGTGCTGGGCACGGACTGGGGCCTGGCGACGACCGGGGTCGCGGGCCCCGAGCCGCAGGACGGGCAGCCGGTCGGCAGGGTCCATGTGGCGGTCGCCGGTCCGGACACCGGACCCGTGGCCCTCTCCCTGGACCTGGACGGGGACCGGGCGGAGATCCGGGCCGAGAGCGTATGCGCGGTGATCCGGCTGTTCTTGAGCGAACTTGTGGAAAATGCGGCGACAAAGGATACGGAACACAGTGGGGGGAATGGATGTTTGCAGCCCTGAGTGAACACAGCATCGCTCCCCGCACGGCCGCGGTTGTAGGCGGTACGGTGGGGCATGAAGGATCCGGGTCAGCGGTCCTAGGAGGGAGCCACCGATGATTCTGCTCCGTCGCCTGCTGGGTGACGTGCTGCGTCGGCAGCGCCAGCGCCAGGGCCGTACCCTGCGCGAAGTCTCCTCATCCGCCCGGGTTTCGCTCGGCTACCTCTCGGAGGTCGAGCGGGGGCAGAAGGAGGCTTCCTCCGAACTGCTCGCGTCGATCTGCGAGGCGTTGGACGTGCGGATGTCCGAGCTGATGCGGGAGGTCAGTGACGAACTGGCGCTCGCGGAGCTGGCGCAGTCCGCGGCGAGCGACACGGTGCCCGCGCCGATGCGCCGTCCCGTTCTCAACCCGGTGTCCGTGACGTCGGTCACGGGCCGTCCGGAGGAGCGGGTGACCATCAAGGCGCCCACGGAAGCCGTCGACGTCGTCGCCGCCTGACCGGCGCGCACCGAGTACACGCCGGAACAAACCGCCACGGGCCCGGCCCGGTCGAGAAGACCGGGCCGGGCCCGTGGCGGCCCGGCCCCTCCGTGTGCCGGATCCGGCGGGCGGCACGCGGGCACAGGTTCGGCGAGGGGTACGGACAGGTGCCGTTCCGCTCGGCCCACGGCGGCACGCGCGGAACGGCACGGCGGGCTGCCCCGGCGCGCCGTCCCGGGGCGGTCAGCGGGAGGCCGGAGCCGGGGAGGGCCCCGTCTGGCAGCCCGGGCACCAGTACGCCAGGCGCTGTCCGTCGGACGGGCCGGGCAGCCGGCTGCGAACGGTGGTGCCGCAGCGCAGACACGGACTCCCCGCACGGCCGTACACCCACAGACCACTGCTCCGGCCGGGGACACCACCGGTGGTGACGCGTCGGGGCCGGTCCTTGTTGACCTCCAGCAGCTTCCTGGCCAGGGCGGGCAGGCGTTCGGGGGAGGGGAGCTCGCCGACCGGAAGCCAGGGGCTGGCCCGTACCAGGAAGCACAGCTCCGCCGCGAAGACGTTCCCGATGCCGGCCAGGTTGCGCTGGTCGAGCAGGGCCTCGGCGAGCGGCCGGCCGGGGTCGGAGAGCAGCCGCCGCAGCGCCTCGGCCGGATCCCAGTCGGGGCCGAGGAGGTCCGGGCCGAGATGGCCCACCACCCGGTCCTCCTCGGTGGTGCGCAGCAGTTCCAGGACGGGGAGGCGGTAGCCCACGGCGGTCCGGGCCGCGGTGGCCAGGACGGCGCGGATCTGGTGCCCCGGCCCGCCGCGCCACCGCTCACCGGCGGCGTAGGTGCGCCAGGCGCCGTCCATCCGCAGATGGGAGTGGAGGGTCAGCCCGCCCTCGAAGCGGGTCAGGAGGTGCTTGCCGCGCGGGAGGGTCTCCAGCACCTCGCGGCCGGTCAGATCGGTGGTGGCCAGCCTGGGCACCCGCAGGTCGCAGCGGACCAGGGGGGCTCCCGACAGCGCGCGGTGCAGCTGCCGGGCCGTGCGCCAGACCGTGTCCCCCTCGGGCATGGGAAGCGCTCTCCCTCCTCGTCCGCGGACCGCCGGGCCGGACGTACGGCGGCCGTGGCGCACGTCCGCCGCTCCCACTGTGGCACGCCGCCTGCCGCCCCGGCCCGCCGGCTGATGTCAGGCGCGCAGCCGCAGCCCGCGCGGGGTGGCGTGGAAGCCCGCCGCCTCCAGGGCGCGGCCGAGCGGTGAGCCCAGCACGGGGGAGCCGTTGGCGCGCTCCACGGTGACGGTGCCCAGCACTCCCCGGCGGGCGGCGCCGGCCAGCGCCTCGACCGCGGCGTCCAGCGGCGGGCCCCCGTCCCGCCAGGCCAGCAGCGTCCTGCCGCCCCGCTCCAGGTAGAGGACCAGCTCGCCGTCGACCAGGACCACCAGGGAACCCGCCTTCCGGCCCGGTTTGTGGGCCGCTCTGCGGGCAGTGCTCCGGCCGTCCGCCGCACCTCCGGCGGGCGGCGGCTCCGGCCAGGGCAGCGCGGCACCGTAGGCGTTGGCCGGGTCGGCGGCGGCGAGCACGGCGGCACGCGGCCGGGCACCCGTCGGCTTCTCGCGGGCCGCGGCGATCGCGCGCAGCCGGTCCACCGCGCCGTCCACGGCGAACTGCGCGGCGCCCAGGCCCTCCACCACGTAGCCGCGCCGGGCCTGGCCGCTCTCCTCGAAGACCGACAGCACGCGGTACGCGGCCGAGAAGCCGCCCTCCACCCCCTCGGCGGCGACCGCCCCCCGGGTGACCACGCCGTGCCGGTCCAGCAGGGTGCGGGCCAGGGCGTGGGCGCGGAGAGTGGGGTCGTCCTCCCGCTCGGACAGCAGCGACCAGCGGCCCGCCACGGTCGGCGGACCGCTCCGGGAGGCGGCGGGACGACGGGCGGAGAGGGAGGCCGACGACGCCGGGGAGGACAGCGCCGTCAGGGCGCCGTACCGGCCGCGGGGGATGCTCCGCCTGGCGCGGTGCGCCGTTGCCCCGGCGGTGCGGCCGGAACCGAGCAGGGCGCGCAGCGGGGCGAGGGTGTCGTTGGTGAGGTGTCCGGACCAGGCCAGCTCCCAGAGGGCTTCGGCCAGCTCCGGGTCGGCCACCTGGAGACCGGCGGCGCGGACCCGTTCGGCGATCTGCCGGAAGAACAGCCCGTACCCGCCCGAGAGCGCGTCCAGCACGGCCCGGTGGAGCTCGCCCGCCTCCAGCGGGTGCGGGGGCGGCAGCAGCAGGGGAGCGGCGTCGGCGAGCAGGAGGCGGACCCAGCCGTCCTTGCCGGGCAGCGCGCCCGCGCCCGCCCAGACCACCTCCCCGGTGGCGGTCAGTTCGTCCAGCATCGCCGGGTGGTAGCCGGTGACCCGGGAGGGCAGGACCAGCTTCTCCAGGGCGGAGGCGGGCACGGGCGCGCCCTGGAGCTGTTCGACGGCGCGCAGCAGCCCGTCCACGCCGCGCAGCCCGCCCGTGCCCGGCTGTTCGCCCAACTGCTGCCACTGGGGGAGGAAGGCGGCGAGCGCCGCGGGCGGCACCGGCTCCAGCTCCTGGCGCAGCGCGGCCAGGGACCGGCGGCGCAGCCGGCGCAGCACACCGGCGTCGCACCACTCCTGTTCGGTGCCGGAGGGGTGGAACTCGCCCTGGACCAGCCGGCCGGCGGCCGCCAGCCGGTGCAGCGCGCCGTCGGCGACGGCGCTGCCCAGCCCGAAGCGCCCGGCGGCCCGGGCCGTGGTGAACGGGCCGCGGGTACGGGCGTAGCGGGCCAGCAGATCGCCCAGCGGATCGGGGACGGGCTCGGTGAACGCCTCGGGCACACCGACGGGCAGTGCCGCGCCGAGGGCGTCCCGCAGCCGTCCGGCGTCCTCGATCGCCGCCCAGTGCTCCCGGCCCGCGATGCGGACCTCGATGGCGCGGCGGGCCCGGGCCAGCTCCCGCGCCCACTCCGGCCCGGCACCCCGCTCGGCCAGTTCGGCGTCGGTGAGCGGACCCAGGACGCGCAGCGCGTCGGCGACGCCCTCGGCGTCCTTGATCCGGCGGACCCCGCCGTCCGTCTCCGCCTCTCCCGCCGCGGGGAGCCACTGCAGCTCGCGCTCCAGCTCGGCCAGCACCTCCGGATCCAGCAGCTCGCGCAGCTCGGCCCGGCCCAGCAGCTCGGCCAGCAGCCGGGAGTCCAGCGACAGCGCGGCGGCCCGGCGCTCGGCGAGCGGGGAGTCGCCCTCGTAGAGGTACTGCGCGACATAGCCGAACAGCAGGGAGCGGGCGAACGGGGACGGCTCGGGCGTGGTGACCTCCACCAGACGCACCCGGCGCGTCTCGACGTCCCCCATCAGCTCGGTGAGCCCGGGGACGTCGAAGACGTCCTGCAGGCACTCGCGCACGGCCTCCAGGACGATGGGGAAGGAGCCGAACTCGCTGGTCACCTCCAGCAGCTGGGCGGCGCGCTGCCGTTGCTGCCACAGCGGGGTGCGCCTGCCGGGATCGCGCCGGGGGAGCAGCAGGGCGCGGGCGGCGCACTCGCGGAAACGCGCGGCGAACAGGGCGGAGCCGCCGACCCGGTCGGTGACGATCCGCTCCACCTCCTCCCGGTCGAACACGACGTCGGCGGCGCCGACCGGCGGCTGGTCGGGGTCGGCGGGGCCCCGGCCCGCACCGGGGCCGGCTCCGGGCGCGGCGCCGAAGCCGTCGCCCGGCCCGTCACCGGGAGTGCCGCCGAACCCTTCGCCGAACGCGTCGTCGAGGCCGAAGCCCGCCAGGTCGGCGTCGGGCAGGCGCAGCACCAGGCCGTCGTCGGCGTGCATCACCTGGGCGTCCAGGCCGAACCGCTCGGTCAGCCGCGCTCCCAGCGCCAGCGCCCAGGGGGCGTGCACCTGGGCGCCGAAGGGGGAGTGGACGACGATCCGCCAGTCGCCCAGCTCGTCGCGGAAGCGCTCCACGACGACGGTGCGGTCGTCGGGGACGTGCCCGCAGGCCTCGCGCTGCTCGCCGAGGTAGGACAGGACGTTGTCGGCGGCCCACTCGTCCAGCCCGGCCGCGGCCAGCCGCTCGCGGGCGGCCCCGGCGGGCAGGCCGCCGATCTCGCGCAGGAACGCGCCCAGCGCCCGGCCCAGCTCCAGCGGGCGGCCGAGCTGGTCGCCCTTCCAGAACGGCAGCCGGCCCGGAACTCCGGGCGCCGGGGTGACCAGGACGCGGTCGCGGGTGATGTCCTCGATGCGCCAGCTCGTGGTGCCCAGGGTGAACACGTCGCCCACCCGGGACTCGTAGACCATCTCCTCGTCCAGTTCCCCGACCCGGCCGCCGCCCTTCTTCGGGTCGGCACCGGCGAGGAAGACGCCGAACAGCCCGCGGTCGGGGATCGTCCCGCCCGAGGTGACCGCCAGCCGCTGGGCACCGGGGCGCCCGGCGACGGTGTGTGCGACCCGGTCCCACACCAGACGCGGGCGCAGCTCGGCGAAGGCGTCGGACGGATACCGCCCGGCGAGCATGTCCAGCACGGCGGTGTACGCCGACTCCGGCAGCGAGGCGAAGGGTGCGGCGCGCCGCACCACCGCCAGCAGCTCGTCCACGTCCCAGGTGTCCAGGGCGGTCATGGCGACCAGCTGCTGGGCCAGGACGTCCAGCGGATTGGCGGGCACCCGCAGGGACTCGATGGCGCCCTCGCGCATCCGCTCGGTGACCACCGCCGCCTGCACCAGATCGCCCCGGTACTTGGGGAGGACCACCCCGGAGGAGACCGCGCCCACCTGGTGCCCGGCGCGGCCCACCCGCTGCAGCCCGGAGGCGACCGAGGGCGGGGACTCCACCTGGACCACCAGGTCCACCGCGCCCATGTCGATGCCCAGCTCCAGGCTGGAGGTGGCCACCACGGCGGGCAGCCGGCCCGCCTTGAGGTCCTCCTCCACCTGGGCCCGCTGCTCCTTGGAGACCGAGCCGTGGTGGGCGCGGGCCAGCACCGGCGGCGCGCCCCCGGCCGTGCCCGAGCCTCCTGCCAGCTCCGCCGGGGAGTGGTCCTCGGGGAGCGGCTCGCCGGTGGCCCGCTCGTACGCGATCTCGTTCAGCCGGTTGCACAGCCGCTCGGCCAGCCGCCGGGAGTTGACGAACACGATCGTCGAGCGGTGGGCCTGGACCAGGTCGGCGATGCGCTCCTCGACCGACGGCCAGATCGACGGCCGGTCGCCCTGCCCGCCGGGGCCCTCGCCGCCGGCCTCCCGCGCCGGGGAGCCGCCCAGCTCGCCCATGTCCGGCACGGGCACCACCACCGACAGGTCGAACTCCTTCTGCGCGGCCGGCTGCACGATCCGCGCCCCGCGCCGGGGCGAGAGGAAGCGCGCCACCTCGTCCACCGGCCGGACCGTCGCCGACAGGCCGATCCGCCGGGCCGGGCGGTCCAGCAGCTCGTCCAGCCGCTCCAGGGAGAGCGCCAGATGGGCGCCGCGCTTCGTCCCGGCCACGGCGTGCACCTCGTCCAGGATCACCGTCTCGATCCCGCGCAGGGCGTCGCGGGCGGCGGAGGTGAGCATCAGGAACAGCGACTCGGGTGTGGTGATCAGGATGTCCGGGGGGCGCCGGGCCAGCGCGCGGCGCTCGGCGGCCGGGGTGTCGCCGGAGCGGATGCCGACCCGGATGTCGGGCTCGGGCAGCCCCAGCCGCACCGACTCCTGCCGGATGCCGGTCAGCGGGCTGCGCAGATTGCGCTCCACGTCCACCGCCAGCGCCTTCAGGGGTGAGACGTACAGCACCCGGCAGCGCCGGAGCGGGTCGGCGGGCGGGGGCGCGGCGGCCAGCCGGTCCAGGGCGGCCAGGAAGGCGGCCAGCGTCTTGCCGGAGCCGGTCGGTGCGACGGCCAGCACGTCCCGCTCCTCGGCGATCGCCCGCCAGGCGCCCTCCTGCGCGGCGGTGGGCGCGTGGAACGCCCCCGCGAACCACGCCCGGGTCGCGGGGGAGAACATGTCGAGAGCCGGTGCCCGGTCCATGGGGTCCATCCTGCACCCGCCCTCTGACACCGCCGCGCCCCCGGCCGGCCGCACTCCGGTCGGTGCCTCCGCCGGTCGCCGACGTACCCGCCGGTGTCCACCGGCGGGAACCCCCAGGAACGTGCGGGAACGGCGCACGTACCATCACTTCGTGCCGGAGCGGAACGAGATGATCCAGAAGACACCGGACGCGCCGGGTCCCGCCACGGGAGCCGCGGGCGGTGCCGTACAGCCGGTGCAGGAGCAGGTGACGGAGCAGGTGACGGACCCGCCCGGTGGCGGGGACCGCGCCGTCGTCCGGGACGCGCTGGGGGTCGGCGTCGCCGTCGGCCTCTCGGGCTTCGCCTTCGGGGTGACCTCCGCGGGGGCGGGCCTGAGCCTCGCGCAGACCTGCGCGCTGAGCCTGCTGGTGTTCACCGGCGCCTCGCAGTTCGCCCTCGTCGGCGCGCTCGCCGCCGGCGGAAACCCGCTCACCGCGGCGGCCGGGGCCTTCTTCCTCGGGGTCCGCAACGCCTTCTACGGGCTGCGGCTGTCCACCCTGCTGCGGCTGCCGCGCGCGGTGCGGCCGCTGGCCGCCCAGTGGGTCATCGACGAGACCTCCCTCGTCGCCCTCGCCCAGCGCGACACGCGCACGGCCCGGCTCGGCTTCGCCGTCACCGGAGCCAGCCTGTACCTGCTGTGGAACCTCACCACGCTGCTCGGCGCGCTGGGCGCCGCCGCGCTCGGCGACACCGGCGCCTGGGGGCTGGACGCGGCCGGCCCGGCCGTCTTCCTGGCGCTGCTCGCCCCCATGTTGCGGACGGCGGTGGAACGGGCCACGGCCGGGCTGGCGGTACTGCTGGGCCTGGCGTTCCTGCCGGTGCTTCCGGCCGGGGTTCCGGTACTGGTGGCGGCGCTGGCCGCCCCGCTGGTGCTGCTGGTGCACGGCCGGCGGGAGAAGAGGCGCGAAGGGCCGGACGAGGGCCCGGGAGAGGAAGGTGCCCGGTGAGCGTCTGGATCGCGGTGGCGGCGACGGCGGTCGGCTGCTACCTCGTCAAGCTGGTGGGACTGTCGGTGCCCGCGGGGGCTCTGGAGCGCCCGCTGGTCCGGCGGCTGGCGGCCCTGCTGCCGGTCGCGCTGCTGGCGGCGCTCACCGCGCAGCAGACCTTCGGAGGGGACGGCGGCGCGCTGGTGGTCGACGCCCGGGCGGCGGGTGTCGCCGCGGCGGCGGTCGCCCTGGTGCTGCGCGCTCCCTTCCTGGTGGTGGTGGCCGCCGCCGTCCTGGTCACCGCGGGAGTGCGGGCCCTGGGGTGAGAGGACGGCGGGCCCGTCCGTGCCCGTGCCCGGGACCGCACCGCTGATACTGGGGGCATGCGGTTGACGGTCTTCTGGGAGCGGATGGCGGCCCACTTCGGTGCGGCGTACGCCGACTCCTTCGCACGTGATCATGTGATGTCCGAGCTCGGCGGGCGGACGGTGCACCAGGCGCTGGAGGCGGGGTGGGAGGCGAAGGACGTCTGGCGCGCGGTCTGCCGGGCCGTGGACGTCCCCGCCGAGCTGAGGTGAGCCCCCGGCGGTCGGGCGTGTTGTGCTGTTGCCCCCTCTCCGGCCTGGGGTTTTCCGCTTTTCCACAGGACTTCGGGGCAGCTTGACACAAAAATCGAACAACTATTCTCATAGAGTGGCTGGGCGGACCGGGCGGTGTCCGGACCCGTTGTCAGTGGCAGGCGCTAGCGTCGTTTGACGTGAAGCGATCGACTCAAGCAAACCGGGTGGCACCCATGGCAGGAACCGACCGCGAGAAGGCGCTCGACGCCGCGCTCGCACAGATTGAACGGCAGTTCGGCAAGGGCGCCGTGATGCGTCTCGGCGAACGGCCGAACGAGCCCATCGAGGTCATCCCCACCGGGTCGACCGCTCTCGACGTGGCCCTCGGGGTGGGCGGTCTGCCGCGCGGCCGGGTGGTCGAGGTCTACGGCCCGGAGTCCTCCGGCAAGACGACCCTGACCCTCCACGCGGTGGCCAACGCCCAGCGGATGGGCGGCACCGTCGCCTTCGTGGACGCCGAGCACGCGCTGGACCCGGAGTACGCCAAGCGGCTGGGTGTGGACGTGGACTCCCTCATCCTGTCCCAGCCGGACAACGGCGAGCAGGCGCTGGAGATCACCGACATGCTGATCCGCTCCGGCGCCCTCGACCTGATCGTGATCGACTCCGTGGCCGCCCTGGTGCCGCGCGCGGAGATCGAGGGCGAGATGGGCGACTCCCACGTCGGCCTCCAGGCCCGGCTGATGAGCCAGGCGCTGCGGAAGATCACCGGTGCGCTCCACCAGTCCAAGACCACCGCGATCTTCATCAACCAGCTCCGCGAGAAGGTCGGCGTGATGTTCGGCTCCCCGGAGACCACCACCGGTGGCCGGGCGCTGAAGTTCTACGCCTCGGTGCGGCTCGACATCCGCCGTATCGAGACCCTCAAGGACGGCACCGACGCGGTCGGCAACCGCACCCGGGTCAAGGTCGTCAAGAACAAGGTCGCACCGCCCTTCAAGCAGGCCGAGTTCGACATCCTCTACGGCGTCGGCATCAGCCGTGAGGGCGGCCTGATCGACATGGGCGTCGAGCACGGCTTCATCCGCAAGTCCGGAGCCTGGTACACCTACGAGGGCGACCAGCTCGGCCAGGGCAAGGAGAACGCCCGCAACTTCCTCCGAGACAACCCCGACCTCGCCAACGAGATCGAGAGGAAGATCAAGGAGAAGCTGGGCATCGGCCCGAAGAAGGAGACTCCCGAGACCGAGCCGGGTGCGGACGCCCCGGTGGCCGACGCGGTCCCGGCGGCGGCCGCCGCCGCCACGGCGAAGGCGGTGCCCGCACCGGCCACCCGGGCCAAGGCGGCCAAGAGCGCCGCGGCCAAGAGCTGAGTCGTGGCGGGGCGCCAGGAGGGCCTTCCGGCCGGTGATCCGGAGGAGCGGGCGCGGGCGATCTGCCTGCGCCTGCTCACCGGCACCCCGCGCACCCGCGGCCAGCTCGCGGAGGCGCTGCGCAAGCGGGAGATCCCCGAGGACGTGGCCGAATCGGTGCTCTCCAGGTTCGAGGACGTCGGCCTGATCGACGACGCGGCGTTCGCCGAGGCATGGGTGGAGTCCCGGCACCACGGCCGGGGCCTGGCCCGCCGTGCCCTCGCCAGGGAACTGCGGCACAAGGGGGTGGATCCCGGCCTGGTCGACGAAGCCGTCGGACGGCTCGACCCGGAGCGGGAGGAGGAGACCGCCCGAGCTCTGGTGGCCCGCAAGCTGCGCGCCACCAGAGGGCTCGACCGGGACAGGCGGCTGCGCCGCCTCGCCGGGATGCTCGCCCGCAAGGGGTATTCGGAAGGGCTCGCCCTGCGTGTCGTCCGGGAGGCGCTGGAGGCGGAGGGCGAGGAGCTGGCGGAGCCGGAGTACGGCCTGTAGGGGATGGGCTGAGCGGAGCCGGCCGGGCGGCGCTCCGGCCAGCCGAATCGCCCATGGGTATCCCGGATCACCCCACCCGGGAGGTGTCCCCGGCGGGCGGCAGCACGGCGTCCCCGGTGGGCGGCGCCGGTACGGCAGGGGCTGCCGTGGCCCCGGAGCCGGCCCGGCGGATCCACAGCAGCGCGCCGGTCAGCAGGACCGCACCGGCCAGCAGCCAGGGCAGCGGGCCGCGTGGCAGGGCACCGGCGGCCAGAGTGGCGAGCGCGGCGGCCGACTGCAGGGCCAGGGACTGGACGGACAACGCGGTGGCACGGCCGGCGCTGCCGACCCGGCGGTGCAGCAGTTCGTTCTCGTTGGGACCGGCCACACCGAGGCCGAAGTAAACCAGGGCATAGCCGGTGGCGGCCAGGACCAGAACGACCGGTCCGGACCACGGCACGGTCACCCCGAGCAGCAGCAGGCCCGTCGCCCCGGTCCCGAGGCCGGCCAGGACGGCGCGTTCCCCGCTGCCGGTCAGACGGGCGGCCGGCGGTGCGCAGTGGCTGCCGAGAGCGGTGCAGACGAAGCCGCCGCAGGCGAGGGCGGCGAAGAGCAGCGCACCCGACTCGGGCGCCCCGGTCAGTTCGGCGGAGCGTCCCGGGGCGAGTAGTTCGATGACGGCCAGCGCGGTCCCCGCGGCGGCGGCGCTCAGCAGCACCCGGCGCACCAGGGCGTTCCGCCCGCCCAGCCGCAGCCCGCCCAGCACGGTGGCCGGGATCCCCCGGAGCGCCCCCCGCACAGTGGCCGGCGGACGGGGCGGTTCGGGCAGCGCGGTCAGGGCGTACACCGTGAAGACCACTCCGACGGCCGCCCCCAGCAGCGCCGGGACCGACAGCGGCAGCACCAGTCCGGCGGTGGCCTCGCCCAGCCGGGCGCCCGGATCCGGGCCGAGGCCCAGCAGCCAGGGCAGACCGCCGCCGCACAGGGTGCCGAGCGCCAGCGCGGTGGCGGACGCGGTGTTGCCGCGGGCCAGCCCGGTGCGCAGCTCCGCGCCGGGCCCGGAGTGCGCCTGCACGGTGTCCACGTACCAGGCCTCGGCGGGACCGCTGGACAGCGCACGGCCGGTACCCGCCAGGACCACGCCCAGGGCGAGGACCCAGAACGTGGTGCCCAGCGCCTGCAGGACCAGGGCGGCAGTGGTGAGCACACCCGCGGCGGCCAGCACGGTGCGGCGGCCGACGACGTCGGACAGTCCGCCGGTGGGCAGCTCCAGCACGGTGACGGTGAGGGACTGCACGGCGAACAGTCCGGCCACGGCGGCGAGGCTCATACCGCGTTCGCCGAAGAGCAGGACCATCGCGGGCAGGTACAGCCCGACCGGGAGCCAGAAGAGGAAGGTGACGGCGGCGAAGCGGCGCCGGGCGGTCGCGGGATCCAGCGGCGCGGTCATGCCGTGCCGTTTCGGCGGTGGGCGCCGGGACGGTCGTCACCGCCGGCGGCTTCCCCGTCCGCGTCCGTGCCCGTTTCCGTGTCCGTTTCCGTGCCGGAGCCCGGGGCGCCGGGGCGGCCCGCCGCCAGGGGCAGCCCGGCCCACAGCAGGACGGTCTTCTCGGCGCGCGGATCGCCCTCGTCGCGCGCCGCCAGTTCGTCGGCCTTCCGGCGGAGGGTCTCCCACAGTTCGGTGAGCGACTCGGGGGTCAGCCGGTCCAGCCGGTCGCTGATGCCGGACGGCTCCAGCCACTGCGGCCCGAGCCGTCCGGCCGCCAGGTCCTCCTCATGGCGGTGCAGGGTGCGTGCCAGATGCTCGATCTGGAGGCCGCGTACGGCGCTGAGGGACGTCCGCCCAGCGGGGGAGGCGTACATGGCCGCGTTGTCCCAGGCGGTGTCGGTGTGCACCGACCGCCAGCGGCGCTCCCGCCCGTCCCGGTTCCCGGCCTCGGCGACGAAGCCGTGCCTGGCCAGTACCCGCAGGTGGTAGCTGGTGGAGGCGGAGGACTCGCCGGTCCGCTCCGCGAGCTCGGTCGCGGTCGCGGGCCCGTCCTCCCGCAGCAGCCCGAGCAGCCGGATGCGCAGTGGGTGGGTGAGTGCCTTCAGCGCCGCCGCGTCCCGTTCGGGGTGCAGTACGCGAGTGCGTGCCCGGTCCGTCTTCTCGTCGGCCATGGAGGGAGGGTAGGGCGCCGGAAGCACTCTGCAAAACTATTTTTGCAAAAAATCTTTGGGGAAGTGGGCGTGCCGCCACCCGGCCGGGAACGGGCGGCTGAGCGCCGGAGACGGTACGGGTCAGGGCCGGTCCGCCGAGCGCCCGGTCCGCCCCGCGCCGGACCCGGCGGCGTCCTGGCCGCTCCCGCGTTCCTCGCCGCCCTCGTTGCCCTTGCCGTCCCCGCCGGTCTCCCGGGCCAAAGCCCCGCGGACCGCCTCGGCGCAGGCACGCAGCTCGTCCGTCCGGGCCCCCGGCAGTGCGGCCGCCAGATGCCCGTCCGGCCGCACCACCAGAACGGTGTGGGCGGTCGCGCCCGGATAGCTCTCGGTGACCAGCAGTTCGGCGGCCAGCGGCAGCCGCTCCACCACGGCGGCCAGCTGTGGCATCAGCCCGGCCGACAGCCAGTGGCGGCTGTCCCACACCCGGGTGCCGGGCGCCACCAGCAGCACCAGCAGACCGCGGCCCAGCCGCTGCCACAGCCGCTCCCTGGTGCCGTCCAGGGCCGTCACCGCCACGTCCGCCACCGGCGCGCCCGGCGTGGTTCCGACCGCCACCGCACCGGGCACCGTGCCCTCGTCCGGCGTCAGCGGCGAGTGCTCGTAGCAGGGCGGCGCGCCCAGCGGTCCGTGCCCCAGGTGCCCGTCCGTCAGCAGGTCGAGCCGGCCCCGGGAGCCCCCGGGCAGCAGGGTGCGCAGCCCGCCGCTCCCGCGAACCAGCGGCAGTGCCTGGTCGAGGGCGCGCAGCCGGGCCCCGACCGCCCCCCGGCGCTCGGCCCCGTAGCTGTCGAGCAGCTCCTCCGGCGCCCTGCGGTGCCAGCACAGCGCCAGTTTCCAGGCGAGGTTGGCGGCGTCCCGCAGCCCCTCGTCGACCGGCTGGGTGCCCAGCGCGCCCAGCAGCCGCGCCGCGTCCCCGGCGAGGAAGGCGCGTCCCGCGCGCCAGCGCCGGGCCAGCCGCTGGTGCGCGGTGTACACGCCGGTGTCCAGCAGCTCGTACGGCGGCACCTCGCCGCACCAGGCGGTCAGGGTGCCGCGTATCCGGTCCAGCAGCTCCTCCGGGGTGACCAGCTCGCCGCGCGGCGGCAGCAGCCAGTCCAGCCGCCACACCCCGTTCGGCAGCGGACGCGCCACCGCCTCGTCGCCCCGGCCGGGGAGCTCGCGGTGCAGCAGCGCCTCGCCGTCCCAGGGCAGCCCGACCCGGAGCGCCGCCACCGCGTGCCGCTCTACCGAGGTGCGCCCGGGGAAGCGGATGCCGAGCAGTTTGCGCACCGTGGAACGGGCCCCGTCGCAGCCCACCAGATAACTGCCGCGCCACCAGGTGCCGTCCGGGCCCCGGGTGCGCGCCGCCACCCCCCGCTCGTCCTGCTCCAGCTCGTCCAGCCATGCCCCGGTGACGATCCGGGCCAGCGATTCCTGTTCCAGGGCGGCCCGCAGGCTCCGCTCCAGGGCGTACTGCTGCAGATGCACCGGGGAGGTGGCGGCGTCCAGCTCCACCCGCCGCACCGGCTGCCGGCGCCGCTCGGTGCGCCAGGCCGCCCACCGGGCGCCGCCCAGGGCGAACACCTGGGCGACCTGGGCGGCGGTGTCGGGCCGCAGCACACAGGTACGTGCCGCGCGCGGCTCCACCTCGCCGTCACCCGCGTCGAGCACCACCGACGGGACACCGTGGCGCGCGAGCGCCAGCGACAGCGCGAGTCCGACCGGGCCCGCGCCGACGACGATCACCGGGTCCACGGTGTCCGGCCCTCGCGGTTCTCATGGTGCTCGACGGAGGAGAGGGGTGGAGCCGATGGAGCCCGGTGCACGATCACACAACGTATGCAACCCACTGCCTGTGCCCCCGTCAAGCGACGGGGGCACAGGCAGTGGACGTGAAACAGGCGCGGACCGGGTGGGCTCGCCGCTACCGCTTCCCGGCCGGGGGCTCGACATGGGGCTCGTCGAACTCCATCTCCGTGTCGGTGTGGAGCACCGCGCCGCCCGACCGCTTGCCGCGCCGGAGCCGGCCCTCGAGCCAGCCGGCGAAGGTGGTGAGCAGGAAGTTCAGCGCCACGAAGAGCAGCGCGACCACCGTGATGGCCGCGATGGTGTTGGCGCCGTAGTTGGCGGCGATCAACCGGATCTGGCTCAGCAGCTCGTTGTAGTTCAGGAGCGCGCCGCCCAGCGCCGTGTCCTTGACGATCACGACGAGCTGGCTGACCAGCGCCGGCAGCATCGCGGTGACCGCCTGCGGCAGCAGTACGTAGACCATGAGCTGGCCCTTGCGCATGCCGATGGCCTTGGCCGCGTCGGTCTGGCCGGAGGGCAGGGAGAGGATGCCCGCCCGGACGATCTCGGCGATGACCGAGGCGTTGTAGAGCACCAGACCCGTCACCACCGCGTACAGCGGACGCAGGTCGGAGGAGACATTGGTGAACTGCGCATACGCCACGTTGGCGAAGAACATCATCAGCAGCACCGGGATGGCGCGGAAGAACTCCACCACGGTGCCGGCGGCCCCCCGGACCCACCGGTGGTCCGAGAGCCGGGCCACCCCGAACAGCGCGCCCAGCGGGAGCGCGATGAGGATGGCCAGGACCGCCGCCTTGAGGGTGTTGAGCAGACCGGGGATCAGGTATGTCGTCCACACCCGGCTGTCGGTGACGAACGGGCTCCACTTGTCCCCGTCGAGCTGCCCCTTGCCGGCCATGGTGTCCAGTACCCACCACAGGGCGAGAGCGAGGAGGACGAGGAACACCACGGAGTAGACGATGTTGCGCATCCGCGCCCGCGGGCCCGGAGCGTCGTAGAGAACGGACAGGTTGCTCATCGCTTCACCGCCACGCGCTTGCTCACCCAGCCGAACAGGAGGCCGGTCGGGAGGGTCAGGACAATGAACCCGAAGGCGAACATCGCGGAGACCAGGAAGATGGCATCGCTCTCGTTCTCGATCATTTCCTTCATCAGCAGCGCGGCCTCCGACACTCCGATGGCCGCCGCCACTGTGGTGTTCTTGGTCAGGGCGATCAGGACGTTCGTCAGCGGTGCCACCACCGAGCGGAAGGCCTGTGGGAGGACGATGAGAGTGAGCACCTGGAAGAAACTCAGCCCCATGGCGCGGGCGGCCTCCGCCTGCCCGACGGGCACCGTGTTGACACCCGAGCGCAGTGCCTCGCAGACGAAGGTGGCGTGGTAGGCGGCCAAGCCGAGTACGGCCAGCCGGAAGTTGATCTCCTCGAAGTCGCCGCCGGCCAGTGTGGCGCCCAGCGTCTGGAACAGCCCCAGAGAGGCGGCCAGGATGATGACCGTCAGTGGGGTGTTCCGCACGACGTTGACGTAGGCGGTACCGAAGCCGCGCATCAGGGGCACCGGACTGACCCGCATGGCGGCCAGGACCGTTCCCCAGATCAGGGAGCCGATCGCCGAGTAGAAGGTGAGCTGCACCGTCACCCAGAAGGCTCCGAGCACGTCGTAGCGCCCGGATTCAAGAAAGTCGAACACGTTCTCCCGCGCTCTCGCCTTGTCGGATGGCCTCTCTTCGGAGGACGCGGTGTGCCGCCCCGCGCGGGGCGGCACACCGCGGACACCCGTCAGCTCGTCTCGGTGATCTCCGGGGCGGCCTCGTACTCGTAGTTGGCCGGGCCGAAGTGCTTCTTCGCGGCCTCCTCCCAGGCGCCCTCGTCGACCATCTTCTTCAGGGCATCGTTGATCTTCTGCTGCAGCTCGGTGTCGCCCTTCTTCAGCCCGATGCCGTAGGGCTCGTCGCTGAGGCTGAGACCGGCGAGCTTGAACTTGCCCTGGTGCTCCTTCTGCGCCGCGTAGCCGGCCAGGATCGAGTCGTCGGTGGTCAGGGCGTCGACGGCCTCGTTCTCCAGACCGGTCAGGCACTCCGAGTAGCCGCCGTACTCCTGCAGGTCCGCCTTCGGCGCGAACTTGTTCTTGACGTTCTGCGCGGAGGTGGAACCGACGACCGAGCAGAGCTTCAGGTCGCTGCTGTTCAGATCCGTCTCGCTGGTGATGGAGGTGTCGTCGGCCCGCAGCAGCAGGTCCTGGTGGGCGACGAAGTACGGGCCGGCGAAGCTGACCCGCTCCTTGCGCTCGTCGTTGATCGTGTAGGTGGCGACGATGAAGTCCACGTCACCGTTGACGATCATGTTCTCGCGCTCGTTGCTGGGGGCCTGCTTCCACTCGATGTCCCCCTCCTCGTGACCGAGCTCCTTGGCGACGTACTTGGCCACGTCCACGTCGAAACCGGTGTAGTCGCCGTCCTGGGTCTTCAGGCCCAGGCCCGGCTGGTCGAACTTGATGCCGACGGTGACCTTGTCGCCGCCCGAACCGCTGTCGCCGCCGCAGGCCGTGGCGGTCAGGGAGAGGGCGAGTGCCGTGGCGGCCGCGAGGCCGGCTTTGCGGAGAGTCATGGTGAACATCCCTGGAATCTCGAGTCGTACGTGGTTCCGCTGAGCCGAGCTCAGTGGTGAAGGATCTTCGACAGGAAGTCCTTGGCGCGGTCGCTGCGCGGGTTGCTGAAGAACTGGTCGGGAGTGGCCTCCTCGACGATCCGCCCGTCGGCCATGAAGACGACCCGGTTCGCGGCGGAGCGGGCGAAGCCCATCTCGTGGGTGACCACGACCATCGTCATGCCGCCCTGCGCCAGCTGCTGCATGACCTCCAGGACCTCGTTGATCATCTCGGGGTCGAGCGCGGAGGTCGGCTCGTCGAAGAGCATCACCTTCGGGTCCATCGCCAGCGCGCGGGCGATGGCCACGCGCTGCTGCTGGCCGCCGGAGAGCTGGGCGGGGTACTTGTCGGCCTGGTTGGCCACCCCGACGCGGTCCAGCAGACCGCGGGCCTTCTCCTCCGCCGCCCTCCTGTCGGCGCGGCGGACCTTGAGCTGGCCCAGCATCACGTTCTCCAGCACCGTCTTGTGCGCGAAGAGGTTGAAGGACTGGAACACCATGCCGACGTCGGCGCGCAGCCGGGCGAGCTCCCTTCCCTCGGCGGGCAGGGGCTTGCCGTCGATGAGGATGGTCCCGGAGTCGATCGTCTCCAGGCGGTTGATGGTGCGGCACAGCGTTGACTTGCCGGATCCCGAGGGCCCGATGACGACGACGACCTCACCGCGTCCGATGGTGAGGTTGATGTCCTGGAGGACATGCAGGGCACCGAAGTGCTTGTCGACGTTCTTCAGGACGACCAGATCCTCCGCCAGCGCGGTGTCCTCGGTCACCGATACGTTGCTCATCGGCGTCATTCGCTCCGTCCTCGTCGGTTGAGGGGACCTTAGTGACCGCCGCTGAGCAGCGTCAGCACATCTGAGCTGAAATTGAGCATAACGATCGGGTGGCAACCGGACGTATCACTCGAATGCCGTACCGCATGGTTTATCCACCGCATAACGTGGAGCGAGCGGAGGGGGCCTTGACGTGCCGTGCCGGATCGGCGTGGATGCCTGTGGCGCCGGGGAGGGCCCGGAGCGGCCGGGGAGGACCGGCGGAGGGGGAGCCCATGAGACTGCTGCTCGTCGAGGACGACGACCGGGTGGCCGCGGCGCTGTCCGCGGTCCTCACCCGGCACGGCTTCGACGTGGTGCACGCCCGCGGCGGCGAGGAGGCCCTCAGGCGCCTGCTGCCCGACGGCGTGGCGGCGCCCTTCGAGGTGGTGCTGCTCGACCTCGGCCTGCCCGACACCGACGGCTTCGAGGTGTGCGGACGCATCCGGCGGCTGACCAGCACCCCCGTGATCATGGTCACGGCGCGGGCCGATGTGCGCTCCCGCGTCCACGGCCTCAACCTGGGCGCCGACGACTACGTGGTCAAGCCGTACGACACCGCCGAACTGCTCGCCCGCATCCACGCCGTCAGCCGCCGCACCGCCACCGCCACCGCCACCGCCACCGCCGCGGTGGCCGACGGCACCGGCCAGGACGGGACGGCCGGCCCGGACGGCGCGCGGGAGCTGTGCCTGGGGCCGCTGACCATCCAGACCGCCACCCGCCGGGTGACGGTGAACGGGGAGGTGGTCACCCTCACCCGCAAGGAGTTCGACCTGCTCGCGCTGCTCGCCCAGCGCCCGGGCGTCGTCTTCCGCCGTGAGCAGATCATCAGCGAGGTCTGGCGCACCAGCTGGGAGGGCACCGGCCGCACCCTGGAGGTGCACATCGCCTCGCTGCGCGCCAAGCTGAGGCTGCCCGCCCTCATCGAGACGGTGCGCGGCGTCGGCTACCGGCTCATCGCCCCGGCCGGCTGAGACCGGCAGGCCCGGAAGGTTCGGACCGCTCCCGTGCGTACCCGTCTGCTCGCCATCCTCATCGTGCTGATGGCCGGTGTGCTGCTCGCCCTCGGTTTCCCGCTCGCCGCGAGCATGGCCGCCGCCGAGCAGCAGCGTGTCGTGGTGGACCGCATCGACGACACCGCCCGCTTCGCGTCCCTGGCCCAGTACGTCACCATCCGCCCCCCGGCGAGCAGCCCCACCACCGCCGAGGCCCGCCAGCAGAACGAGCGGCTGGCCATGCTCCGCGACGAGCTGGAGCGCTACCACGAGCTGTACGGCATCCGCGCCGGGGTCTTCTACCGCGACGGCACCGCGATGGCCGCGGCACCGGGCCACTGGCGGGTCCCCGCGGACGGGGAGGGGGCCGGGGCCTTCGCCGAGGCGCTGGTCGGGCGCCGCAGCCACGACCCGGCCCAGGTGTGGCCCTGGGAGCGGGGCCGGCTGGCGATCGCCTCGCCGGTCGTCCGCGACGGTGATGTCGTCGCCGTCGTGCTGACCGACTCGCCCACCGGTCCGATGCGCTCCCGCATCCTGCGGGACTGGCTGCCGCTGGCCGCCGGGGAGGCGGCCGCCATGCTGGTGGCGGTCGCCGTGGCCGTCCGGCTGACCGGCTGGGTGCTCGCGCCGGTACGGGTGCTGGACCGGGCCGCGCACGACATCGCCACCGGGCGGATGGCGTCCCGGGTGGCGGCCTCGAGCGGGCCGCCGGAGCTGCGCCGCCTGGCGCGGTCCTTCAACGAGATGGCCGACCACGTCGAGAACGCCCTGGAGCAGCAGCGCGCCTTCGTCGCCGACGCCTCGCACCAGCTGCGCAACCCGCTCGCCGCCCTGCTGCTGCGCATCGATCTGCTGGCCCTGGAACTCCCGGAGGGAAACGAGGAGATCGCCTCGGTGCGGGCCGAGGGCAAGCACCTGGCCAGGGTGCTCGACGACCTGCTGGGCCTGGCGCTGGCCGAGCACGCCCGTGCCGATCCGCGGCTGACCGACGTGGCCGGCCTCGCCGCCGAGCGCGTCGCCGCCTGGCGTCCGGTCGCCGACCGCGAGGGCGTGTCGCTGCGCGTGGCGGGCAACGGCGCGGTGACGGGATGGGCCGATCCGGTCGCGCTGTCCAGCGCGCTGGACGCGGTCGTGGACAACGCGCTGAAGTTCACCCCGGAGGGGGAGTCGGTCACCGTGGCGGTCGCCTCCGGCGGTGACCGGGCGACCATCGAGGTCGCCGACCGCGGTCCCGGACTCACCGAGGACGAGCTCGGCCGGATAGGGGACCGCTTCTGGCGCAGCGGCCGCCACCAGAACGTCTCCGGCTCCGGGCTCGGGCTGTCCATCTGCCGGGCGCTGCTCGCCGCGGGCGGGGCGGGGATCTCCTTCGCCCCCAACGAGCCGCACGGGCTGCGAGTGGTGATCAGCCTGCCGCGGAACGCGCCGGACGAAGAGTGATGAACAGCGACGAGGAGTGGTCAAGGGGGCCAAGGGTGAGGAGCCGCGGCCGCCGCGGCCCGGCACCGCCACCCCGCGCGTCCGCGGCCGGCCCGGCTCAGGACTTGACGGACCGGTAGTAGCGCTCGGCGCCCCGGTGCAGGGGGAGCGGATGGGTGTGGATGGCGGTGCGCAGGTCGACCTTCTGGGCGGCGTGCACCTCGCGGCCGATGCGGTCCCGGCTGTTGATCACCGAGCGGGTGACCTCCTCGGTCAGCGTGTCGTCCGTGCCCTCCGTGGCGACCAGCAGGTTCGCCACCGCGATGGTCTCGACCGCGCTGCCGTCCTGGATGGACGGATAGGCGTCGGCGGGCATCAGCGCGGCCCGGTAGTAGCGGGTCCGGGGTTCCTGGGCGTGCAGCGCCGGCACCAGGTCGCCGAGGGGTACGAGCCGGATCTCGGTCTCCTCGGCGAGTTCCTCGACCGCGCCGGTCGGCAGCCCGCCCGACCAGAAGAAGGCGTCCAGCTCACCGCGGGTCAGCAGGTCCGGCAGCCGGCCGATGCCCTCCGGCACCGCCACGACGTCCTTCGCCGGATCCAGTCCGGCGGCCCGCAGCAGCCGCCCGGCGATCAGGCTGACCCCCGAGCGCGGCTGCCCCATGCCCACCCGCAGCCCCGCCAGGTCCTCGGCGGAGCGCACCGGCGAGTCGGCCGGGACGACGAGCTGGATGTAGTCGTCGTGCAGCCGCGCGCAGGCCCGCAGCCGGTCGGCGCCGGGCTTTCCCGACTCCAGGTGGGCCGCCACCGCGTCGGCCGCGGCGATGGTGAACGACGCCTTGCCGGAGACCAGCCGGTCGAGGTTCTCCACGGAGCCCGCGCTGGTCTGGAGCGTCACCTCCACCTCGGGCAGGTCGCGTTCCAGCTGCTCCTTGAGCATCTGCCCGTAGCGCTCGTACACCCCGCCCCGGGAGCCCGTGGTGAAGGCCACCGGCCCGCCGGGCTCCGGTCCGCCGCCGGGCGGCAGCCACCACAGCAGCAGGGCCAGTGCGGCCGCCGCCGCGGCGGCGGCCGTCAGCAGCCGGCGTCTTCCCGGGCGGCGCAGGGACGGCGAGACCATGGCACCGATCCTGCCAGGAGCCGCACCCGGCGGGAACAGCGGCGGGGAGCACACGGAAGGGAGAGGCGGGGGCGGGGCGCGAACACGTACCCTGTCGACTGAGATGAGTGCGAAGACTTACCAGGTGCGCACCTACGGGTGCCAGATGAACGTCCACGACTCCGAGCGCCTGTCGGGCCTGCTGGAGGACGCGGGCTATGTCCGGGCGCCCAAGGACGCCGAGGCCGCCGACGTGGTCGTCTTCAACACCTGCGCGGTGCGGGAGAACGCCGACAACAAGCTCTACGGCAACCTCGGACGGCTCGCGCCGCAGAAGGCCTCCCGGCCGGGCATGCAGATCGCGGTCGGCGGCTGCCTGGCGCAGAAGGACCGCGACACCATCGTGCGGCGCGCACCCTGGGTCGACGTGGTCTTCGGCACCCACAACATCGGCAGTCTGCCGGTGCTGCTGGAGCGGGCCCGTGTCCAGCGGGAGGCGCAGGTCGAGATCGCCGAGTCGCTGGAGGCGTTCCCCTCCACGCTGCCGGCCCGGCGGGAGAGCGCGTACGCGGCCTGGGTCTCCATCTCGGTCGGCTGCAACAACACCTGCACCTTCTGCATCGTCCCGGCGCTGCGCGGCAAGGAGAAGGACCGCCGGCCCGGTGACATCCTCGCCGAGGTCGAGGCACTGGTCGCCGAGGGCGTCACCGAGATCACGCTGCTGGGGCAGAACGTCAACGCCTACGGGTCCGACATCGGCGACCGCGAGGCGTTCTCCAAGCTGCTGCGCGCCTGCGGGACGGTGGACGGCCTGGAGCGGGTCCGCTTCACCTCCCCGCACCCGCGCGACTTCACCGACGACGTCATCGCCGCCATGGCCGAGACGGAGAACGTGATGCCGCAGCTGCACATGCCGCTGCAGTCCGGCTCCGACCGGGTGCTGAGGACGATGCGCCGCTCCTACCGGCAGGAGCGCTACCTGGGGATCATCCGGAAGGTCCGGGCCGCGATCCCCGACGCGGCGATCTCCACCGACATCATCGTGGGCTTCCCCGGCGAGACCGAGGAGGACTTCGAGCAGACCCTGCACGTGGTCCGCGAGGCGCGCTTCGCGCAGGCGTTCACCTTCCAGTACTCCAAGCGCCCCGGCACCCCGGCCGCCGAGATGGCGGGCCAGATCCCCAAGGAGGTCGTACAGGCGCGGTACGAGCGCCTGGTCGCCCTCCAGGAGGAGATCTCCTGGGCGGAGAACAGGAAGCAGACCGGGCGGACCCTGGAGGTCATGGTCGCCGAGGGCGAGGGCCGCAAGGACGGTGCCACCCGGCGGCTGTCCGGCCGCGCCCCCGACAACCGGCTGGTGCACTTCACCCGTCCCGAGCGGGACGTACCGCGCCCGGGGGACATGGCCACGGTGGAGATCACCTACGCCGCCCCGCACCACCTCCTCGCCGAGGGCCCGGTGCTCGGGGTGCGGCGCACCCGCGCCGGCGACGCCTGGGAGCGGCGCACCGCCGCGCCCTCGGGGGGCGCCTCCGGGGGGAAGAGCGTGCTGCTCGGTCTGCCGGCCGTCGGCGTCCCGGAGCCGCTGCCCGCCGCGCCCGACGGCTGCCACGCCGGCTGAGCTTCGGCCACGGGCCTGGGGCGCGGCCCGGTCGTCTCCCGCACGCCCTCTGGCGGTTCCACGGTGCGGCGATAGGCTCGGCGGCATGCTTGCCGCCGCCGCAGTATGCCCCTGTCCGCCGCTGCTGGTGCCCGAGGTCGCGGGGGGTGCCGCCCAGGAGATGGACGACGCCCGGGCCGCCTGCTACGACGCGATCGCCGTCCTGGCCGCCGCGCGTCCCGACCGGCTCGTGGTCGTCGGCCCCGCCGAACCGGCGTGCCGGGGCCGGCATCCCGCGGGCGCCACCGGCTCCTTCCGGCCCTTCGGCGTGGACCTGGAGGTCCGCCTGGGGACGGGCGAACCCGCCGGCCGGCCGCTGCCGCCGTCCCTGGCCGTGGGCGCCTGGCTGCTGGAGCACACCGGGTGGGGCGCCTCACCCGTCGAGGGGCTGGGGGTGGGGGAGCCACTGCCCCGTGAGCGGTGCGCGGCCGCCGGACGGGACCTGGCGGCCGGACCGGAGCGGGTGGCGCTGCTGGTCATGGGCGACGGCACCACCTGCCGGACGCTGAAGGCGCCCGGCTACTTCGACGAGCGGGCCGCCGCCTTCGACGCCGCCGCGGCCCGTGCCCTGGCCGCCGCCGACACCGCCGGTCTGCTGGCCCTGGACGAGGAACTGGCCTACGAGCTGGGCGCGTCCGGCCGGTCCTGCTGGCAGGTGCTGGCCGGGGCGGCGGAGGGCGCGGACCTGGCGGGACGGCTGTTGTACGACCGGGCGCCGTACGGCGTCGGCTATCTGGTCGCGAGCTGGTCGTAGCCCCGTCCCGCCGCCCGACCGGGCCCGTCCCCGGGACCTGTTCCAGGCGGCGGCCCCGGGTCAGGCGGCGGGACCGCCCCTGCCCCGGCGCTCGCGGGAGATCCGTTCCGCCGCCCGGCGGGCCCGGCCGCCGCCCGCCCCGGTGGGGCGCCGGTGCCTGCCCCCGGCCCCGGTGCCGGCCGTGCCGCCGGTCCCCGCGGTGCCCTGGCCGGTCCTGCCGCCGTGCCGGTGCATCATGTCCCTGACCTTGCCCATGATCCCCATGGCGGTCACCTCGCCTCCCCGGCCTCACGGCCCCGCGTCGGCGGCCGCGGACAGTGCGGAGAATCAGCCGAAAACGTTCTTGCTCTTTCCGAATACTACCCTTATGGGGTGATTCCTGCCTTCCGGGAGGGCGGTCCGCGGTGGAGGGCGGACCCGGCCGCGGGGGCGTTCCGCCACCCGTTCAAAGCGGCCGCCGGGCGTTTGGGAGACTTGTTCCGTGAGCAGTCAGCCACTCGCCGTCCCCCGTGTCATCACCGTGGTCGGCCCCACCGCCGCCGGGAAGTCCGACCTGGGCGTCGCCCTCGCCCGGCGGCTCGGCGGCGAGGTGATCAACGCCGACTCCATGCAGCTCTACCGCGGCATGGACATCGGCACCGCCAAGCTCACGCCCGCCGAGCGGCAGGGCGTCCCGCACCACCTGCTGGACGTCTGGGACGTCACCGTCACCGCCAGCGTCGCCGAGTACCAGCGGATGGCCCGCGCCGTGATCGACCGCCTGCTCTCCCAGGGGCGTACGCCCGTGCTGGTGGGCGGCTCCGGGCTGTACGTGCGCGGCGCCGTCGACGCCCTGGAGTTCCCGGGCACCGACCCGGCGGTACGGGCCCGGCTGGAGGCCGAACTGGCCGAGCAGGGCCCGGAGGCGCTGCACGCCAGGCTGGCCGCCGTCGACCCCGGGGCCGCCCGCGCGATCCTGCCCGGCAACGGCCGCCGCATCGTCCGGGCGCTGGAGGTCGTCGAGCTCACCGGACGTCCCTTCACCGCCAGCCTGCCCGGCCCCGACCCCGTCTACGACACCCTCCAGATCGGCGTGGCCGTCGAGCGGCCGGAGCTGGACGAGCGCATCACCCGCCGGGTGGACCGGATGTGGGCGGCCGGACTGGTCGAGGAGGTGCGCGAACTGGAGCGCGCCGGGCTGCGCGAGGGGCTCACCGCCTCGCGCGCCCTGGGCTACCAGCAGATCCTGGCCGCGCTGGCGGGGGAGTGCACCGAGGAGGAGGCGCGCGCCGCGACGGTGCGCGCCACCAAGCGCTTCGCGCGGCGCCAGGACTCCTGGTTCCGCCGCGACCCGCGGGTGCGCTGGCTCAGCGGCGCCGCCGACCGCCGGGACGACCTTCCCGAGCGCGCCCTGGCCCTGCTCGAACGAGCGGTCACAGCCTGATCACGTGATGGCATCGGGACGCCCCGAGGACCCTGGACAGCCGCCCGGACGTGCCATCATCGACCTTCGAACGTGCCGCAGAGCCGGAGTTGGGAGGGCGCGTGGCGATGGAGGCCGGCCCTCGTAGCAGTGACGAGCCGGTCGTCGAGCCGCTTCGGGCCGACGACCCGGACAGCGATGCTCCGAAAGCCCTCGAAGAGGTGACGGATCTGGCGGATCTGGCGGACCTGGACACCCCCGCGGCGGACGGCGAGTCCTACGGCGAGCTCCGCCCGCCCCGGCGGCTGCAGCTGTGGCAGCTCGTCCCGATCGTGGCCGTGGGGGCCGCGGGCTCGCTGATGTTCGCCTTCCCGCTCGCCTTCGGCCTCGGCGACGGGGGAGCGGTGGTCGCCATGCTCGGCCTGCTGCTGAGCTGCTCCGCCGCCGGCTGGGGCATGATGGCCGCCCGCCGTGCCGGGCTCGGCTGGCCCGGACTGCCGCCGCGCGGTTCCGGCGAACGCCCCGACTGGCGCCTGGTCGCCCTCTACGCGCTGGTCGCCGCGGTCCTGGTGCTGCTGGCCGTGTGGCGAGTCGCCCGGCTGCGCTGAGCCCGCCCCCGCGCCGCTCCCCGTTCCGGCGGTGCGGGCCCGGCGCGCCCGAGCAGCCGCAGCCGCCGTAGGATGGCACCGTGAGCAGTGCGGCACCCGTGCGGTTCCTCAAGGGACACGGCACCGAGAACGACTTCGTGATCATCCCCGACCCGGACGGGGCGCTGGACCTGTCCGCCGCGGCCGTGGCCCGGCTGTGCGACCGGCGCGCCGGGATCGGCGGCGACGGGCTGCTGCGGGTGGTGCGCTCGGCCGCCCACCCCGAGGCGCGGGCGATGGCCGGCGAGGCCGAGTGGTTCATGGACTACCGCAACGCCGACGGCAGCGTCGCCGAGATGTGCGGCAACGGCGTGCGGGTCTTCGCCCGCCACCTGGCGCGGGCCGGGCTGGCGGAGGCGGGGGAGCTCGCGGTCGCCACCAGGGCGGGCGTACGCCGGGTGCACCTGGCCAAGGACGGCGACGTCACCGTGCGCATGGGCGTCGCGCGGCTGCCCGCCGGGCCGGAGCCGTCCGTCACCGTCTCCGTCGGAGAGCGCGCCTGGCCCGCCCGCAACGTCAACATGGGCAATCCGCACGCCGTCGCCTTCGTCACGGACCTGGCGCACGCGGGCGACCTGCGCGCCGCCCCGGCCGTCACCCCGGCCGCCGCCTACCCCGAGGGCGTCAACGTCGAGTTCGTCGTCGACCGCGGCCCGCGCCATGTCGCCCTGCGGGTGCACGAGCGCGGCTCCGGCGAGACCCGCTCCTGCGGTACGGGCGCCTGTGCCGTGATGGTCGCCGCCGCCCGCCGCGACGGCGCCGACCCGGCCGCCGACGGCACCCCGGTCACCTACACCGTCGACGTCCCCGGCGGACGGCTGGTGATCACCGAGCACGCGGACGGCGGCATCGAGATGACCGGCCCCGCCGTGATCGTCGCCGAGGGCACCGTCGATCCCGCGCTGCTCACCGCCCCTCCGGGGGCTCATGTCCCGAACGGGTGATCCCGGCCACTGCGGACGGGAGGCGGCACGGGGCACCCGGCCGGGTGGGTAGGATCGACCCCCCGACGCCGTGGGAGGTGCCTTGAGCGCAGTACGGAGCCTTCGCAAGCTCGGCCGTGCGGCCCTCCTGGGGCCCTCGCCCCGCCACGCCCTCCCGCACGCCATCGAGCACCTCGCCAAGGCCCACCGCGCCCACCACCCCGGCGCCGATCTCGACATCCTGCGCCGCGCGTACGTCCTGGCGGAGTCCTCGCACCGGGGCCAGACCCGCAAGAGCGGCGAGCCGTACATCACCCACCCGCTCGCCGTCACCCTGATCCTGGCCGAACTCGGCGCCGAGACCACCACCCTGACGGCCTCCCTGCTGCACGACACGGTGGAGGACACCGAGGTGACGCTGGAGCAGGTGCGCGAGGAGTTCGGCGAGGAGGTGAGCTACCTCGTCGACGGCGTCACCAAACTGGAGAAGGTGGACTACGGCGCCGCCGCCGAGCCGGAGACCTTCCGCAAGATGCTGGTCGCCACCGGCAGCGACGTCCGGGTCATGTCGATCAAGCTCGCCGACCGGCTGCACAACATGCGCACCCTCGGCGTGATGCGGCCCGAGAAGCAGGCCCGCATCGCCCGGGTCACCCGTGACGTGCTGATCCCGCTGGCCGAGCGGCTGGGGGTGCAGGCGCTCAAGACCGAGCTGGAGGACCTGGTCTTCGCCATCCTCCACCCCGAGGAGTACACCCGCACCCGGGAGCTGATCCGCGCGCACAACGCGGAACCCGACCCGCTCGACGGGATCGCCGAGGCCGTGCGGGGCGTGCTGCGCGAGGCGGGCATCGCCGCCGAGGTCCACATCCGGCCGCGGCACTTCCTCTCCGTCCACCGGGCCCTGGCCAAGCGCGGCGGGCTGGGCCCCTGCGACTTCGGGCGGCTGCTGATCCTGGTCGCGGAGGACGCGGACTGCTACGCGGTCCTGGGCGAGCTGCACACCTGCTTCACCCCGCTGATGTCCGAGTTCAAGGACTTCATCGCGGTCCCCAAGTTCAACCTCTACCAGTCGCTGCACACCGCCGTCGCCGACCCGGCCGGCCGGGTGGCCGAGGTCCTGGTCCGCACCCGCCGGATGCACCGGGTCGCCGAGGCCGGGGTGATCGCGCTCGGCGACCCGCACCGCGCCCCCGGCGCCGACCGGGACGGGACGGGGACGGCCGCCGGGGACGCCGAACGCGTCGATCCCACCCGCCCCGGCTGGCTGGAGCGGCTGCTGGAGTGGCAGAGCCACGCCCCCGACCCGGACACCTTCTGGGACGAGCTGCGCGACGACCTCGCCCAGGACCGCGAGATCACCGTCTTCTGTACCGACCCGGGCAGCACCACCCCCGTGGCCACCCTCCATCTGCCCGCCGGGGCCACCTGCGTGGACGCCGCCTACGCCCGCTACGGGGCGGCCGGACACGCCCTGGTCGGAGCCCGGGTGGACGGCCGGCTGACCGCGCTGGGCACCGCGCTGCGCGACGGCGACGCGATCCAGCTGCTGATGGCCCCCGCGGGCACCTCCGGTCCCTCCCCGCAGTGGCTGGAGTACGCCCGTACGCCCACCGCGCGGATCGCCATCCGCACCTGGATCGACTCCAGGCCGCCAGGGGACGGGCGGGCGGACCGCGCCGACGGGACGGGCCGGTCGCCGTCCCCGGTGCCCGGCGCCCGGACGGCGGGCCGGGAGGCGTGCCGGGGCGGGGACGGTGCCGCGCCCGGCCGGCGGGAGCGGTCCCACGAGCGGCCGGCGGCCGTCGCCGAGCTGCCCGGGGCGCCCGTACGGCTGGCCCGCTGCTGCACCCCCGTACCGCCCGACGACGTGGTGGGTTTCGCGGTACGCGGCGGCGCGGTGACCGCGCACCGGGAGAACTGCCCCACCGTCGCCCGGATGACCGCGGGCGGGCGCACGACCGTGCCCGTGCGCTGGCAGGCATCCGGCGCGGGCTGCCGGGTGACGCTGTACGCGGAGTCGCTGAGCCGCCCGCATCTGCTCGCCGACCTCACCGAGGCCATCGCCGGGGAGGGCGCCGCCGTGATCTCGGCGGCCGTCGAGCCCCCGCAGGAGCAGCGGGTACGGCACAAGTACACCCTCGAACTCCCCGAGGCCGGCGACCTGCCCCGGCTGATGCGCGCCATGCGGGAGGTGCCCGGCGTCTACGACGTGGTACGGGCCACCCGCGGCCGGCGCCCGTCCCGGGGCGGGGAAGCGCCGTCCAAATGAGGTGACGGCCCGGCCGGGCCGTGTCACCATCATGGAGCCGGACACGCTCCGGAGCCGATCGCTCCGGATCCGGCGGCCGGGCCTCACCCAGGGGCGCCGGGAATGTCCCGGAGGCGCCGCGCGTTGTCACCGGTGTCCCGCTTCCACGACCGTAAGGACGCAATTGACCTCCTCTTCCTCCCTTCCGCAGAACGGCCAGCGCACCGCCGAGTCGTATCGCCGAGCCGACGCCCTGATGGAGGAGGACGTCGCCTGGACCCCCGAGATCGACGGCGAGCGCGACGGCGACCAGTACGACCGCTCCGAACGCGCGGCGCTGCGCCGGGTCGCGGGGCTGTCCACCGAACTCCAGGACATCACCGAGGTCGAGTACCGGCAGCTGCGGCTGGAGCGCGTGGTGCTCGTGGGCGTGTGGACCTCCGGCACGGCGCAGGACGCCGAGAACTCCCTCGCGGAGCTCGCCGCCCTGGCCGAGACCGCGGGCGCGGTCGTCCTCGACGGGGTGATCCAGCGCCGCGACAAGCCCGACCCGGCCACCTACATCGGCTCCGGCAAGGCGCAGGAACTGCGCGACATCGTGCTGGAGACGGCGGCCGACACCGTCGTGTGCGACGGTGAGCTCAGCCCCGGCCAGCTGATCCACCTGGAGGACGTCGTCAAGGTCAAGGTGGTGGACCGCACCGCCCTGATCCTCGACATCTTCGCCCAGCACGCCAAGTCCCGGGAGGGCAAGGCGCAGGTCTCGCTCGCGCAGATGCAGTACATGCTGCCCAGGCTGCGCGGCTGGGGCCAGTCGCTGTCCCGGCAGATGGGCGGCGGCGGCTCCGGTTCCTCGGGCGGCGGCATGGCCACCCGAGGCCCCGGTGAGACCAAGATCGAGACGGACCGGCGGCGGATCCGCGAGAAGATGGCGAAGATGCGCCGGGAGATCGCGGAGATGAAGACCGGCCGCGAGATCAAGCGGCAGGAGCGGCGCCGCAACAAGGTGCCCTCGGTGGCCATCGCCGGATACACCAACGCCGGGAAGTCCTCCCTGCTCAACCGGCTCACGGGCGCGGGCGTCCTGGTGGAGAACGCGCTGTTCGCCACCCTCGACCCGACCGTGCGCCGCGCCGAGACGCCCGGCGGGCGCGCGTACACCCTGGCCGACACCGTCGGCTTCGTACGGCACCTGCCGCACCACCTCGTCGAGGCGTTCCGCTCCACCATGGAGGAGGTAGGTGACGCCGACCTGATCCTCCACGTGGTCGACGGCTCGCACCCGGCTCCGGAGGAGCAGCTGGCCGCCGTGCGCGAGGTGATCCGGGACGTCGGCGCGACCGACGTGCCCGAGATCGTGGTGGTCAACAAGGCGGACGCGGCCGATCCGCTGGTCCTGGCCCGGCTGCTGCGCGCCGAGAAGGGCGCCGTCGCGGTCTCGGCCCGCACCGGCCGGGGCATCGGCGAGCTGCTGGAGCTGATCGACGAGAGGCTGCCGCGCCCGGGCGTGGAGCTGGCGGCACTGGTGCCCTACACCCGCGGCGACCTGGTCTCCCGGGCGCACGCCGAGGGCGAGGTGCTCTCCGAGGAGCACACCGGGGGCGGCACGCTGCTGAAGGCCCGGGTCCACGAGGAGCTGGCGGCCGAGCTCGGCGCGTACGTCACGGCCCAGGCCCGCGGCTGACCCACGGCCGGTCCGGAAGGCGCGCGTCCCGTCCGGGGCGCGCGCCTTCCGCCGTACCGGCCGGCCGCAGGGGCGAAAGGACACCGCCGGGCGGCGGTCCCGCGCGCCCCGGTCCCGGCGCCCCGGCGGAAGCCCGGTCCCGGCCGGGCACCGTTGATACGATCCCCCTCCGGCCCCCTCGGGGGCGGACGGCCGTCCGCGGAGGAGAGGCAGCGGAGGAGTCATGGGGGGCGGGGACACGCACGGGGGCGTCGGGTCGGGCTTACAGCGGGCGCAGGCGTTCCTGGGGCTGGCCACCCTGCTCTACCGGGCCAGCCATCTCGCGGTGGGCATCGCCGCCGTCGCCCAGCACCACAACCACCGGCCCGCCGCGTGGGCGCTGCTGGCCACCGCGGTGGCCACCAGCGTGCTCGTGCACGGCACCGCGTACTCCCGCGGCCGGTTCGTCCCGTGGACGGTCGCCGCCGACGTGCTCCTCACGGGCTGCGCCCTGCCCTTCGCCGCGTACGCCTGGGCGGGCGCCCGGGAGGCCCCGTCGATCGCCTGGACCATGGTGCTCGGCGGCTCGGCGAGCGCGGTGGCCGCGGTGGCACTCCGCCGCCGGACGGCTGTCTGCGCGGTCCTGCTCATCGTCCTCACCCACGCGGTCGGCTACCGGATGGTCGACGCCGAGGTGGCCGTGACCGGCGGCCACCTCAACGCGGTGGTGTTCTCGGCGGTCATCGCCCAGGTCCTGTGGTGGTACCTCCGCCGCCAGGGCAGGCTGCTGGACACCGCCACGGAACAGGCGGTACGGGCCGAGGCGCAGCGCGCCCGGTACGCCGAGCGGATCGCCCACTACCGGGCCCTCCACGACACGGTGCTGGCCACCCTGACGACCATCGCCCACGGCACCGTCGACGCCAACTCCCCCGAGGTGCGCCGCCGCTGCGCCCGGGAGGCCGCCTACCTGCGCCGGCTGGTCCAGCACGGCCCCGACGACCCGGCGGCCCCGCGACCCGAGGTGGGCGCCGCCCTGGAGGGCGCCGTGCGCGACGCCGAAGAACTGGGGCTGCGCGTCACCGCCCAGTACCACGACCTGCCCGCCGTGCCGCCCGATGTCGCCACCGCCTTCGGCGACGCCGTCCGGGAGGCGCTCAACAACGTCCTGCGGCACTCCGGCACCGGCCGGGCCTATCTCACCGCGGCCGGCGACGACGGCCATCTGCTGGTGACCGTGGTGGACCGGGGTGCCGGGTTCGACCCGGCCGCGACCACCGGCGGGACGGGCCTGGGACTGCGCAGTTCCATACACGCCCGGATGCGCGGTACCGGCGGGGCCGCCGAGGTCGACAGCGAACCCGGCGAGGGCACCCGCGTCGAACTGCGCTGGCCCGGATGACCGGACGGCCGGGATGACGGAGACGGCGGCGGAGGAGGCGGGGCCTATCGGCGTGGCGGTGGTCGACGACGACCGGATGCTCCTGGAGGGCCTGCGCTCCTGGCTGGCCGGCACCCCGCGCCTGCGCCTGGTGGCGACGGCGGCCACGGTCGGCGACCTGCTCACGGCGCGGGACGGGCCCAAGGCGCGGCCGCCCGCCGACGTCGTCCTTCTCGACCTGCTGCTCAAGGACGGCTCGGAACCCGCCGCCAACATCCACCGGCTGCGGGAGGCCGGCAGCCGGGTACTGATCATCAGCACCGTGGCCGACCGTCCCCGCGTCGTCGCCGCCGTCCGGGCCGGCGCCGACGGCTACCTCACCAAGGACAACGACCTGGAGACCCTCGTCGAGGCCGTCGAGACGGTGGCCGCGGGCGGCACCGCCCACTCCCCGGAACTCGCCTTCGCCTGGGCCCACGACACGGGACCGGACCGTCCCCGGCTGTCCCCGAAGGAACTCGAGGTGCTGCGCGGCTACGCCTCCGGGCTCACCCTCAAGGCCACGGCCCGGCGGGCGGGCATCAGCCCGCACACCGCCAAGTACTACCTCGACCGGGTCAAGGACAAGTACCGGCAGGCGGGGCGCCCCGCCTACACCAAGACCGACCTCGCCTCGCGGGTGCGCGAGGACGGCCTCGGCCCCGCCGGGGACTGACGTTCCGCCACCGGTCATGGCCGTTTCAGGACGCCCCGAGAGCATTGTCCGGTCCGTCCGCCGCTCCCTACGTTGAGCCCGTCCACCGGAGGCCGAAGCGGCGGGGGCCGTCCGTCGGGCCGTCTCCCCGTTCCCTCCGGGCGAGGGAAACGAGCGGGAAGGGAGGTGTTCCATGCTGCGGATCATCGACAAGGTCGAGGAGAAGTACTTCTCCGCCGACGCCACGGTCGCGCCGGGCGGCTGGTGCTGCCACTGCCACTGCACGGTCGCACAGAAGCTGCTCTGAGTTCCCGCCGGGCCCGGCCCGCCGGCCGGGCCCGGCGTTCCGCCGGCGACCCGCGCCGCCCGAGGAGGAGACCTCGTGACACATCCAGCCGAAACCACCGACTCCCCCCGCGCCACCGGCACGCGCCTGGTGCGGAACCCGTACCTCACCGTCGT
This sequence comes from Streptomyces rubellus, assembly GCF_036323805.1. Taxonomy (NCBI): domain Bacteria; kingdom Bacillati; phylum Actinomycetota; class Actinomycetes; order Kitasatosporales; family Streptomycetaceae; genus Streptomyces; species Streptomyces rubellus. Next base: position 49,783 of record NZ_JAZDCX010000012.1, read on the forward strand.
GCAGTGCACCGACGACGAGGTACTGCTGCGGCACGGTTCGCGGTCGCGCTACTCGAGGGTGCTGCGCGACGACGGACGGCACCGGGTCCTCGGCCCCCTCCTGCGGGCCTTCGCCGAACCCCAGCCGCCCGACGACATCGTCCGGCGCTTCGCCGACCGGGCGGCGAAGGAGCGGCTCGCGGAACTGGTCGCCCAGCTGGCCGACGACGGCGTCCTGGTGCCGGAGGACTCGGGCGGCTTCGCGATGCACCGGAGCCTGCTCGGTGCGCGCCCCGTCCGGGGGCTGGAGGAGACCACCGTGGGCCTGGTGGGGAGCGGCGCGGTGGGCGCCCAGCTGGCCGCCCAGCTCACCGAGCTGGGCGTCGGGCAGGTGCCGGTCCTGGCGGCCGGCGCCGGCGGGCTGGCGGAGCCCGACGGCGACGAGGCGCTCGCCGGCCTGCTGGACGGCGCCGACCTGACCGTCCTGGCCCTCGACGGCTTCCGCCCCTCGCTGCTGCACCGGCTGAACCGGGCCGCGGTCGCGGCCGGGCGGCCCTGGCTCCCGGTCTACGCCGACGGCAGCGAGCTGATCGTCGGGCCGCTGGTCGTGCCGGGCGAGTCCGCCTGCTACAACGAGCACGAGATCCAGCACGAGTCGTCCCGGGCCCTGCGCCAGGAGTACCAGCTCTACAGCGAGGAACTGGCCCGCCGCACCGCGGACGACCTGCCGCCGCTGCTCGCGCCGTACGCCGCCATCGCCGCGTCCTGGGCGGCCGTCGGGACCGCGCCGTACCTCGTGGACGGGGCCAGCTTCCTGGTCGGCCGGGCGATACGGATCGACCTGGAGCGGCTGGAGATCACCCGGGAACACGTCCTGCGGCTGCCGCGCTGCCCGGTCTGCACCGAGCAGCGGCCCGCCTTCCGGCACCCCTTCCTGTAGGAGGCCCGCCATGGCATCGCACACCGGCGCCCCGGCGCACACCCCGGTCCTCGGCCACCTGCTCCGCCGCACCCTGGAGCAGACCCTGATCCCCTCCCCGAACGTCGTCGAGCTCGCCCCCGGGGGGAGCGCGGGATTCGTCAACCGGGTCGCCCCCGCCCAGGACGACGTGGCGGAGCTCTTCCACCTCAACAGCCGGCTGTCCCGGCACCGGCCCGACGACCGGCTCACCGCGGCCGAGCGCGAGGGCGTACGGCGCTGGTTCTTCACCACCTGCGGCCGGCACCGCCCCGAGGACTTCACCGGGCCGTCCAACGAGGTGCGCCGCCCGCACGCCGAACTGCCCGCCCCGCTCGGCGCGCTGTGCGCGCCCTTCGGCGGGAGCGGCCCGCTCACCGGCCTCCTCTACGGCTGCGACCTGATGGTCGTCACCGGGGACGCCCTGTGCCGCCAGCAGCCCGGCGAGGACGCCCTGTGGGTGGAACGCCGCCTGGACGGCGGCCCCGCGGCGCTCGCCCCCGCGATGCCCGACCCCGGGCCGGCCGAGGCGCTGCGCGGCGCGCGGGCCGCCCTCGTCCTGACCGGGGTGCCCTGGCGCAGCATGCTCGGCTCGGGCCCGCGCGGCTACCGGCACATGCTCATGGACGCGGGCGTACTGCTGGACGTGGTGTGCGGGCTGGCCCGGCAGGCGGGCTACGAGGCCCTTCCCGTGCGGGACTTCTACGACGACGAGCTGGACACGCTCCTGCACTGCGACGGTCTGGAGCGGTCCGCGCTGGCGGTGGTGGCCCTGCGCCGGCCCACCGACGGGGCGGCCGACGGCGCACCCGACGACACACGCGGCGACGCGGCGGGCGGCACGGCCGGCGGCGCATCCGACGGCACGGCCGGCGACGAAGGGGGAGCGGCATGACCACGGCTCCGGAGGCGGACACCACCGCGGAACCGGCCGGGGCCGCGGAGGTCACCGACGAGCACCTCGCGCGGGCACTGGGGCTGCGCGTCTGCGACCTGCCCGCGCTGCGCGACCTCACCGCCAAGGTGGCGGCGGCGCCCGGCGGACCTCCCCTGCGTCTGCGCGATCTGCTGCACCGCAGGCTGCGCTCCGCCGTGTGCGACGACATGCTCGACCCCCGGGCCCTGCTGTCGGCCCGCCCCCGGGAGGCGGAGCCCGCGGCACTGGACGGGCGGCCCGCCGTACCGCTGCCCGAGCCGGAGCCGCTGCCCGGCATCACCCTGGCCGACGCCGTCGAGCGGCGCTCCTCCGCCACCACGTACGCCCCGCGACCGCTCCCGCTGACCGCCCTGGCCGCCCTGCTGGAGGGCGCGGCCGGCATCCGCGGTCGGCGCCCCGGCTACAACGTGCGCGACTTCCCGGTGCGCCGGGCCCCCTCGGCGGGCGGCCTCGCCCCCGTCGACGTGTACGTCGTGGCCAACGACGTGACCGGGCTGGACCGGGGGCTGTACTGCTACCGCCCCGGCGGACGGGAGCTGACCGTCGTCGACTCGGGCAACATGCGGGGCAAGGTCACCGAGGCCGGCATCGCGGCCGACTGGCTGTTCCACGCGCCCGCCGTGCTGTTCCTGGCCCTCAACATGGGCCGGGTGGAGTGGAAGTACGGCGTCCGCTCCTACCGGTACGCCCATGTGGACCTGGGGGTGCTGACCCAGAACCTGTACCTGGTGGCCACCGGGCTCGGACTGGCCGGCTGCGCGGTGGCCGCGTTCGACGACGACACCGCCAACGACCTGCTGCGGCTGGACGGGCGGGACGAGTTCGTCTCGCTGCTGTTCGCCTGCGGCCTGCCCGCCGGACGGTGACCGGATGAGCCGGCTGCTGCTGGTCGCGGCGGTGGCCCCGGCCTTCGCCCTGCTGCTCGGCACGGTGATCGCGGTGTCCGTACGGCTGCGGACCGGCGGTACCGGCGCCAGGGGCGCGGTCGAGCGGCTGGCACCCGTGCTGTACGCGGGGACCGTGGCCGCCGCCGCCCTCACCGCCGCCGTCCTGGCCGGCTTCGACCCCGGGCGGCTCGGACTGGTGTCCGGCGCCGCCGCGGACGGCGCGGTGCTGGCCGCGGCCACGGCGTGCGGGGTGCTGGCCGGGGCGGGCGGTTACCTGGGCGAACTGCTGCTCGCCCACCGGGCGGCGGCCGGCCCCGGGCCGGGCGGCCGCACCGGACCGGAACCGCCCCCGCCGCCGCGGGCCCCCGCAGCCGGTACGCGTTCCGTCGGCGCCTGGGCCGCCGCCCCCCGCGCGCTGCTCGCCCTCGGCCTGGTCACCGGGCTCGCCGAGGAGGTGCTGTTCCGCGGCTATCTGCTCACCGGACTGCGGGGCGCGGTGCCGCTGTGGGCGGCCGTCGTGCTGCAGGCGGTGCTGTTCGGCGCCCACCACGCCTCCTTCGGACTGCGCGCGGTGCCCGCCAAGGCCGTCCACGGCCTGGTGTGGGGGGCGCTGGCGGCCGCCTCGGGCTCGCTGCTCCCGGCGGTCGCCGCCCATCTCGTCTTCCAGGTCCTGGTGTGCCGGCGGCTCACCCGCGCCCGCGCCCGCGCGGAGGCGCGGGACACCGGGGCGGAACCCGCGGAAGGGACCGGAGAGCAAGCCGGAGAAGAGCCCGGAGAGAACGGAGAGGGAGGTGCGACCGATGACCGTGCACACGGCGCCGCTGCTGTACGACGGCCTCCGGTGGCGGGCTGAGGGCTGGGTCCGGGTCGCCGGCGGACGGGTGGCGGACTGGGGCACCGGTGCGCCGCCGCCCGGTGCCGGCCCGGTGGAGCGGCACGGGGCGCTGATCCCGGGACTGGTGGACGCCTGCGCGCGGATCACCGGTTACTTCAACCGGATGATCGAGGGCGACGCGCTCGCCCCGCACCGCGCCTGCCTGGCCATGTGCGCGGAGGCCGGGGTGACCGTCGTCCTCGGGGTGGGCGGGCACACCGAGCCGTACGCCGCCCTGGACCACCTCGCCCGGCCCGGTGACCCCCTGCTGCTGTGGACCGGCCCCGTCCTCGACGGCCCGCCGGTCACCACCACCGCCACCCGGCTGGTCCACGACGGACCCTCCGCCCGCCGGGCGGTCGCGGCCGTGGCGGCCGAGGGGGCCCGCCTGGTGCGCACCGGTGCCGGCCTGGACCCCGGACCACTCGCCGAGGTCGTGGCGGCGGCGCGGGAGCGCGGCATGCCGGTCCTGCACCAGCCGGGCCGGACCGGGGCGGCCGAGGCGGTCCGGGCGGGCGTACGGCTGGTCCAGGACCTGCCCCGCTGCCTGCTGCCGCCCGCCGCCGGCCGCCCGGCCGCCGCGGCGGTGCGGGCGTTCGCCGATCCGGCGGTGCGGAGCGCGGCGGCCGAGCGGCTCCGGGTCCTCACCGGTGAGGGGGCGGCCATCGTGCCCCTGCTCCACTCCTGGCGGCGGTCGGCGCTGCTGGAGGAGGCGGTGGCCGAGCCGCGGCTGGAGCGGCTGGTGCCGGTGGCGCCGTTCCACCGGTACCTGCTCGACATGCGCGGTCCCGGACTGGTCTTCGGCCGCCGGTACGCCCGGGAGCACTTCGGCTTCGAGCACCTGAAGGGGGCGGCCCGCCGGGAGTTCGACGACGGCTGGGCCTTCCTGCTGGACGCGCTGGCCACCGCACACGGCGGCGGGGCGGCGCTGGTGGCCGGCAGCGACGCGCTGGGCCTGTCGCTGGTCCCCGGCTACGGGCTGTACGACGAACTGGCCTGGTGGGAGCGGGCCGGACTGGACCGGCGGACGGTGCTCGCCGCCGCGACCGGCGGCGCGCTGGACGCACTGGCGGGGCACGCCCCGCCCCGCACGCCCTGGGCGAGCGGCCTGGTCGCGCTGCCCGGCGACCCGGACACGCTGCCCGGCCCCGGGGCGCTGCCCGCGGCCTGCCGGGTGCTCGCGGGGGCGGGGGAGACCGTCCGCGACCGCGTACCCGGCTCCGCGGACCCGGAGAATCCCGAGGACCCCGAGGACCCCGCCGGGTCCGTACCCCCGGCACCGCCCAGGAGCCCCCAGGAGGCCCGGCCATGACCACGGAGGCGAACACCGGCACGAGCACGGGGAAGAGCGGAGGAGGGCCGGCCCGCCCGGACGCCCCCGTCGTGCTCGAGGCGGTGGACCTGCACAAGAGCTACGGGGACCGCACCGCGCTCGCCGGGGTGTCCGTCCGCGTCCACGAGGGCGAGATCATCGGGCTGGTCGGGCCCAACGGCGCCGGGAAGACCACCTTCCTGGAGTGCGTCGAGGGCATCCGCCGCCCCGACCGGGGCACGGTCACCATCGCCGGCCTGACCAGGTCCGCCGGCCCCGCCGCGTACCATCTGGCCTTCGGCGCCCAGCTCCAGGAGTCCAGCCTGGCCGAACGCCTGCGGGTCGTCGAGGCGATGGAGCTGTTCGCGGCCTTCTACGACGACCCCTGGGACATCGGCGACCTGCTGGAGCGCATCGGGCTGACCGAGCACCGCAAGGTGTTCTACCGGCGGCTGTCCGGCGGCCAGAAGCGCCGTCTCACCCTGGCCCTGGCCCTGCTGGGCAGGCCGCCCGTCCTGCTGCTGGACGAACCGACGACCGGCCTCGACCCGCACGCCCGGCTGGAGATGTGGGGGGTCCTGGAGCAGCTGACCGGCACCCGCACCGCCGTCCTGCTCGCCACCCACGACCTGCACGAGGCCCAGAGCCGCTGCCACCGGGTGTACGTGCTCGACGGCGGACGGATCGCGGCCGGGGGGCCGGTCGGCGACCTGCTCGGCGAAGCCGGCCTCATCACCCGGCTCCGGCTGCCCGACCGGCCGTGGCTGCCGGAACTGCTCGGTGCCGTCCCCGGCTGGACCACCTCCCGGATCGTGGCCGGTACGCACTACGCCTACGGCGGGTCCGGCTTCGCCGAGCGGGCCCTGGCGGCGCTGCGGTCCCGGGAGGAGGCCGGGACCGGTCCCGCGGACCTCCGCCAGGTGCTGGCCGCCGCCGCCACCGGCCCCACGGACCTTGAGGACCTCTACCTGACGAGGACGGGAGCACCCTATGAGCCGCCCATCGAGCCGCACAGCGAGCCGCCCGTCGAACCGCGCCGTGCGCACGGCTGAGCCCCCGGCACCGCTGACCCCGGCCGCCCGCCGCTCCCCGCGCGGGCTGGGCCGGCTGTGCCGCACGGAACTGCTGCTGTTCCTGCGCGAACCGGCCGCGGTGTTCTTCACCCTGGTCTTCCCGATGGCCATGCTGCTGTTCCTCGGGGTGGCGTACGGGACGGAGAGCAGCGACGGCGTCCGCTACATCGACGAGTACGTGGCGCACATCGTCGTCACCGTCGCCATCAACCTCGGCGTCCTGGGCGTGGCCGTCAACATCGCCGAGTGCCGGGTGAGCGGGGTGCTGCGCCGCTACCGGCTGGCGCCGGCCCCCATGTGGTGGTTCTGGCTGTCCCAGGTCGTCGTGGGGCTGCTGATGTTCGCGCTGGCGGTCTGCGCGCTGCTGGCCGTGGTCGCCGCGGCGTACGGGGTGGTGCTGGCCTCGCCCGCCGCGTTCGCGCTGGCCGTCCTGGTGGGACTGGCCTTCACCTTCGCCACCGGGGTGCTGCTCGGCAGCCTGGACCTGTCCGCCCGCGGCGTCCAGATCACCGGGACGGGGCTGTTCTTCGTCCTGTTCCTGGGCTCGGGGGCGGCGGTCCCGCGCGACTCGTTCCCCGACTGGCTCCGGACGCTGACCGCGTTCAACCCGATGTCCCCGGTCGTCGACGCGTCCGTCGACGCCTACCTGGGCCGCTCCATGGTCTCCGAACTGCCCGGGCTGGCGCTGGTCCTGGCCGCCGCCGCGGCCCTCGTCCTGACCGCCCGCTCCAAGTCCACCTGGGAGGGAAACCGATGAGCACACCGCCCGCCGCCGGTCCGTCCGCCGGCCTGTCCGCCGCCCGCCCGCTGCACAGCGAGTGGCTCAACCACCGCGACCGGCTGCTGAAACCCGCCCTGAACGACACCGAGTTCGGCGCCATCCGGGAACTGCTGGACTACTACCACCCGCACGGGCCGCTGCGGACGTTCACCACGTACTTCCGTTCCGGCCTGGGCAAGCCCATGTACGTCGCCCACGGCCAGTACTTCGACCTCGACCACGTGCTGGGCCGCCTGCTGGACCTGCCCGGCATCGGCACCGGTTTCGGCGGCCAGGTCTACGGGGGCGGCAAGGGCCACGACCTGTTCGGCACGGTGGCGTCGTCGGTGGGGGAGGCGGTGGAGCGGGTGCTGGGCTCGCTGGCCTACCTCACGCACCTGGACCGGATCCTGTACGGCTCGTACCGGGAGCTCGCCGGCCGGGGGGTGCCGTGCCTGCACCCCGAGGAGTTTCCCGTCTTCGCCCCCGAGCAGCTCGCCGGGGACCCGCTGTACGAGGCGTGGACGGAGGACTCCGAGCTCGGCTGGATCGCCGGCCGCCGGCTGCGCTCCGGGCAGGAGGTGTACGTCCCCGCGCAGCTGGTCATGCTGTTCTACCTGCACGGCCCGGACGAACCGATGATCGGGCTGGCCCCCAGCGGCGGGCTGGCGAGCCACATCAGCCGCCGCGACGCCCTGTGGCACGGGGTGCTGGAGCTGTTCGAACGCGACGCGGTCAACCTGCGCTGGTACGGGGGCGTGCCCCTGGACCGCGTCGTCGTCGACCGGCCGGTGCGCGACCGGGCGCTGCGGCGGCTGCTGGAGACCGCCGGCCAGCAGCCCGGCGAGATCACCTTCCACCTGCACAACCTCGACCTCCACGAGTACCCGGTGATCACGGCGGTCGAGCGGGACGGCTGGCTGCGCCGGTACGGCTACTTCGCGGGCGGCGGCGTCTCGGACGACACCGAGGAGGCGATGCTGTCGGCGCTGACGGAGTACGCGCAGGCGGAGCGGAGCCTGCGGATCTCACTGGCCACGCCGGACTGGGAGTTCACGGAGGCGTTCGGCCGGCAGTTCGCCATCGGCAAGGACGCCGAGGCGGCCGACTTCTCCAACTACATCCAGGTCATCCCGTACTACGGCTACGAGGAGAACCGGGGCCGGGTCTCCTGGTTCTACGACGGCGGCGAGGAGGTCCCGCTGTCGGAGCTGCCCCGGCGCCGGTCCGGCGAGGGGGCGGACCGGCGCTGGGAGCGGCTCATGGCGCTGCTGGCCGAACGCGGCTGGGACCCGGTCACCTTCGACTTCTCCCTGCCGCAGTTCCGGCACACCAGTCTGATGAAGGTGGTGCTGCCGGAGCTGAGCCCGCCGTACCCGCCGCAGGCGCCCGGTCTGGGCAACCCGCGCTACGGCCGGGTGCCGTACGAGTCGGGCCGCCGGGACCGGCCGCTGGGCTTCGGCGACCTCAACACCCGGCCGCTGCCCTACCCGTGACCGGGCGCCGGGTCCGGGGAGCCGGCCGGGCCGGCGGCCGTGCTCCCCGCGGTCCGGCCGATCAGGATGCCGAGCTGCAGGCGCGAGGAGGCCCCGAAGCGCGCGGAGACGGCCGCCACGTGGCGGCGTACGGTGCGCGGGGTGACACCGACCCGGCGGGCGACGCTCTCGTCGGTGAGCCCCTGCGCGAGCCCGGCGAGCACGGCGGCCTCGGTCGGGGACTCGGCGATCACCCGGTTCGCGGCGGCGGCGGTGTCCGGGGCGCAGGGGCGGGCGCGGGGCCACCAGTCGTCCAGGAACCGGGCCGCGACCTCCGCCGCGGCGCCGGAGCGGCGGTCGGTGAGCAGGAAACCGGTGTCCTCCGTCAGCCGGACGGCGACGGCCAGCGTCTCCCGGTCGCCGACCGCGATACGGACGGGAAGCAGTTCCGCGGTCCGGGTCTCGGTGTCCCGTCCGGCCGGCGCGGCGGTGCCGGGTGCCGTCCGGGGAGTGACGATCACCCGGTGCCGTACGGTGCGCGGGGCGGCCGTCCCGCCGGAGCGGGACGGCTCGGGCCGTACCTCGAGCAGTTCGAGGCGGGCGGTCGCGGCCAGCGCGGTGAAGACCTCGTCGATGTGCTCCGCGGAGGCCGGGACCATGCCGCCGCCTCCGGCGGAGGCGGCCGTTCCCAGCGCGCGCGTCACCCCCGGGAGCTCGGTGACGGCCGACTGGAGACGGCCGGGGAACTCGTCCGGCGCGTGGCCGGGAGCCCGCGGACTTCCCAGGGCGCAGACGCAGGCGGCACGCGTGGGACTGCCCATGGAGTGATCCCCCCTCATGTGGTCCATCCGGCACGCCCACAGGCTTCTGGTCAGGTCCCTGCGGTTCTGGCGGCCGAAATGCGCATGGTTTGTTCCGGTTGTCGCCGAATTCCGGGAATGGGTGAGGTTTATCCTTGTGCGGGTCATGTGAATGCTCGCGGGGCGTCCGGTGGGTGTCAAGGAAGGCGGGGAGGCCGGGGCACCCCCCTCTTCAGGGGGGTTGACACGGGGTGCGCGCGGGGTGCCGGGCCCGGTCCGAGTGATGGATCTCTCGGTGGGACCGCGCCGGAACGGTGCGTACCCTGGTCCCGTCCGCGCGGGGCCGGGGCACCGCCGGCCGGGCGGCACGGGCGGCACGGGCGGCGGACGACCGGAGGAGACCGGGAAGACCGGGGGAGGACTTGGGAAGCCGCCGCGCACACGATTCGTTGTAGGGTGTGGAAACCGCACTTGACCTGCGGAAAAGCAGGCAGGGAGCCAACATCCGGGAGGGCCCTCGTGCTCCGTACCATGTTCAAGTCGAAGATCCACCGTGCCACGGTCACCGAGGCGGACCTGCACTACGTGGGGTCCGTCACGGTCGACGCGGACCTCATGGAGGCCGCCGACCTCCTGCCCGGGGAACTGGTGCACATCGTCGACATCACCAACGGCGCCCGCCTGGAGACCTACGTCATCGAGGGGAAGCGCGGCTCCGGGGTGATAGGGATCAACGGCGCCGCCGCGCACCTCGTCCACCCCGGCGATCTGGTCATCCTCATCAGCTACGCGCAGCTGGAGGACGCCGAGGCCCGGGCCTTCCGGCCCCGGGTCGTCCATGTCGACACGGACAACCGCATCGTGGAGCTGGGCGGCGACCCGTCCGAGCCGGTGCCCGGCGGCGACACCCGCCGCAGTCCGATGGCGCTGGTCTGACCGGCCTCCCGCGGACCGGGGCTGACGGCTGGCTCCGCCGCCGGCCGTACGCGCGGGGTCCGCGCCCCGCGCGTACGGCGGCGTTCCGCGGCGGCCGTCCGCGGACCCGGCCGTCAGCCCCGGTCCGCGGGCCTCTCGCTGACCGCCTCGTGGACGGCCCTGGCCTCGTCCCCGAGCCGCGGACCGGCCAGCCAGGTGTGGTCCAGGGTGCCGATGGAGGTGACCGAGACCAGCACGGGCCCGCCGGAGGACGTCTCGGCGAACCAGCCGCCGCCGGAGGAACCACCGGTCATGGTGCAGCCGATGCGGTACATCGTGGACTCCGCGGGACCGGTGGTCAGCCGTCCCGGCCGGTCCTCGCAGGTGTGCATCGTGAGCCCGTCGAAGGGCGGCGCGGCGGGGTAGCCGTATGCCCGCAGCGCGGGGAGCGAGGCCGTCGAGGGGGTCTCGAAGTCGACCGGCACGGCGGTGCCGACGGTCTCCTCCAGCGACCTGCCGCCGCCCTCCTCGGGCTCCACCCGCAGCACGGCGAAGTCCTGTGAGGCGCCCGCCCCGCCCGTCTCGGCGCCGCCGGCGATCCAGTGGTCGGTGGTCTGGATCCAGTTGGCCCAGTACACGCCGTGCGGCGCGACCTCCCGCCGGGAGGCCTTCTCCAGTCCGGCGGCCCCCAGCGCCCCGTCGTTGTACGCGGGCACGAAGACGATGTTGCGGAACCAGCCGCCGTTCTTCCCGGCGTGGACGCAGTGGCCGGCGGTGGCGACGAGGTTGGACTTCCCGGGACTGCGGGGATCCCGCACGACGGTGCCGGAGCAGACCATGGGGCCCTTGGGGGTGTCCATGAACACCTTGCCCACGGCCGGGGCGTTCTCCCGGTACGGCGCCGCCACCGGCTCGGCCGCCACCGGTTCCGGCTCCGGGTCGGTGACGCCCTCGTCACCCTCGCCGCCGTCGATGCCGGAGTCGTCGACCCGGCGGTCGTTCTCCTCGGCTTCCTTCATCCGGTCCGGGTCCCACAGGCCCTCGATGATCGGATTGACGAAGTCCTTGGCCTCCCGGACCCAGCGGTCCCTGTCCCAGTCCCGCCACTCCCCGTTCTTCCACTTCTCGGGGTCGAAGTCCTTCAGGGCGTCGGGCAGCCTCTCCGGCAGCCGCAGTCCGTCGATGCCGCGGTCCTCGGTGCCGCCCCCGTCCGGCGCGGAGGCGCCCGGCCGGGCGCCCGCCTCCTCGTCCGCCGGACCGCACGCGGTGGCGGCGGTGGCCAGGACCGCGGCCACCGCGGCGGCGGCCAGTGCGGACCGCCTTCTGCTCACTGCTGACATGGACGCGAATCCCCCCGAAAAGCGCTTGTGCGTATTGATTTGTCATGAGCCCGCAGAGCGGGGCGGGCCCCACTATGCCGGTGCTGCTGTGGACGGCGGTCGCCGGGTCCCCGGTTCCGGTTCCACGGCGGCGCGGAGATCTCGCCCCCGGAACCGTGATCAGGCAGGAGCGGCGTCGTTGGTACGGGCAAAGCCGCGGCGCCCCGCGCCGTGCCGCGGGGACCGGACGACCACGCACCGGTGCGGTGCCTTCACCCCAGGGAGACTTCCTTGAACGCATGTCCCGGCCCGGACGGGAGGACGACGGGGGAGACACGGGAACGGCCCCCGGTTCCCGGCCCGCCCGTCCACCGGGCCGATCCCGCCGTCCCCCGGCAGCAGCAGCGCGGCGACGGGCCGGCCGTGCCGCCGTGTCCGGCCGCCGACGACCCCCTGGAGCATCCCGATCCGGTGCGGGCAGCCGACGCGGCGGCCCGCGAGAACCTGCTGCGCTGCTGGGTGCGCGAGAACGGGCTGCCGCGGCCGGGCGGCCCCGGCTGGGCCGGCGGTTCCGGGAGGCCCGGGGGTTCCGGGGAGACGGTCCTGCGCATCGCCCTGGCCTCCTGCGGCCTGGTGCTGCGGGTGCCGGTGAGGCACTGGTCCGCCACCGGATGGCACCGCTTCGGCGCGCCCGTCCTGGAGGGGGCCATGCCCCCCGGCGTCTCCCGTACGGTCCCCCTGGACGCCGTGACGCTGGCCGCCCTGCTGGCGCGGGAGGCCGCGCACCGCGGCGCCGTGGCACCGGGCACCGCGGTGGCGGGGACCGCGGAACTGGTCGGCCGGGTCGCCGACTCGCTGCGGCACACCGCCGTCTTCCTCGCCGACCGCCGGGCCCGGCCCGAGCCCCCGCCCGGCACGGACCCGTTCCTGGCGGGCGAGCAGTCCCTGCTCCTGGGCCATCCCCTGCACCCGGTGCCCAAGAGCCGCGAGGGACTCTCCGACGCCGAGACGCGGGCCTGGTCCCCGGAACTGCGCGGCTCCTTCCCGCTGCACTGGATGGCCGTCGACCGCCGGATCCTGGCGGCCGACTCCGCCTGGACCGAACGCGGCCGGACCGTACCCGCCGAACTGCTCGCCGACCGGCTGGCCGGCGGGGAGCGGGGCCCGCGGCGGCCGGAGGGCACCGTCCCGCTGCCGCTGCACCCCTGGCAGGCCCGCGAGGTACGGCACCGCCCGGCCGTCGCCGCGCTGCTGGAGGCGGGACTGCTGCACGAGCTGGGGGCCCGCGGCGAACGGTGGTACCCGACCTCGTCCGTACGCACCGTCCACCGGCCCGGCACCCCAGCCATGCTGAAGCTGTCGCTGGGGCTGCGGATCACCAACTCCCGCCGGGAGAACCTCCGCAAGGAACTGCACCGGGGCGTCGAGGCGCACCGGCTGCTCCGCACCGGCCTGGGCGAGCGCTGGCGCGCCGCCTTCCCCGGCCGGTACGGGTTCGACGTCGTGCGCGATCCGGCCTGGCTGGCCGTGGACGACGAGCGGGGGGAGCCCGTCGGCGGACTGGACGTCGTCATCCGCCACAATCCGTTCACCGCCGGCGGCGTCCCCGGGGAGGCGGTGTGCCTGGCCGGACTCGTCTCGCCCCGGCCGTGGCCCGGCGCGCCGGGCGGCGCGCTGCGCTCCCGTCTCGCCGACGCCGTCGTCTCCCTCGCGGCCCGCACCGGGCGGCCGGTCGCCACCATCGCCGCCGAGTGGTTCCTGCGCTACCTCCACACCGTCGTACGTCCCGTGCTGTGGCTGGACGCCGAGGCGGGCGTGGCCCTGGAGGCCCACCAGCAGAACACCGTGGTCCTGCTGGACGGCGACGGCTGGCCGGCGGGCGGGCGCTACCGCGACAACCAGGGCTACTACTTCCGGGCCTCCCGCCGCGAGGAGCTGTGGCGGCGGCTGCCGGGCGTCGGGGAGGCCGGTGACACCTTCGTCGCCGACGAGGTCGTGGACGAGCGCTTCGCCTACTACCTGGGCGTCAACAACGTGCTGGGACTGATCGGCGCGTTCGGCTCCCAGCACCTGGCCGACGAGCGGACGCTGCTCGCGGCACTGCGCCACTTCCTCACCGCGGCCGACCGCCCCGCAGACGGCGGCCGTCGGTCGCCGCTGCCCGCCCTGCTGCTGGACTCGCCGACCCTGCGGTGCAAGGCCAACCTCCTCACCCGGCTGCACGGCCTGGACGAACTGGTCGGTCCGGTGGACACCCAGTCCGTCTACGTGACCGTCGCCAACCCCCTGGTGAGGCCCTGATGCGGGGCAGGGGCTCCGCCGTGCCCGCCGCCCGCCCCGCCCGCGGCACGCCGCCGTGCGCGGTCCCGCCGGCCGCCCCGGCGTTCCCCCCGGCGCGGCCGGGTCCGCCGGGCGACATCGCCGGATGGCGGCCGGCCCGTACGGCCGCCGGGGTCTTCCGGCTGGTCCCCGTCCGGCTCGACCGCGATCTGCGGCTGATCACGGGCTGGATGAACGACCCCGCCGTGGCGGCCTTCTGGGGGCTGGCCGGTCCCGGCGCGGCCGTCGCCGCCCATCTGCGCGCCCAACTGGGCGGGGACGGCCGCAGCGTGCCCTGTCTGGGGGTGCTCTCCGGCGTCCCCATGAGCTACTGGGAGATCTACCGCGCCGACCTGGACCCACTGGCCCGGTACTGCCCGGTGCGCCCGCACGACACCGGTCTCCATCTGCTGATCGGCGGTGCGGCGGACCGGGGGCGCGGCCTGGGCACCGTACTGCTGCGCGCGGTGTCGGACCTGGTCCTGGCGCACCGGCCGCGGTGCGGGCGCGTCGTGGCCGAGCCCGACCTGTGCAACGTCCCGTCCGTCGCGGCCTTCCTCGGCGCGGGCTTCCGGCTGGCCGCGGAGGTGGAACTGCCGGGCAAGCGCGCCGCCCTGATGGTCCGGGACCGGAGTCCGCGCGATGTCCCGCGGACCGCCCGGTGAGCCGTACCGTGCGCCGTGCCGCGACCGGCGCCGGGCCGGCCCGCCGCCTCCGTATCGCCGGCCGCCGGGCGATACGGGACACGGCTGTCGGCGCCGCCGCGTAAGGTGGCAGCCCTATGACCAAGCCCGCCCTCACCGACCTCCTCCACGCCGCCGTCACCGCCGTCGGCGGCACGGAGCGCCCCGGCCAGGTCGCCATGGCCGAGGCCGTGGCCGAGGCCATCGACGACAACACCCACCTGCTGGTCCAGGCGGGTACCGGCACCGGCAAGTCGCTGGGTTATCTGGTGCCCGCCCTGGCGCACGGCGAGCGCACCGTGATCGCGACCGCGACGCTCGCCCTGCAGCGGCAGCTGGTCGAGCGGGATCTGCCGCGCACGGTCGAGGCGCTGCATCCGCTGCTGCGCCGCCGTCCCGAGTTCGCCATGCTCAAGGGCCGCTCCAACTACCTGTGCCTGCACCGCCTCCACGAGGGGGTGCCGCAGGACGACGAGGACGGCCTGTTCGACCCCTTCGAGGCCGCCGCGCCCACCAGTCGGCTGGGCAAGGACCTGCTGCGGCTGCGGGACTGGGCGGACGAGACCGACACCGGCGACCGCGACGGCCTCGCCCCGGGTGTCTCCGACCGCGCCTGGTCACAGGTATCGGTCTCCTCCCGGGAGTGCCTGGGCGCCACCCGGTGCGCCTACGGCGCCGAGTGCTTCGCGGAGGCGGCCCGGGAGCGGGCCAAGCTCGCCGAGGTGATCGTCACCAACCACGCGCTGCTGGCCATCGACGCCATCGAGGGCGCGCCGGTGCTCCCCGGGCACGAGGTGCTGATCGTCGACGAGGCGCACGAACTGGTCTCCCGGGTCACGGGGGTGGCCACCGGTGAGCTGACCGCGGGCGGGGTGAGCCGCGCGGTGCGCCGGGCGGCCAAGCTGGTCGACGAGAAGGACGCCGACCGCCTCCAGACCGCCTCGGAGGGTTTCGAGCGGCTGATGGAACTGGCCCTGCCGGGCCGCCTGGAGGAGATTCCCGAGGACCTGGGGTACGCCCTGGCGGCACTGCGCGACGCGGCCCGGGCGGTGCTCACCGCACTGGGCAACACTCGCGACCGGTCCGTCCAGGACGAGGACGCGGTCCGCAGGCAGGCCCTGGCGTCGGTGGAGAGCGTCCACCAGGTCGCGGAGCGCATCCTGGCGGACTCGGAGTTCGACGTCGTCTGGTACGAGCGCCACGACCGCTACGGGGCCTCGCTGCGGGTCGCCCCGCTGGCGGTCTCCGGGCTGCTGCGGGAGAAGCTGTTCGAGGACCGGGCGGTGATCCTGACCTCCGCCACCCTCAAGCTCGGCGGGGACTTCGACGGGGTGGGGGCCTCTCTGGGGCTGACCCCGGAGGGTCGCCTCGCGGACGGGGATTCCGCCGCCGGGGGGACCGGGGGAGCGGGCGGCCGGGAGGAGAACGGGGACGGCGACGGGGCCGAGGACACCGGCGACACCGTCCCGCGCTGGCGGGGGCTGGACGTCGGCTCGCCCTTCGACTACCGCAGGCAGGGCATCCTCTACGTCGCCCAGCACCTCGCCCCGCCCGGCCGGGAGGGCAGCCGCGGCGACATGCTGGAGGAGCTGGGCGAGCTGGTCCAGGCCGCGGGCGGGCGCACCCTGGGGCTGTTCTCCTCGATGCGGGCCGCGCAGGCCGCCGCCGAGGAACTGCGCGGCACGCTGGAGGTGCCGATCCTGCTGCAGGGCGAGGAGACACTGGGCGAGCTGATCCGCCGGTTCGCCGAGGACGCCCGGACCTGTCTGTTCGGGACGCTGTCGCTGTGGCAGGGGGTGGACGTGCCCGGGCCGAACTGCCAGCTGGTGGTGATGGACCGCATCCCGTTCCCGCGTCCCGACGACCCGCTGATGAGCGCCCGGCAGAAGGCGGTGGAGGAGGCGGGCGGCAACGGCTTCATGGCGGTCGCGGCCACCCATGCGGCGCTGCTGATGGCACAGGGGGCGGGCCGGCTGGTGCGGGCGACGGGGGACCGGGGGGTGGTGGCGGTGCTGGATCCGCGGCTGGCCCGGGCCCGGTACGGAAGCTTCCTGCGGGCCTCGATGCCCGACTTCTGGTACACCACCGATCGCAACCAGGTGCGCCGCTCGCTGGCCGCCATCGACGCCGCCGCCGGGACGGCGTGACGGGACGGCGCCGCCGGGGTGAGCGGCCAGGGCGGCGCTGCCACCGGGGACGAGCCGGCGCGGTGGGTGTCCGGCGCGGACGCAGATGGGCCCCGGGACCGGCGCAGTGGTCCCGGGGCCGGTCCTCCCGGCAGCCTCAGACGCGCCGCAGCACCGCGACGACCTTGCCGAGGATGGTGGCCTCGTCACCGGGGATCGGCTGGTAGGCGGAGTTGTGGGGGAGCAGCCACACATGCCCGTCCTCGCGCTTGAAGCGCTTGACCGTCGCCTCACCGTCGAGCATGGCCGCGACGATGTCGCCGTTCTCCGCGACCGGCTGGCGGCGCACCGTCACCCAGTCGCCGTCGCAGATCGCCGCCTCGACCATCGAGTCGCCGACCACCTTGAGCACGAACAGCTCGCCGTCCCCGACGAGCTGACGGGGCAGCGGGAAGACGTCCTCGACGGACTCCTCGGCCAGGATCGGGCCGCCGGCCGCGATCCGGCCCACCAGGGGGACGTAGGAGGCGGCGGGCTTGCCGGTGGTGTCGGTGGTCTGGCTGGTGGGCGCGTCCGAGGCGCGCACCTCGTACGCGCGCGGCCGGTGCGGGTCGCGCCGCAGGAAGCCCTTGCGCTCCAGCGCCATCAGCTGGTGGGCGACGGAGGAGGTGGAGGACAGGCCGACGGCCTGCCCGATCTCCCGCATCGACGGCGGGTAGCCGCGGCGCTGCACCGAGTCGCGGATGACCTCGATGACCCTGCGCTGCCGTTCCGTCAGGCCGGAGCTGTCGGCGCGGATTCCCGGTGGACGGCCGGGCAGCGCCCGGCCGGGCTTGGGCGTCTCCGAGTCGTCCGCGGCGCCGGGCCGGCCCGGCGCCGCGTTTGCTCCGTGCACATGATCGACTCGGTCCCGTGCGGCGATGGTGGCGCCCTCTGCGGTGGTGGTCACGTCGGCCCCTCTCGAGCGGTTCTCCCTAGCTGGACAACGGTAGGTGCTTTCGAAAGGTTGCGCCAAACACACGTTCGAGTGAAATTTCGCAGATTAGCTGACGTGACCAATGGGGCGGGTGTATGTGCCGGAAGCTGCCGTCGATCACTACGCTACCCTCTCGTGCGTTTGCCGCCCCGGGGATTTCGCCGTGTGCGGCGTGTCCGTCGGTCGGCCCCCAGATGTAGTGGTTAGATAGGCGCCAGCCGCCCAGAAGTTGTGGTCCACCGGATCTGGCAGACCGGGGCATCACCTATGCTGGTGGCCGCTTCGGGGGCCTCGTGAGGGGCACTCGAAAGCTTGTCCATGCTGCGTTCGTGGCGGTCTGCCGTTCGTGACGCCTGTGGTGTCCGTGACGGCCGTGACGTTCGTGGTGCTCACAACGCGCCAGCGAGGGTGAAGGAGGGTGGGAACGATGCACTGCCCCTTCTGCCGGCACCCCGACAGCCGCGTCGTCGACAGCCGGACCACCGACGACGGCACCGCCATCCGCCGGCGCCGCCAGTGCCAGCACTGCTCCCGCCGCTTCACCACGGTGGAGAACGCGTCACTGATGGTGATCAAGAGGAGCGGCGTCACCGAACCCTTCAGCCGGGACAAGGTGATCGCCGGGGTGCGCAAGGCGTGCCAGGGGCGCCCGGTCACCGAGGACGCGCTGGCCCAGCTGGGCCAGCGGGTCGAGGAGGCGGTGCGCGCCACCGGGAGCGCCGAGCTGTCCACGCACGATGTCGGTCTGGCCATACTCGGACCGCTGCGCGAGCTGGACCTGGTGGCCTACCTGCGCTTCGCGTCGGTCTACCAGGCGTTCGACTCGCTGGAGGACTTCGAGGCCGCGATCGCCGAGCTGCGCCGGACGAGGTCCGGGGAACGCGGGGACGGACCCCCGGAGGGAGCGGCGAGAGGCCCGTGCTGCGCCGGGGACGGCCGTGGCACCGGAAACGGCCGGGACACCGGGGAGACCGGGGACTCGGGAGACGGCAGCGGCGACGGGGGCGACGGAGGCCCCGCCACCGCGCCCGTCCCGTCGGCCGCCAGGGACTGAGCGGCCCCACACGGACCGCCGGGCCGCCGGGGAGACCGGCGCGCTCCGGCCATCGATACGGAACACCGCACCCGGGATGGTCCGGGTGCGCCAGGGCGTTATGCCTGTGTACAGGGAGGCGGGAATGACAGAGACGACGAGTGAGCCGGCGCGAGGCTCCAGGTCCAGGGGGAGCAAGGCCGGCAAGGGGCTGCGGATCGAGCGCATCCACACCACCGCGGGAGTGCACCCGTACGACGAGGTGGTCTGGGAGCGCCGTGACGTCGTCATGACCAACTGGCGCGACGGCTCGGTCAACTTCGAGCAGCGCGGCGTGGAGTTCCCCGACTTCTGGTCGGTGAACGCCGCCAACATCGTCACCAGCAAGTACTTCCGCGGCGCCCTGGGCACGCCCCAGCGCGAGACCAGTCTCAGGCAGCTGATCGACCGGGTGGTGAAGACCTACCGCGCCGCCGGGGAGAAGCACGGCTACTTCGCCTCCCCGGCCGACGCCGAGATCTTCGAGCACGAGCTGGCCTACGCCGTGCTGCACCAGGTGTTCTCGTTCAACTCCCCGGTGTGGTTCAACGTCGGCACCGCCCAGCCCCAGCAGGTCTCGGCCTGTTTCATCCTCTCCGTCGACGACTCCATGGAGTCGATCCTCGACTGGTACAAGGAAGAGGGGATGATCTTCAAGGGCGGCTCCGGCGCGGGTCTGAACCTCTCGCGCATCCGCTCCTCCAAGGAACTGCTCTCCTCCGGCGGCAACGCCTCGGGTCCGGTCTCCTTCATGCGCGGCGCCGACGCCTCCGCCGGGACGATCAAGTCCGGCGGCGCCACCCGCCGCGCGGCCAAGATGGTCGTCCTGGACGTGGACCACCCCGACGTCGAGGCGTTCATCGAGACCAAGGTCAAGGAGGAGGAGAAGATCCGCGCCCTGCGCGACGCGGGCTTCGACATGGACCTGGGCGGCGACGACATCACATCCGTCCAGTACCAGAACGCCAACAACTCCGTGCGCGTCAACGACGCCTTCATGAAGGCAGTGGAGAAGGGGCAGAAGTTCGGCCTGCGCGCCCGGATGACGGGTGAGACCATCGAGGAGGTCGACGCCAGGGCGCTGTTCCGGAAGATGGCCGAGGCCGCCTGGGTCTGCGCCGATCCCGGCATCCAGTACGACGACACCATCAACCACTGGCACACCTCGCCGGAGAGCGGCCGCATCACCGCCTCCAACCCCTGCAGCGAGTACATGCACCTGGACAACTCCTCGTGCAACCTGGCCTCGCTGAACCTGATGAAGTTCCTGCGCGACGACGACAAGGGCAACCAGGCCTTCGACGCCGCGCGCTTCGCCAAGGTCGTCGAGCTGGTCATCACGGCGATGGACATCTCCATCTGCTTCGCCGACTTCCCCACTCAGAAGATCGGCGAGACCACCAGGGCCTTCCGCCAGCTGGGCATCGGCTACGCCAACCTCGGCGCCCTGCTGATGGCCACCGGGCACGCCTACGACTCCGACGGCGGCCGCGCGCTGGCCGGTGCGGTCACCTCCCTGATGACCGGCACCTCCTACCGCCGCTCCGCCGAACTGGCCGCCGTCGTCGGCCCGTACGAGGGCTACGCCCGCAACGCCGACGCCCATCAGCGGGTGATGCGCCAGCACGCCGACGCCAACGCCGACGCCAAGCGTATGGACGATCTGGACACCCCGGTGTGGACCGCGGCCACCGAGGCCTGGCAGGACGTGCTGCGGCTGGGCAGGAAGAACGGCTTCCGCAACGCCCAGGCGTCCGTCCTCGCCCCCACCGGCACCATCGGTCTGATGATGGACTGCGACACCACCGGCATCGAGCCCGACCTGGCCCTGGTCAAGTTCAAGAAGCTGGTCGGCGGCGGTTCCATGCAGATCGTCAACAACACCGTCCCCAAGGCGCTCAAGCGCCTGGGCTACCAGCCCGAGCAGGTCGAGGCGATCGTCGAGCACATCGCCGAGCACGGCAACGTCGTGGACGCCCCGGGGCTGAAGCCGGAGCACTACGAGGTCTTCGACTGCGCCATGGGCGAGCGCTCCATCTCCCCGATGGGACATGTGCGGATGATGGCGGCCGCCCAGCCGTTCCTGTCCGGTGCCATCTCCAAGACCGTCAACATGCCGGAGTCGGCCACCGTCGAGGAAGTGGAGGAGATCTACTTCCAGGGCTGGAAGCTCGGCCTGAAGGCGCTGGCGATCTACCGCGACAACTGCAAGGTCGGCCAGCCGCTGTCCGCCAAGAAGAAGGGAGACAAGGGAGACAAGGACACCGCCAAGGGAGCCGGGGAGCAGGGCGCCGAGGCGGAGAAGGTCGTCGAGTACCGCCCGGTGCGCAAGCGGCTGCCCAAGGGCCGCCCCGGCATCACCACCTCCTTCACCGTCGGTGGCGCCGAGGGCTACATGACCGCCAACTCCTACCCGGACGACGGCCTGGGCGAGGTCTTCCTGAAGATGTCCAAGCAGGGCTCGACCCTCGCGGGCATGATGGACGCCTTCTCCATCGCCGTCTCGGTGGGGCTCCAGTACGGCGTGCCGCTGGAGACGTACATCGCCAAGTTCACCAACATGCGCTTCGAGCCGGCCGGCATGACGGACGACCCGGACGTGCGGATGGCCCAGTCGATCGTCGACTACATCTTCCGCCGGCTGGCGCTGGACTTCCTGCCCTTCGAGACCCGCTCGGCGCTGGGCATCCACTCCGCCGAGGAGCGCCAGCGCCACCTGGAGACCGGCTCCTACGAGCAGGCCGACGACGAGCTGGACGTCGAGGGACTGGCCCAGTCGGCGCCGCGCCAGACGAGCCTTCCCAAGCCGGTCAGCGCCGCCGCCACCGAGCCGCAGGCTCCGGTCCCGGCCCCGAAGGAGGCCCACAGCTCCACCGAACTGGTGGAGATGCAGCTCGGCCTCAACGCCGACGCCCCGCTGTGCTTCTCCTGCGGCACCAAGATGCGCCGCGCGGGCAGCTGCTACCTGTGCGAGGGCTGCGGCTCGACCAGCGGCTGCAGCTGACGGCTCCGGTGTGCGAAAGGAGGGTGCCGGTCCGCGGACCGGCACCCTCCGGTGCGTCGGGCACACCCCGTCCGCCCCTTGCCCGGGGCGGACGGGGCCTCGTCAGGTCAGGAGGAGGCACCCATCGTCCGGGCGAAGGAGTCCGGGTCGGTGTCGAACCCGCGGACGTCCTCGCGGAAGTCCCAGACGCCCGAGGCGTTCCGGGTGAACTCCGCGACGGTCGCCGCCGTCGCCCCGGAGACGGCGGCGAAGTCGTGTCCGGCCAGCTCGGTGTACCCCTCGCAGATCCGGATCCGGGTGTTCCGCACCTCGCCGAACGTCAGGGGCCCGCCGCTCTGCTGGACGGCCACGCCCACCACCACCCGGGAGTAGGAGGACGCCATCCGGTTGAGCTCCAGGACCATCACCTCGTCGTCGCCGAAGCCCAGGCCGGTCCTGCTGTCCCGGTTGAGGGTGATGGTGCCGTCGGGCGAGCGCCGGTCGAAGTGCACCAGGTACACCGGGTCACCGTACGGGGCGTCCGCGGAGTAGACCCCGGCGATGATGTCGAGGTCGTGCGGCTGCGCGCCGGAGGGACCGGGGTCCCATCTGAGCGCCACCTCGACCTTCTCGACCCCCTTGTTGAGACTGCCCACCAGGCTCCCCTTCCTTGGTACCGAGCTGCCGCGGCACCTGCCCGCACCCGGCCGCGGACAGGAGTCGAGCCACCGGCGGAACGCGGCGGGAGATACCGCCGCGCCCCAACTGCCAGGGCCTTCAAGCCGTTTGTCCATGGTGCCATGCGCGGTGGTCCGGGCCGGGCGGAAGTCGCCGGTCCGCGCCGGCGGGCGGGTCCGCCGTCCGTGCCGCAAGCCGTGCGATCAGCGATCGATATGGCCGTACGATGGCGCGGTGTTGGTCAAGTGGATGCGGTGCACGGTGGTCGACCGACGCGGCTTCGAGCGGGGGCAGCGGAAGTGGGCGGGGCTGCTCGGCGAGCCCGGCTTCCGCGCGCAGGGCGGCGGTTGGGGTCGCTCCCGGCCGGGGGCGGTGGCGCATCTTTTCGGCTTCTGGGAGAGCCGCGCCTTCTACGACTCGTTCATGGCGCGCTCCCACGACCGGCTGGCGGCGGCGCAGAACGGCACGTACAAGGACGCCCAGGTCCGCCTCTTCGAGTACCGCTTCGACGTGAAGGTGGGGTTCCAGCCCCGGTTCACGGACGCCGACCTGCTGCGCGTCGCCCACTGCCGGGTGCGCCCGGAGCGCGTCGAGCACTACACCCTGATGCAGGAGAAGGTGTGGAACCCGGCGATGGCCGGATCCCCCGGCATGCTGCGGGGAGTCTTCGCCCAGGCGCACAGCGAGGACGAGTTCATGGTGCTGTCGATGTGGGACTCGGCCGCGGAGCACGGCAAGTACCGCGCCGAGCGGATCGAGCGGCTGGCGCTGCGTGCCCAACTCGGCGCCGACGTCACGGCGGTCACCGGGGACGTGATCGACCTGGAGCCGGCGTGGACCGTCTGACCGTCCGGTCCCCGGGGAACGGGCACGGCGGCCGGACGGCGGGTCCGGCCGGGGCGTTCCCCGCCGGATTGGGCCACTCGCGAGGGAAACGCCTAGGGTGGGGGCATGGCACGACCCCGGCGTATCGTCCTGGTCCGGCACGGTGAGTCGGAGGGGAACCACGACGACTCGGTCTACGAGCGTCTTCCCGACCATGCCCTGGGCCTGACCGAACGGGGGATCCGGCAGGCCGAGGAGGCGGGGGAGCGGCTGCGGGAGCTCTTCGGCGACGAGCGGGTCTCGGCCTACGTCTCGCCGTACCGCCGCACCCACCAGACCTTCCGCGCCTTGCGTCTGGATCCGACACGGGTACGGGTGCGCGAGGAGCCCCGGCTGCGCGAGCAGGACTGGGGGAACTGGCAGGACCGGGAGGACGTGCGGCGGCAGAAGGCGTCACGCGACGCCTACGGGCACTTCTTCTACCGCTTCGCGCAGGGCGAGTCCGGTGCGGACGTCTACGACCGGGTCGGGGCCTTCCTGGAGAGCCTGTGGCGCAGCTTCGATCTGCCCGACCATCCGCCGAACGTGCTGCTGGTGACCCACGGGCTGACCATGCGGCTGTTCTGCATGCGGTGGCTGCACTGGACGGTCGCGGAGTTCGAGTCGCTGTCCAACCCGGGCAACGGGGAGATCCGGATGCTGTTGCTGGGACCGGACGGGCGCTACCACCTGGACCGGCCCTTCGAACGCTGGACCACGCCCGAGTCGTACGGAGGACCGTACGTGGGGGAGTCCATGGAGGGGCGCGGACTGTCCGGCTTCTACGAGCGGCCCCCCGACCGGAGCCGGTCCCGGTGAGCGGCTCCGGCCGGGGGGTTCGCGTCCCGCCGCCGGCGTCCTTCCGGACGACGGAGGACCACGGAGGCGGCCGGCTGCGGTGAGGCCCGGGCCCGGCCTCCGAACCTCCCGCCGGCGGTCCCGGTCCCTCTGCCGGCGGCCGGAGCGGGAGGGCGCGGGCCGGCGCCGTGTGCCGGGGTCGGCCGGGACCGCCCCTCCCGCTCCGTGGTTCCCCTGTCCGTGCGGTCCTCCGCGTTCAGACAGCCGGTCCCCCCGCGCCCGCCGTCCCGCTGAGGGCCTCCAGATCACTCTTGCGGACCCGTATCACCACCAGAGCGGTGAGCAGGGCCAGCCCGACCAGTGCGGCCGCCGCCATGAAGGCGGTGGACATGCCCTGGGTCAGCACCGCGTCGCCCCACCGGCCGGGCAGTTCCTGGACGCGGGCGAACTCCGACTGCTGCTCCGGCGAGGCGTTGGCCATGAAGTCGGGTATCTGCTTCTCGGCCTCGTCGCGGCTCGCGCTGCCGAAGACGGTCATCAGGATGGCCAGACCGAGCGAACCGCCCACCTGCTGTGTGGCGTTGAGCAGGCCGGAGGCCGCGCCCGCCTCGTGCTGGGCGACCCCGGAGACCGCGGTGAGGGTCAGGGTCACGAAGTTCAGTCCCATGCCGAAGCCGAAGAACAGCATCGGTACCAGAACGCCGTCCAGGTAACTGCTGTGCTGGTCGGTGAACGTCAGCCACACCATGCCGACACCGGCGAGGAAGGAGCCGGTCACCACGAACGGCTTGGGGCCGAGCACCGGCAGCAGCCGCTGCGACAGCCCGGCCCCCACCACGATGGCGACGGTGACCGGCAGGAAGGCCAGACCCGCGGCGATCGGGGAGTAGTTCAGCACGTCCTGGACGAACAGCACGATGAAGAAGAACATCCCGAACATCGCCGCGGCGAGGCTCAGCATGATCAGATAAGTCCCCGAGCGGTTCCGGTCGGTGAACATCCGCAGGGGGGTGATCGGGTCGGAGACCTTCGACTCGTTCAGCACGAACGCCGCCAGCAGGACGAAGGCCGCGCCGAAGGCGCCGAGGGTGACCTCGTCGCGCCAGCCCTCCTCCGCCGCCCTGATGAAGCCGTAGACCAGGGAGGCCATGCCGCCGGTGGAGGTCAGCGCACCGGTGAGGTCGAAGCGGCCCGGATGGCGCGGCGACTTCGAGATGTACACGGGCGCCAGCACCGCGATCAGGATGCCGATGGGAACGTTGACGAACATCACCCACCGCCAGCTCAGCCACTCGGTGAGCATGCCGCCCATCAGCAGCCCGATGGCACCGCCGCCCGCGGAGACGGCGGCGAACACCCCGAACGCGCGGTTGCGCTCCGGGCCCTCCGGAAAGGTGGTGGCGACGAGGGCGAGAGAGGTCGGTGAGGCGATCGCGCCGCCCACCCCCTGCAGGGCGCGCGCCACGAGCAGCTGCCAGGGCTCCTGCGCCAGCCCGCCCAGCAGGGAGGCCAGGACGAACAGCAGGACGCCGGTCATGAAGACGCGGCGCCGTCCGAGGATGTCGCCGGCCCGGCCGCCGAGCAGCAGCAGACCGCCGAAGGTGAGGGTGTAGGAAGTGACCACCCAGGACAGACCCGTGGTGGAGAAGCCGAGTGCCTCCCTGACGTGCGGGAGCGCGATGTTCACGATGGTGGAGTCGAGGACCACCATGAGCTGGCAGGCGGCGATCACGAACAGTGCGATTCCGCGCCGGTTCCGCTGCCCGGATACTTGCTTTTCTTGTTGATCGGTGACCAACTGAGAGGTTGCCACGGGTGATTCCCCCAAGAATGAATAGTGAACGCGGCCGTTCACTGGGTATCACCCTAGTAAGGCATCCTCAGTGAACGCAAGCGTTCACTGAGGGGGTGTGGCGGCCGTCCGCCGGTCGGCGGACCGGTGGACGGCGAGCGGTGATCGCGAACCAACGGAGAGACGGACATGGCCACTTCGCGCAACACGGACACGGACACGGGCGCACCGGGTGTGCGCCGCCGCGGTCCCGAGCTGGAGCGCGCGATCCTCGACGCTGCTCTCGAACAGCTGGGCAGTGTCGGATGGACGAGCCTGACGATGGAGGGAGTGGCCACCCGGGCCCGTACCGGCAAGGCGGCCGTCTACCGCCGCTGGCCCTCCAAGGGTGATCTGGTGGCCGACGCGCTGCGGGCCGCGCTGCCGGACCCGGAGGGGCCGCCGGACCGCGGCAGTCTGCGCGAGGACTTGATCGAACTGGGCGTACGGCTGCTGCGGGCGATGTACTCCCCGGGCGGCTGCGCGCTGCGGGCCCTCATCGACGAGTGCGACCGGACGGAGGCCGAGCGCTTCATAGGGATCATCCTCGGCCGGGCGGTGGAGCCGGGAAAGCGGATGATCGGCGAGGTGGTGCGACGCGGCATCGCGCGCGGTGAGGTCCGGCCCGACGCCGAGGAGGGCGAGTGCCTCGTCGCGGACGTGATGCCGGCCCTGATGCTGTACCGCCACAAGGTGACCGGTGCCCCGGTCGCGGAGTCGGACATCACCGAGATCGTCGACCGGGTGATGATGCCGCTGCTCGGCCCGCGCACCGGCTGAGGGCGGGTGGTGCGTCCTCCGTCCGGGGCGCTCCCGCCCCGCTGGGCGCGCTCCGCGAGGAGGGGCGTACCCTGGCTGGCGCCATGCCGTACGAGCCTCCCACCCACCGCGTCGAACGTTCCCTGCGCGCCCTCACCGGGGCCAAGGTCGTCGCCGGGGTCGACGAGGTCGGCCGCGGGGCCTGGGCCGGGCCCGTCACCGTCTGCGCGGCGGTCACCGGTCTGCGGCGGCCGCCCGAGGGGCTCACGGACTCCAAGCTCATCAGTCCCGGCCGCCGGGCCGAACTGGCCGGGGTGCTCACCGACTGGGTCACCGCCCACGCCCTGGGCCACGCCTCCCCGGGGGAGATCGACGAACTGGGCATGACGGCCGCGCTCCGGCTCGCCGCCGTACGCGCGCTGGAGGCACTGCCGGTCCGCCCCGACGCCGTCATCCTCGACGGCAGCCATGACTACCTGGGGCCGCCCTGGCGGGTCCGCACGGTGGTCAAGGGTGACCGGTCCTGTGTCGCCGTGGCGGCCGCCTCCGTGATCGCCAAGGTGCGCCGCGACGCCCTCATGGCACGGCTGGGCGACGAGTGCGCGGCCTTCGCCTTCGACCGCAACGCCGGCTATCCCTCGCCCGTCCACCGCGCCGCCCTGGCGGAACTGGGACCCACCCCGCACCACCGGCTGTCGTGGTCGTACCTGGACGCCCTGCCGCGCTGGCGGCATCTGAAACGGACACGTACGGAACGAACCGAGCAGATCGGTCTCTTCTGAACCGGGGTACGGCCGTCTGAATCGCACTTTTCTCCGAACCCGCCGGATCGTTCCGCACCGGCGTTTGATAGACAACACCCCATGCCGCACAGCTCCGAGGAGCCCACGATCCACCCGAACGTCCCCGGCCC
Organism: Streptomyces rubellus; assembly: GCF_036323805.1. Taxonomy (NCBI): domain Bacteria; kingdom Bacillati; phylum Actinomycetota; class Actinomycetes; order Kitasatosporales; family Streptomycetaceae; genus Streptomyces; species Streptomyces rubellus. Next base: position 77,074 of record NZ_JAZDCX010000012.1, read on the forward strand.
CCGCAACCCGGCGGGCACCGCCCGGACCCCCCAGCCCCCCCGCCCCTCCATCCCCGGTCCCCGGCCCGGCCCCCGGCCCGCACCACCGCGGGCGGACCGCGGCCGGAGCGTCCCCGGCCGTCCCGCGCCGGTGCGCGCCGCGGTCCCCCCGCAGCCCGGTGCGGGCGCGAGGAAGGCACCGCGAGCGGCGGAGGCCGGGACGGCACCGCAGATCCAGCTCGTCGAGGCCACGGACACGACCGCGGTCGAGACGGCCGACGGGGTGGTGGACGGACTGCTGGACGAGGGCTGCCCCCCCGGCGACGTCCTGGTGTTCACCACCGGTGACCCGCATCCGTGGGCCCAGCACGAGATGTCCTTCGGCGAGGACGCCTACTGGCGCCAGCATGCCGACGGCGAGGACGTCTTCTACGCCTGCGCGTCGGCCGCCGGTCGCACCCGCCGCCGCGCGGTCGTCGTCCTCGCCGTCAACGGAGGCACGGACGAACAGGCCGCCGAGGCACTGCCCGCCGCCCTCGCCAGGACGGGGTCGCGCCTGGTCGTCTGTGGTGATCCGCGGCGCCTGCGCAGCCTTCTCTGACCCGGCTCTGATCCGGCCCGGGCGCCCCGCTTCGGGAAGTGGCCCTTCCCCGCCCCGGGGCGCCGCGCGTCCGGCGGGTCAGCGGACCGCCGTCCGGCTCGTCCGCCCGTGTGCACCGCCTTCCGGCCGTCCGTTCCGCCCGGCGGGAACGACGGCCGGGCGCCGGCCGCAGCGCTCCTCGCCGAGTACCTGCCATCCGGCCCGGGTCAGCGTCATGTACGCCCCGCACCGCAGGCCGTGCAGCATGCAGGCGTCACGCAGCCCCCACATCCACGCGCCGTCCTCCTCGGTCCAGCCGGATCCGCTCTCCCGGGAACACAGCAGGACGGCGGTGCGTACCGGCCTGCGGCGGCGCAGGTCGTGCGGGATGATCCTGCGCAGCTGGGACAGCAGGACGTTGCGGCATTCCCAGCCGTCGGACCGGGAGCCGGACCGGGTGAACGAGGCGCTTGCGACGAGCCGTTCGTCCGGCCCCAGCACCGCGACCACGGTGGTGGTCGGTCCGGGCCGGTGACGGGTGTGCAGACCGGTGACCACCTCACGGGGATTGCGCAGCAGGGGAATTCCGGCGGCGGCCCACTCGGCGGGCTCGAGGACGCGGCCCAGCCGGGGTGGGGAGTCGGTGTGCGGTGAGGCGAAGCCGAAGGTCAAGGCCATGGTCTCTCCCTTCGTTCCTCGTCCGGGTCTGCGACCGATTCTCACCGGTGCGGACGGCCGCGGCAATGGAACATCCGGTCTCCTGGATCACTTCCCGCACAGCTGCACCGCTTCCGGCGACCGGGAAGCCCGTTTCCGCGTCTCATCCCTGTACCGCGAGGACCAGCGGCAGCACTCCCGCCGCGCCTGCCCGCCGCAGCAGCCGAGCGGCCACGGCCAGGGTCCAGCCGGTGTCGGTGAAGTCGTCCACCAGCAGCACCGGGCCGCTGGCGGCGGCGACCGCCTCCGCCAGCGGCCCGGGAACGGTCAGCGCCCCCTGCAGCGCCCTGAGCCGCTGGGCGCTGTTGCTGCGCGGGACGCGGGTGTCCACCTCCTCGCCGGTGTACTCCACGGTGCCCAGCAGCGGTATCCGGCCGATCGCCGCGATCCGCTCCCCGAGCGAGTGGATCAGCCGTGGCCGGGTCCGTGAGTCGATCGTGACCACTCCCGCCGGCCGGGCCGGGGCCTCCGCCTGGCCGGAGGCCCAGCCGCCGGGCCCCCTCGCCCAGTCGGCGAGCACCGAGACCACGGCGTCGGCCACGTCGTCCGGCACCGGCCCGTCCGCCGACTGCGGACTCAGCAGGGGGCGCAGCCGGTTGCCCCAGCCGATGTCCGAGAGCCGCCCGAGTGCCCTGCCCGGCGCGGCCTGTTCCCCGGGCGGAATACGGCCCTTGAGATCCAGCCCGACCGCGGACAGGCCCGTCGGCCACATCCTGCGGGGCTCCACCTCCACCCCCGGGCGCCCCAGGGTGCCCCGTGCGGCCTCCAGCGAGGCCGGATCGACCTCGGTGCCGAAGCGGGGGCCCGCGCAGTTGTCGCAGCGACCGCAGGGTGCCGCCGCCTCGTCGTCCAGCAGCCGCCGCAGGAACTCCATCCGGCACCCGGGAACGGTGACGTACTCCCGCATCGCCCGCTGCTCGTCCTGGCGCTGCCGCGCCACCCGGGCGTACCGCTCGGCGTCGTAGGACCACGGCACGCCGGTGGCCGTCCAGCCGCCGCGCACCCGCCGCACCGCGCCGTCCACGTCGAGTACCTTGAGCATCGTCTCCAGCCGCGATCGGCGCAGTTCCACCAGCGGTTCCAGAGCGGGCAGCGACAGCGGCCGGCCGGCCGCCGCCAGCACCTCCAGCGTGCGGCGCACCTGTTCCTCGGGAGGAAAGGCCAGGGAGGCGAAGTAACGCCAGATCGCCTCGTCCTCCGGGCCCGGCAGCAGCAGCACCTCGGCGTGCTCCACACCGCGCCCGGCCCGTCCCACCTGCTGGTAGTAGGCGATGGGGGAGGAGGGCGAGCCGAGGTGGACGACGAAGCCGAGATCCGGCTTGTCGAATCCCATGCCCAGCGCGGAGGTGGCCACCAGGGCCTTCACCCGGTTGGCGAGCAGATCCGCCTCGGCCGCCTCCCGGTCGGCGTTCTCGGTCCTCCCGGTGTAGGAGGAGACCGTGTGACCGCGCTGCCGCAGGAAGGCCGCCACCTCCTCGGCGGCCGACACCGTCAGCGTGTAGACGATCCCGGAGCCCGGCAGCTCTCCGAGATGGCTGTCGAGCCAGGCCAGCCGGTGCGCCGCGTCCGGCAGGCGCAGCACACCCAGCCGGAGGCTGTCCCGCTCCAGCGGGCCGCGCAGTACGAGGGCGTCCGCCGACTCCCCGCCGGTGCCCAGTTGCTCGGCCACGTCGGCCGCGACCCGGGCGTTGGCCGTCGCGGTGGTGGCGAGCACCGGGACGCCCGGCGGCAGTTCGGCAATCATCGTGCGCAGCCGCCGGTAGTCGGGCCGGAAGTCATGGCCCCAGTCGGAGATGCAGTGCGCCTCGTCGACCACCAGCAGCCCGGTCGTGGCGGCCAGTTCCGGCAGCACCTGGTCGCGGAAGTCCGGGTGGTTGAGACGTTCGGGGCTCACCAGCAGTACGTCGACCTCGCCCGCGGCCACCTCGCCGTGGACCGTCTCCCACTCCTCGGTGTTCGCCGAGTTGATCGTGCGGGCGCGGATGCCGGCCCGCTCTGCGGCCTCGATCTGGTTGCGCATCAGCGCCAGCAGGGGAGAGACGATCACGGTCGGTCCACTGCCGCGCTCGCGCAGCAGGGCGGTCGCGACGAAGTACACCGCCGACTTTCCCCAACCGGTGCGCTGCACCACCAGGGTCCGCCGGCGCCGCACCACCAGGGCTTCGACGGCCCGCCACTGATCGGTGCGCAGCCGTGCCTCACCGGTGGTGTCACCGGTGAGGCGGGACAGGACGGTGTCGGCGGCGGCGCGCAGGTTCTCCTCGCTCATGCCTCCATGCAACCCGATCGCACCGACACAGGGCGAACGGGCTGTGGATGATCCAGCACTCATATGATGAATATGAATAAAGGGAGCACCTGTGGACAAACGGGATGCGAAGCGTTGCCCGTCGGGGCCACTGTCGGGGCATGACACAGCACAGCGAATCAGCCCCGCAGTCGTCCGCCGCCACCCGCGTCACCCTGCGCGGCCCGGCCGAACTGGTCGAATCCCTTCCCTACCTGCTCGGTTACCACCCCGACGACTCCATCGTCCTGGTCGGCCTCCACGGCCCGGGCGGACGTTTCGGGGGCAGGCTCCGGGCGGGCATCCCCGCCGGGGAGGAGGCATGGGCCGAAACCGCCGGGCAGCTCGCCGACTGCCTGCGCGGGAGTGCCGCCGCGCGCGGCGGCACTCCCGACGGGGTTCTCCTCTTCTTGTGCCAGGATCCGGTCGACGGCGGCGGGCGGGCCGTGATGGAGCGGCTCAGGCCGCTCGCCCAGCTGCTGCGGACCGCCTGCGGGGCGCTGGACATGCCCGTGTACGAGGCGTTGTGCGTGTCCGGCGGCCGGTACTGGTCCTACTGCTGCCCCGACTCCCGCTGCTGCCCGGACGAGGGCACCCCGCTGGAATCCCGCGGGACTCCGGTCATCGCCGCGGCCGCCGCCTACGCCGGGGTGCGGGTGGCGGGCTCCCTGAAGGAACTGACGGCCAGACTGGCACCGCTCGGCCCGCCGGTCGCGGAGCCGCAGGAGCAGGCCCTCGACCTCGCGGGCACCGCTCTGGTGCCCCGGCTGCTCGGTGACGCGGACCGGCGGGCCGTGCGCACCGAGACGATCGCGCTCGCCCGCCGGCTGCTGGACCGCTACCGGTCCGTGCCCGCGGGGGGCCGGGGAGTGGGGGAGGCCCGTGCCGACGCCCGGGACGACGGTCTCCTCTCCCACGAGGAGGCCGCCGCCCTGATCCTCGGACTCCAGGACAGGGTCACCCGGGACTGGGCGGCGGAGTGGATGGAGGGCGAGGACGCGGCGCCCGCGCTCAGGCTGTGGCGGGCGCTGGCCCGGCGGTGTGTCGGCGCCTACGCGGAGCACGCCGCGGCCCCGCTCACCCTGGCGGGGTGGGTCGCCTGGTCCGGCGGCGACCAAACGGGAGCGCGTGTGGCGCTGGGCCGGGCGCTGGAAACCGATCCGGAGTACCTCTTCGCACGGTTGCTGCACAGTGCCTGCGGCAGCGGGATCGACCCCGAACCACTGCGCGAGTGCCTGCGGCGGCAGCGGGCCGAACGCGACCTCGGTGCCCCGGTGGTCCGCGGGTGAGGACGGAGCCGCACACGACCCTGTTTATCGTCAGGCAGACGACTATGATCGCGTCATGCCCTACGACCCGTCGGCCTTCCCGCCCTTCGCCGTCACCGTCGATCTGGTCGTGCTCACCGTGCGCAGGCACGCGTTGTGCGCGCTGGTGGTCCGCCGGGGCGAGCCGCCGCACCAGGGCAGGTGGGCGCTGCCCGGCGGTTTCGTGCGCGTCGACGAGGGACTTGAGGCCGCCGCCGCCCGGGAGCTCACCGAGGAGACCGGGTTGCGCGTCCAGGGCCCGGACAGTCCGCACGCGGGTGCCCATCTCGAACAGCTCGCGACCTACGGGGCCCCGGAACGGGATCCGCGGATGCGGGTGGTCAGTGTCGCCCACCTGGTACTCGCCCCCGACCTGCCCACTCCCACGGCGGGCGGCGACGCGCACAGCGTCCGCTGGGCACCGGTGGACACCCTGCTGGTCCCGGACGGTGAACGGTCCGACCCGCTCGCCTTCGACCACACCCGGATCCTCGCGGACGGGGTGGAGCGGGCCCGGTCGAAGATCGAGTACTCCTCGCTCGCCACCGCCTTCTGTCCGCCGGAGTTCACGGTGGGCGAGCTGCGGCGGGTCTACGAGGCGGTGTGGGGCGTCGTGCTCGATCCGCGGAACTTCCACCGCAAGGTCACCGGCACCCCGGGTTTCCTGGTGCCGACGGGTGGTACGACGACACGTCAGGGCGGGCGGCCCGCACAACTGTTCCGCGCGGGCGGGGCGACACTGCTCAACCCTCCCATGCTGCGCCCGGAGATCTGAGGGGGAGCGCCGGAGGAAAGCGCGGGCGGACGGCCGGGCGCGGGAGCCTCCCGGGCCCGCGCCGTGGCCCCGCCGCCGGGCCGCCATCGCGCGTGGGGACGCGGCGCACATCCGAGCGAGAGATTCTTTCCTTCCGATAAGGCGTCAATTATGCAGAGGTCGCTGATCACCCTTTCGTGTGCTTTTCAGCAAAGCCCTCAAGGCCGTCCGGAGTACCGCCGACAAAGGATGCGTGACTACCCTTGCGCACACCACGATGACCTCGGCCCGCTCCGCCGACTCCGGCCCGGCCGGCCCGGGCGAGCCGGACCGCCGCGCCCACGCCGAGTCGACCGGCGCGCCCCGCGCCACCAGTGTTCCCGCCTGGGACAGCGGGGAGGCGGACATGGCCAGGGCGGCCGGCCGCCGTGCCGCCGGGAACCGGGGGCGCGGTCTGCACGGGCAGCTCGTACAGCAGCTGGGCCAGATGATCGCCTCCGGCGACATCGGGGCCGACCGCCCACTCGTCCCCGAGGAGATCGGCCAGCGCTTCGAGGTCTCCCGCACCGTCGTCCGCGAGTCCCTCCGGGTCCTCGAGGCCAAGGGGCTGGTCAGCGCCCGTCCCAATGTCGGTACGCGGGTCCGTCCGGTCAGCGACTGGAACCTCCTCGACCCCGACATCATCGAGTGGCGCGCCTTCGGCCCGCAGCGCGAGAACCAGCGCCGTGAACTGTGCGAGCTGCGCTGGGCCATCGAGCCGCTCGCCGCCCGGCTCGCGGCCGACCGCGGCGGTGACGAGACTCAGCAGCGTCTTGCCGACATGGTCGGAATCATGGGGCACACACTCGCCCAGGGGGACGCCCTGACCTTCTCGCGGGCGGACGCCGAGTTCCACGCCCTGCTTCTGCAGGCGGCGGGCAACCGGATGCTGGAACACCTCTCCGGCATCGTCGGGGCCGCTCTCCGGGTCTCCGGGGCTCCGGCGGCGGGCTGCGAGCGTCCCACCGAGGCGTCGGTGGCACATCACCGGAGGATCGCCGACGCCGTCGCGTCCGGCGAGGCCGCCGTCGCCGAGGGCGCGGTGCGCCAGCTGCTCGCGGTCTCCTCCGAACTGTCCGCCCCCGCCCCCGGTTCCGCCGTGCCGTCCGACACCCCGGCGGCCCCGCAGCAGGGCGGCTCCTCCGACCATGTGGTGCCGGCCCCGCGCGAGCACTGACCCCCGCCGCCGGCCGCACCGCGGAGCGTCGCCGGGGCCCGCACCGGGCGGGTCCCGGCGACGCCCGTACCCGCCTCGTGATCCGTGCCCCGCCGCACCGGCGTCCGGGGCGCATGCCCCGGAGGTATGCCGGGAAAGAGGGGACCGGTCGGATATGTCCTGTGACTCGGGACACTCGAATCAGGCGTAACGCTTCGCGTGGCAGCGCGATGACTCTAGAGGTGGCAGCCACCGGGGGAGTAAAGACGCCGTGTCCGGCGTTGTAGTTTCTCCATCGCTCCACCCGAGCCACCGGTCATCCCCACCGGGGTTTGCAGGTTCCGGATCCTTCGTGGGCGGGGCCGAAGCCGTTTCCATCGTTCCGAGAGGTTGTTCGTGTCGGCCAGCACATCCCGTACGCTCCCCGCGGAGATCGCCGAGTCCGCGTCCGTGATGGCGCTCATTGAGCGGGGAAAGGCCGAGGGGCAGATCGCCGGCGACGATGTGCGTCGGGCCTTCGAGGCTGACCAGATTCCGCCGACCCAGTGGAAGAACGTCCTGCGCAGCCTCAACCAGATCCTCGACGAGGAGGGGGTGACGCTGATGGTGAGCGCCGCCGAGGCGCCCAAGCGCACCCGCAAGAGCGTCGCGGCGAAGTCCCCCGCCAAGCGCACCACCGCCACCAAGACGGTTGCCGCGAAGAAGACCACCGTCAGGAAGGTCGCCGCCACCGCGGAGAGCCCGGCGGAGGACGCGGAGGAGCCCGTGGAAGAGGCTCCGGCGAAACCCGCCAGGAAGACGGCGGCCAAGAAGGCCACCGCCAAGAAGGCCGCCGCCAAGAAGACGGCGGCCAAGAAGACGGCGGCCAAGAAGACCACCGCCAAGAAGACGGCGGACGAGCTGGTCGAGGGCGGCGAGGAGGTTCTCGAGGAGCCCCTGGTCAAGGGCGGCAAGGCGGCCGACGATCCCGTGGTCGAGCCCAAGGGCGAGAGTGAGGGCTTCGTCCTGTCCGACGAGGACGAGGACGACGCCCCGGCCCAGCAGGTCGCCGCCGCGGGTGCCACCGCCGACCCGGTCAAGGACTACCTCAAGCAGATCGGCAAGGTCCCCCTGCTCAACGCCGAGCAGGAGGTCGAACTGGCCAAGCGCATCGAGGCCGGCCTCTTCGCCGAGGACAAACTCGCCAACAGCGACAAGCTCGCTCCCAAACTCAAGCGCGAGCTGGAGATCATCGCCGAGGACGGCCGCCGCGCCAAGAACCACCTGCTGGAGGCCAACCTCCGTCTGGTGGTCTCCCTGGCCAAGCGCTACACCGGTCGCGGCATGCTCTTCCTGGACCTGATCCAGGAGGGCAATCTGGGCCTGATCCGCGCCGTCGAGAAGTTCGACTACACCAAGGGTTACAAGTTCTCGACGTACGCGACCTGGTGGATCCGCCAGGCCATCACCCGGGCCATGGCCGACCAGGCCCGCACCATCCGCATCCCGGTGCACATGGTCGAGGTGATCAACAAGCTCGCGCGTGTCCAGCGCCAGATGCTTCAGGACCTGGGCCGCGAGCCCACCCCGGAGGAGCTGGCCAAGGAACTCGACATGACCCCGGAGAAGGTCGTCGAGGTGCAGAAGTACGGCCGCGAGCCGATCTCCCTGCACACTCCGCTCGGCGAGGACGGCGACAGCGAGTTCGGTGACCTCATCGAGGACTCCGAGGCGGTCGTCCCGGCCGACGCGGTCAGCTTCACCCTGCTGCAGGAGCAGCTCCACTCGGTGCTCGACACGCTCAGTGAGCGTGAGGCGGGTGTGGTCTCCATGCGCTTCGGTCTCACCGACGGCCAGCCCAAGACCCTGGACGAGATCGGCAAGGTCTATGGCGTGACCAGGGAGCGGATCCGGCAGATCGAGTCCAAGACGATGTCGAAGCTGCGCCACCCGTCCCGCTCGCAGGTGCTGCGAGACTACCTGGACTGAGCCGGGGCCCGGACCGGGATCGTGTGACGGCGGGCGGGGTGGTGCGGGCGGACAAGCCCGCACCACCCCGCCCGCCGTCGTGTGCGCGCCGCGGGACGGGCTCCCCACGGGGAGGCCTCCGGATGCGGAAACCGGCCGTGTGCTCCACGCTGGACGGGGCGGGTGGCCGGCCCCGCCCCCGGAGACGGGAACGGGCGGCCACCCCGTCTGGAGTGGCCGCCCGTCGCGACCGGCCCTGGACCGGCCGAGGCTCGTCGGATGGATGAAGACGCGGATGCCGCCGGATCGGCGGATGAGCCGTCAGCGCTCGCTTTCGCCCGCGGTCGCGGGAGTGGCGGTGAGCCGCTCCGTCTCATCCTGTATCTCCGCGGCGATCTTCTTCAGTTCCGGCTCGAACTTGCGGCCGTGGTGGGCGCAGAACAGCAGCTCTCCACCGCTGAGCAGCACTACGCGCAGGTATGCCTGGGCGCCGCAGCGGTCACAGCGGTCAGCGGCCGTCAGCGGGCTCGCGGGGGTCAGAACAGTAGTCACGTCGCCTCTTCTCTAGCTCGACGAGCTGTCGTACCAGGGTCAACATCCAACCAGGCCGAAAACGTTCCCGCTCGTGGCTTTTCCTCGGAAAATCTCTCTGTGAGGTGGCTGACTGTTGCCGGGATGGCGGCGAATGAGCCGTTTACAGAGATTTTTTGATCTTTGCCGTCATGTTGTCTGTTCGGTTGTCTCCTCCGGCGCCGGTCTCCCGGTCTGTTCCTGAGGACGTGCCCGGAGCCTAGAGGGTTCATGCCCGGAAGGGAACGTGATGTACACGTCACCAGGGCTGTTCATCGAACACCTGGTCGATACTGAGTTAGCATAACGTCTCTCCCGGGGGTCTCCTGGGCGTCTCCTGGGTGGTGTCACCTGGGCTCTCCTGGGCCTCGGTACCCTCTGACCGGCAAGACAGAGCCATCCCCAGCGAAATTCAGCGAGGAGCGAACCGCGTGACCGCCGAGACTCCCCTGGCCTCCGGCAGGGGAACACCCATGCCGTCCACCGCCCTGCTGACGGGAGCGGACCGTGACGGTTCCAACTACACCGCGCGGCACCTGCTCGTCCTCGAAGGGCTGGAGGCGGTGCGCAAGCGGCCCGGCATGTACATCGGCTCCACCGACAGCCGCGGTCTGATGCACTGCCTCTGGGAGATCATCGACAACTCCGTCGACGAGGCACTCGGGGGCCACTGCGACCACATCGAGGTGGTCCTCCACGAGGACGGCTCGGTCGAGGTGCGGGACAACGGCCGCGGCATCCCCGTCGACGTCGAGCCCAAGACGGGGCTGTCGGGTGTCGAGGTCGTGATGACCAAGCTGCACGCCGGCGGCAAGTTCGGAGGCGGCTCGTACGCCGCCTCGGGCGGTCTGCACGGTGTCGGAGCCTCCGTCGTCAACGCCCTGTCCGCCCGCCTCGACGTCGAGGTCGACCGCGACGGGCGCACCCACGCCATCAGCTTCCGGCGCGGTGTCCCGGGCATCTTCACCGAGTCCGGCCCCGACGCCCCCTTCGACCCGGCGAGCGGTCTGCGCAAGGGGAAGAAGCTTCCCAGGACCCGGACCGGCACCCGGGTGCGGTACTGGGCCGACCGGCAGATCTTCCTCAAGGACGCCCGGCTCTCCCTGGAGAACCTGTACGCCCGCGCCCGCCAGACCGCCTTCCTGGTGCCCGGCCTGACCATCGTCGTCCGCGACGAGCGCGGCACCGACGGCGCGCCGCCCGCGGAGGAGGTCTTCCACTACGACGGGGGCATCAGCGAGTTCTGCGAGTTCCTCGCCCAGGACCGGCCGATCTGCGACGTGCTGCGGCTGACCGGCCAGGGCGCCTTCAAGGAGACCGTCCCGGTCCTGGACGACCGCGGCCACATGATCCCCACCGAGGTCACCCGCGAGCTGGGTGTGGACGTCGCGCTGCGGTGGGGGACGGGGTACGACAGCACGGTCAGGTCGTTCGTCAACATCATCGCCACCCCCAAGGGCGGCACCCACGTCGCCGGCTTCGAACGGGCGGTCACCCGCACCGTGAACGAGGTGCTGCGCGCCACCAAGCTGCTGCGCGTCGCCGAGGACGACATCGTCAAGGACGACGCCCTGGAGGGCCTGACGGCGGTGGTGACCGTACGGCTGGCCGAGCCCCAGTTCGAGGGGCAGACCAAGGAGGTGCTGGGCACCTCGGCGGCCTCCCGGATCGTCGCCCAGGTGGTCTCCAGGGAGCTCAAGGCGTTCCTGACCTCCACCAGGCGTGACGCCAAGCAGCAGGCCCGCGCGGTGCTGGAGAAGGCCGTCGCCGCGGCCCGCACCCGTATCGCCGCCCGCCAGCACAAGGAGGCGCAGCGCCGCAAGACCGCGCTGGAGTCCTCCGCGCTCCCGGCCAAGCTGGCCGACTGCCGCAGCGACGACGTGGAGCGCAGCGAGCTGTTCATCGTCGAGGGCGACTCGGCCCTGGGCACCGCCAAGCTCGCCCGCAACTCGGAGTTCCAGGCGCTGCTGCCGATCCGCGGCAAGATCCTCAACGTCCAGAAGTCCTCCGTCTCGGACATGCTGAAGAACGCCGAGTGCGGTGCGATCATCCAGGTCATAGGGGCCGGGTCCGGCCGGACCTTCGACATCGACCAGGCGCGCTACGGCAAGGTGATCTTCCTGGCCGACGCCGACGTCGACGGCGCGCACATCCGCTGCCTGCTGCTGACGCTCTTCCAGCGCTACATGCGGCCGATGGTCGAACAGGGCCGGGTCTTCTCGGCGGTGCCGCCGCTGCACCGGGTCGAGCTGGTCAACCCCAGGCGGGGGCAGGAGAAGTACATCTACACGTACTCCGACAGCGAACTGCGCCAGACCCTCCTGGACCTGCAGAGCAGGGGGGTCCGCTTCAAGGACTCCATCCAGCGCTACAAGGGACTGGGCGAGATGGACGCCGACCAGCTCGCGGAGACGACGATGGATCCGCGCCACCGCACCCTGCGGCGCATCAACATCAGCGACCTGGAGACCGCCGAGCGGACCTTCGACCTGCTGATGGGCAACGAGGTCGCGCCGCGCAAGGAGTTCATCTCCACCTCGGCGGCGACGATGGACCGCTCCCGGATCGACATCTGAGCCGACGGCGCACACCTCCGGGACGCGAGCTCGGTACGCGCCCCGCCTCATGGACTCCGCTCCCCCGGGGGAGCGGAGTCCATGAGACTCCCGGGCCGGACGACCCCTGAAAGGGTGAAGACTTCCGGATCGGCTCCCGCGGGCCCCCGCCGCTCGGCCCATCCTGGGGCATGCGGATCGACGACCCCTGGTACGACGCCCTCGCCTCCGGCTGGGGTGAGCGGTACGAGCCCGCGCCCCCCGCCGCCCCGCCCGCCGGGGAGCGGCCCGGCACCGGGCCGGACGCACACGCCGCCGCCTGGCTCGCCGTCCACCGCGGCGCTCCCTTCCGGGAGCTGCGCCGCCGCCACCGCCGCTCCGTCCTGGCCACCGCCGCGGCCTTCCTCCCCCTGCACCTGGCCTACGCGGCCACCGCCGTCACCGCGCCCGGGCTGATGGCCCGCCCGCTGGACGGCGGACCGCTCACGGTGGGGGTGCTGGCCTGGCTCGTCCAGTTCGCCGCCGTCCTGGTGCCGGCCGGGGCGTACGCCCGCCACGCGCGGCTGTACCGGGACGGGACGGCGCTGGAGCTGCGCTGGCAGACCGAGGAGCTGCTCCGCGCGGCGGAGCGGACCCCGCAGCCGGCCCGCGCGGCGGCCGGCGGACGGGGAGACCGCGAGGGGCCGCTCCGGTGACCGGCGGCCGGCCGCTGCCGGCAGGGCGGAACGGCCTCGCCCTCGTCGGTGCCCAGCTGCCCGCCGCCGTCCTTCTCGGCGCGGCCGGACCGGTCGCCCTCCGCGGCCATGACGGGATGCTCCACTGCGCGGCCCTCCTCGCCGCCTGGCCGGTCGTCCTCCTGATCGCCGAGCTCGTCCGCAACCGCGGCCGCCGCACCCTCGCCGACGTGCTCACCGTCCGCACACGGCGGCGACCGGTCCGGATCGCCGCGGGGATCTCCTCCGTCGCCGTCTCGGTCCTCTACCTGGCCGCCCAGCTGGCCGCCGCGGGCTCTCTGGCGGCGCTCCTGCCGTCCGGCACCGGTGCCGACGGGGCCGTGGTCCGCGGCTGCGCCGTCGCCGCGGCCGGCGCGCTCGCGGCACTCTGCGTCCTGCAGGGCGGCATGCGCGCGGTCACCCGGCTCCAGCTGGCCGCGGCCGTCCTGCTGACAGCGGGCGCCCTCGCGCTCGTCTCACCGGTGCTGCTGGGGCACGGCGCCGACCCGGCCGCCCTGCTCGCCGAGGCCGGGCCCGGCGGCTCCGGCCCGGCCCCCGGCTCCCCGGTGCCCGGCGCGGGACAGGGCTGGGCCGCCCGGCTGGACCTGGCCGGCCTCACCCTGGCGCTCGTCCTGGGCACCGCCGGGCTGCCGCATGTCCTGGCCCGCCTCCGTACCGTTCCCACGGCCCGTGCGGCGCGGCACTCCGTGGTGTGGGCGGCCGGACTGACCGGCCTCCTGGTGCCGGCGGCGGTCGTGCTCGGGCCGGGAGCCGCCGCACCGGAGGCGGTACGCGCCGCCGCCGGTGCGGGCGGGGCGGCCCCGGGGACAGGCACCCTGCCGTCCGGGCCGGTGGTGGCGGCGGTCGCGGCGGCCGTTCTCGTCACCGCCTCGGCGGCGGCCGCGGGAGCGCTGCTCGCCGCCGCGGTGTCGGCCGTCCACGACCTGCGCGGTCCCGCCGTCCGGCACCGGGACCGGGACCGGCCGCCCCGGAGCGACGCCGCGGCCGTCCGGAGAGCGGCGGTGGCCGTGGTGGCGGCGGCCGTCGCGCTGGTGCTCCCCGCCGGCGCCCCGGACGCCCTCCTCCTCGCCGGAACGGCCTTCGCGGTCGCCGCCTCCGCCCATCTGCCGGTGCTGCTGTACAGCCTCTTCTGGCGCCGCTTCACCGCCCGCGGCGCCCTGTGGACGCTCTACGGCGGTCTGGCGTCGGTCGTCCTCCTGACGCTGCTCTCCCCGGCCGTCTCCGGCGGCCCGCAGGCCCTGCTCCCGGAACGCGACTTCGCCCTCTTCCCGCTGAGCAACCCGGCACCGGTCTCGGTCCCGCTCGGTTTCCTGGCGGGCTGGCTGGGCAGCCGGCTCTCCCCGGGGCAGGTGGACGCGACCGGACACGCCCGGGCGGAGGTCCTGGCGCTGACGGGTGCGGGAGCACGGTGAGCGGCGGTACCGGGAGCGGCCCGGGCACGGCTCACCGCGGGACGACCGCGGCGACCGTCATCCTGGGCAGCGGCTCGGGCGCACCCCCGCAACTGGCGGGCAGCGGGGGTACGGCGGTGTCCGCGACGACGGTGGCGCGCCAGCCCCGGCCGGCGGGCCCGCTCACCGTGACGCGCCACTCGGGAGCGGCGCCCTCGGTACCGGTGACCGTCAGGGCGTCGGCGCCCCTCTCGCCCGTCAGCGCCCGTACCGCCAGCTCGGCGGCCTGCCCCGGGCGGTCCCAGGCCGAGCGGCCGCGGCAGCCGTCGGTGACGACCCGGCCGCGGCGCAGCTCGTCCAGGAGGCCCTTGACGGCATGGCCCGCCAGCCGGCCGTACGCGTAGCCGTGGGGCAGCACCAGCAGGGTGGGGGAGAAGCGGTGGCCGCCGAGGTGGGTGGTCTCCCACACCTCGGCGGTGCCGTCGGCGGCCAGTTCGGTGGCCAGGGGGCGGCCCAGCAGGGCGCAGCAGCGGTCGCGCCTGCCGTTGGTGCACACCAGGGCCAGCGGGTCACCACCGTACGGCTCCCACCGGCCGCCGTGCTCCCCCGCGCCGAGGGCGGTCATGGCGCCCGCGTCGAGGTCCCGCAGCGGCTCCGGGCCGTCCAGCACGGCGGTGCGCACCCAGGAGCGCCCGGGAAGGGTGTGGGCGAGGTAGACCCGGCGGCGGGCGGGGCGGTGACGGTCCGGGTGGCGGCCCGGGCGACGGATCAGGGCGACGCGCACCCCGGTGCCGGCGGCGGCCCGTTCCAGGGCGCGGCCGAGTGCCGGATCGAGGTGGCTCTGGGTGACGGCCCTGGCACCCCACGGACCGGGCTGCTCGACGAACAGCCAGGTCCGGGCCGTCGCGGCGGTGGCCGCGAGCGGTTCGGACAGTGCCCGGGAGGCGGCCGAGCAGGTACTCACACCACCGAGCCTAGCTCTCCGGTCCCGGACGGCCCGGGTCCCGGGCGGGTCCGGGGCGTCGGCTACGATCGGCAGCCGTCCCGGTACGGCTGCCGATCGCACACCCGGCACGATGGAGGCGTGAGCTTGGTCAGGAAGCGGATCCCGGTCGTGGTGCTGGCCGGTTTCCTGGGGTCGGGGAAGACGACGCTGCTCAACCACCTCCTCTCGCACAGCGGAGGCAGCCGGATCGGTGTGATCGTCAACGACTTCGGCAGCATCGAGATCGACGCCATGGCGGTGGCCGGACAGGTCGACTCGATGGTCTCCCTGGGCAACGGCTGCCTGTGCTGCGCCGTCGACACCGCCGATCTGGACGAGATGCTGGAGAGGCTGGCCCGTCCCGCGGCGGGCATCGACGTGATCGTGGTGGAGGCCAGCGGACTGGCCGAGCCGGAGACACTGATCCGGATGATCCTGTCGAGCGGGAACGAGGACATCGTCTACGGCGGACTCGTCGAGGTCGTCGACGCCGCCGAGTTCGAGGCCGTCCGGGCCCGGCACCCCGAGATCGGACGGCATGTGGCCATGGCCGACCTGGTGGTGCTCAACAAGGCCGACCGCGTCGGCGAGGCCGGGCTGTCCGGACTGGAGACGGAGCTGCGGCGGCTGGCCCGGGGCGCCCCGGTGGTCCGCGCCTCGCACGGCCGGATCGACCCGGAGCTGCTCTTCGACCGGAGCCCGGAACCGGCGGAGACGACGGCCGTACGGCAGCTGTCCTTCGAGGACCTGCGGGCCGAACTCCGCGCGGCGGAGGACGGCGGGCACGCCGGGCACCCGCACACCGCCTACCAGAGCGTGGAGTTCACCGCCGGGGAGCCGGTGGACCCGCGCCGGTTCATGGCGTTCCTCGACGGCAGGCCGGACGGTCTGTACCGGATCAAGGGCTTCGTGTACTTCGGGGTACCGGGCCACCGGCAGAAGTTCGAGGTGCACACCGTCGGCCGCTTCCTGCGCTTCAGCCCTCGGCCGTGGGAGCGCGACGAGCCGCGTACGACACGGCTGGTGCTGATCGGCTCCGGTATCGACGCCGGAGCCGTGCGCGGGGAGCTGGCGGCCTGCGCGGCGGCCGGCTCCGCCGGCCAGGCGGGCCCGGACAGCATGTGGGGCGTCCTGCGCTACGTACGGCCCTGAGCCGGCCCGCCCGGGGCCGGCTCAGGGTTCCGTCCCCGGACCGGGGACCGGGGCCGCGTCCGTCACACCGGCCCGGCGACCACCGTGACCGGCTTGGCCAGCGGGGTGCCCGAGCCGTCACGGCGCGGGTCGGGCTCCGGCAGCTCGACCGGCGCGCCCTTGGCGTCCGCCGCGCGGGCCGGGGCTGCACCGGCCCAGGCGAACACCAGATGGTCCTCGCCCTTGAGGAAGCGCTGGCAGCGCACCCCGCCCGTCGCCCGGCCCTTGCGCGGATACTGGTCGAACGGCGTCAGCTTGGCGGTCGGCGTGTCGACCAGCGCGCCGCGCGAACTCGCCACCGTGAACACCACCGCGTCGGCCGCCGGGTCGACGGCGGTGAAGGAGATCACCTTCGCGCCCTGGCCCAGCTTGACGCCCGCCACCCCGCCCGCCGGGCGGCCCTGCGGCCGCACCTGTCCGGCGGGGAAGCGCAGCAACTGCGCCTCGTCGGTGACGAAGACCAGGTCCTCGTCGCCGGTGCGCAACTCCACCGCGCCGACGACGCGGTCGCCCTCCCGCAGGCCGATGACCTCCAGCTCGTCCTTGTTGGCGGGGTAGTCCGGCACCACCCGTTTGACCACGCCCTGCTCGGTGCCGAGCGCCAGACCGGGGGAGGACTCGTCCAGAGTGGTCAGGCACAGCAGTTCCTCGCCCTCCCGCAGGGACAGGAACTCCGTGAAGCGCGCGCCGCCCGCCAGGTTCGGCGGGGAGTTCTCCGGCAGCTGGGGAAGGTCGATCACCGACAGCCGCAGCAGCCGCCCGGCCGAGGTCACCGCCCCCACCTCGCCCCGGGCCGTGGCGGGGACGGCCGAGACGATCACGTCGTGCTTGCGGCGCCGGCCGCCGACGTCGAGGGCCGTGTCGCCGTTCGCGGTGCGGGCCAGCAGGCCGGTGGAGGACAGCAGCACCCGGCACGGGTCATCGGCGACCTGGAGCGGGACGGCCGCCGCGGGAGCCTCCGCGGAGGCCAGCAGCCGGGTGCGGCGCGGGGTGCCGTACTTCTTGGCGACCGCGGCCAGTTCCGAGGAGACCAGCTTCCGCAGGGCGGCGTCGGACTCCAGGATGTGGGTGAGCTCCTCGATCTCGGTCTTCAGCCGGTCGCGCTCGGCCTCCAGCTCCAGCCGGTCGAACCTGGTCAGCCGGCGCAGCGGGGTGTCGAGGATGTACTGGGTCTGGACCTCGGACAGGCCGAACCGGGCGATCAGCGCCTCCTTGGCCTGCGCGGCGTTCTCGCTGGACCGGATGAGCCTGATGACCTCGTCGATGTCGAGCAGCGCCACCAGCAGGCCCTCGACCAGGTGCAGCCGGTCCCGCCGCTTGCGGCGCCGGAACTCGCTGCGCCGCCGCACCACCTCGAAGCGGTGGTCGACGTAGACCTCCAGCAGCTCCTTCAGACCCAGCGTCAGCGGCTGGCCGTCGACCAGGGCCACGTTGTTGATGCCGAAGGACTCCTCCATCGGGGTGAGCCTGTAGAGCTGCTCCAGCACGGCCTCGGGGTTGAAGCCGTTCTTGATCTCGACGACCAGCCGCAGCCCGTGCTCGCGGTCGGTGAGGTCCTTGACGTCGGCGATGCCCTGGATCTTCTTGCCGTTGACCAGGTCCTTGATCTTGGCGATGACCTTCTCCGGACCGACGGTGAAGGGCAGTTCGGTGACGACCAGGCCCTTGCGCCGCGCGGTCACGTTCTCCACGGAGACCGTGGCGCGGATCTTGAAGGTGCCGCGGCCCCTGGCGTACGCGTCCCGGATGCCGCCCAGCCCGACGATCTGGCCGCCGGTGGGCAGATCCGGGCCCGGCACGAAGCGCATCAGCGTCTCCAGGTCCGCGCCGGGGTGCCTGATCAGGTGCCGGGCGGCGGCGACCACCTCGCCCAGGTTGTGCGGCGGCATGTTGGTGGCCATCCCGACCGCGATCCCCGAGGCGCCGTTGACCAGGAGGTTCGGATAGGCGGACGGCAGCACGACGGGTTCGTTCTCGCTGCCGTCGTAGTTGGGGGCGAAGTCGACGGTGTCCTCGTCGATCGACTCGGCCATCAGCCCGGCGGCCGGGGCGGACCGGCACTCGGTGTACCGCATCGCCGCGGGCGGGTCGTCGTTGCCCAGCGAGCCGAAGTTGCCGTGTCCGTCCACCAGCGGCAGCCGCATCGAGAACGGCTGCGCCATGCGGACCAGCGCGTCGTAGATGGCGCTGTCGCCGTGCGGGTGCAGCTTGCCCATCACCTCGCCGACGACCCGCGCGCACTTGACGTAGCCGCGCTCGGGGCGCAGGCCCATCTCGTGCATCTGGTAGAGGATCCGCCGGTGCACCGGCTTCAGGCCGTCCCGCGCGTCGGGCAGGGCGCGCGAGTAGATGACCGAGTAGGCGTACTCCAGGAAGGAGCCCTGCATCTCGTCGACGACGTCGATGTCGAGGATGCGCTCCTCGAAGTCTCCCCCGGGCGGCGGGGTCTTCGTACTGCGGCGGGCCATCGCGGCTGCGACTCCTTCTCGGTACTTCTCGGTGCCTGTCGGTACTTGCTGGTGCTCGTTCGTGCTTGCCGGCGCTCGCCGGTGCTCGTGGGGACCTGCCGGTGCCCCGGCGGCCGGGGAGCGGACGCTGACCATTGTGGACCTCGGCTGTGACAGCCGGATCCCCGCCCCGAACCGTACGGGAACTTCGCGCTTTGTCGGGCCGCTTGCATACAGTGACCACACACGCGTTGCGAGAACGCTGTCCGCGATCGAAGGGACTCCCTGCCCATGGGTCACACGGCCACGCCCCCGCCCACCGCCGGCGGTCTGACGGCGACCGAGCACCGGCTGACCAACGGCCTGCGCGTGGTGCTCTCCGAGGACCACCAGACGCCGGTCGCCGCGGTGTGCCTCTGGTACGACGTCGGTTCCCGCCACGAGGTGCCCGGCCGCACCGGTCTGGCGCACCTCTTCGAGCACCTGATGTTCCAGGGCTCGGCCCAGGTGACGGGGAACGGCCACTTCGAGCTGGTGCAGGGCGCGGGCGGCTCGCTCAACGGCACCACCAGCTTCGAGCGCACCAACTACTTCGAGACGATGCCCGCCCACCAGCTCGAGCTGGCCCTGTGGCTGGAGGCCGACCGGATGGGCTCGCTGCTGGCCGCCCTGGACGAGGAGTCCATGGAGAACCAGCGCGACGTGGTGAAGAACGAGCGCCGCCAGCGGTACGACAACGTGCCCTACGGCACGGCCTTCGAGAAGCTGACGGCGATGGTCTACCCCGAGGGCCACCCGTACCACCACACCCCGATCGGCTCCATGGCCGACCTGGACGCCGCGTCCCTGGCGGACGCCCGGGACTTCTTCCGCACCTACTACGCGCCGAACAACGCCGTACTGGCGGTCGTCGGCGACATCGACCCGGAGCGCACCCTCGCCTGGATCGAGAAGTACTTCGGCTCCATCCCCTCCCACGACGCCAAGCGGCCGCCGCGCGACGGCACCCTGCCGGACGTCGTCGGCGAGGAGCTCCGGCAGGTCGTGCGCGAGGAGGTGCCCGCCCCGGCGCTGATGGCCGCCTACCGGCTGCCGCACGACGGCACCCGTGAGGCGGACGCCGCCGACCTGGCGCTGACCGTGCTCGGCGGGGGCGAGTCCTCCCGCCTCCACAACCGGCTGGTCCGCCGGGACCGCACCGCCGTCACCGCGGGCTTCGGCATGCTGCGGCTGTCGGGCGCCCCCTCGATGGGCTGGCTGGACGTCAAGTTCTCCGGCGGTGCCGAGGCCGCCGACATCGAGCGGGCCGTGGACGAGGAGCTGGCCCGGTTCGTCGCCGAGGGCCCCACCCCCGAGGAGATGGAGCGGGCCCAGGCGCTGCTGGAGCGCGAATGGCTGGACCGGCTGGCCACGGTCGGCGGCCGCGCCGACGAGCTGTGCCGGTACGCCGTGCTGTTCGGCGACCCCCAGCTCGCCCTGACCGCGGTGGAGCGGGTGCTGCGGGTCACCGCCGAGGAGGTGCGCCAGGTGGCCGCCGCCCGGCTGCGTCCCGACAACCGCGCGGTGCTGGTCTACGAGCCCGTCGGGGCGACCGCGCCCGACACCGCGGCGGAGGTCGCCGACGGTGCCACCGTCTCCGGTACCGCCGCCGACGCGTCCGCCGCCGGTACCGCCTCCGCCGACACCGCCACCGACGAGGAGACCGCTCAGTGAGCGACGCCACCGCCCAGTCCGCCCGGTCCGCCGGCGCCTCCCCGGAGCAGTCCGGGAACGGCGTGTCGATGGACTTCCACCCCCAGCCCGCCGGCGGGCAGCCCAGGCCCTGGGCGTTCCCCGCCCCCGAGCGCGGCGAGCTGTCCAACGGCCTGACCGTGCTGCGCTGCCACCGGCCCGGCCAGAAGGTCGTCGCGGTCGAGGTCAACCTGCCGGCCCCGCTGGACGCCGAGCCCCGGGACCGGGAGGGGGTCGCCGCGATCATGGCCCGGGCGCTGAGCGAGGGCACCGACAAGCACAGCGCCGAGGAGTTCGCCGCCGAGCTGGAGCGCTGCGGGGCCACCTTGGACGCGCACGCCGACCACCCCGGGGTGCGGGTCTCGCTGGAGGTCCCGGCCTCCCGGCTGACCAGGGCGCTCGGCCTGCTCGCCGACGCGCTGCGCGCCCCCGCCTTCCCCGCCGGCGAGGTCGAGCGGCTGGTGCGCAACCGGCTGGACGAGATCCCGCACGAGCTGGCCAACCCCGCCCGCCGGGCGGCCATCGCCCTGTCGAAGGAGCTGTTCCCGGAGGACTCCCGGCTCTCCCGGCCCCGCCAGGGCTCCCAGGAGACCATCGAGGGCATCGACGCCGCGGCGGTGCGCGCCTTCTACGAGGCGCACGTACGGCCCTCGACCGCCACCGCCGTGGTGGTCGGCGACTTCACCGGGGTGGACCTGGACGCCGCCCTCGCCGACACTCTCGGCGCCTGGACCGGCACCGCCGCCGAGCCCCGGCCGATGCCGCCGATCACCGCGGACGACACCGGCCGGGTGGTGATCGTGGACCGCCCCGGCGCGGTGCAGACCCAGCTGCTCATCGGCCGGACCGGCCCCGACCGGCACGACAGCGTCTGGCCCGCGCAGGTGCTCGGCACGTACTGCCTGGGCGGCACCCTGACCTCCCGCCTGGACCGGGTGCTGCGCGAGGAGAAGGGCTACACCTACGGGGTGCGGGCCTTCGCCCAGGTGCTGCGCTCGGCCCCCGGCGGTACGGGCGCCTCCCTGCTGGCCGTCAGCGGCTCGGTGGCCACCGATGTGACCGGGCCCGCGCTGGCCGACCTCTGGCAGGTGCTGCGCACCCTGGCGGAGGAGGGGCTCACCGACGAGGAGCGGGACACCGCCGTGCAGAACCTGGTGGGAGTGGCCCCGCTGCGCTACGAGACGGCGGCGGCCGTCGCGGGCACCCTCGCCGACCAGGTGGAACAGCACCTTCCCGACGACTACCAGGCGCGGCTGTACGCCCGGCTCGCCGAGACGGGCACCGTGGAGGCCACGGCGGCGGTGGTCGCCGCCTTCCCCGCGGACCGTCTGGTGACCGTGCTGGTGGGGGACGCCGCACAGATCGCCGAGCCGGTGCGCGAGCTGGGGGTCGGGGAGGTGACCGTCGTCACGGACCAGTGACCGGCGGCACCGCGACGGACGGGACATCTCGGGACGTCTGCCGGGGGCCCCTTGTGTGGTTGCCACACAAGGGGCCCTCGGCGTGTCTGTTTTGACCCCTTATGGCGTAAGCGGCGTGTGTCATGCGTGACAAAGCCACTGATTTGCTTGTTCGCTCAAACTTGTCTGTTTAGCGTCGTTTCCGCTGCCCGTCAGAAGCGTCCGCGACCGCGGCCGACGGTCAGCACTCGCCGAGTCCCCCGCCAGGGGGAGCCGGGGACCCACCCTCCGCGCCGACCGCGTGCGAGGTGCCCCACCGGGGTGAATCGGGCCACGCGCCCGTAGGAGACCTTCCTGCTCCGAACCCGTCAGCTAACCCGGTAGGCGACAAGGAAGGAAAGGAGCACGCCGTCCATGGCGTTCAACCGTGCCACCGGGCAGTTCACCGACAGGCTCACCGAGCGGATCACCGGTCTGACCGGGAGGCTCACCGGCGGAGCCCCGCTCTCCGCCCGCGCCGTGCGCACCGGCGCCGGCCTCGCGGGGGCCGCCGCCCTCGCCGCCACCGGCGTGGTCGGCACCCTCGCCACCCCCGCCGCCGCCGCGTCCGACGGGACGCCCAGGACCTACGCCCTGGGCTACGTCCAGGCAGTGGCCGTCGGCGACACGATCGCCGACGACGTCAGGGCCCAGGCCGAGGCCCAGCGGCGCGCGGCCGACGCCTCCCGCGAGCGTGCCGGGGCCGCCGGGTCCGCCGAGGACGCTTCGGCCACCCGGGCGGCCGCGAAGGAGCGCGCCGCGAAGGAGCGTGCGGCGGACCGCAGTGCCGACCGCACCGCCCAGCGGCGCGCGGCGAGCGGCTACACGGCCCCGTACGAGGGCGCGCGCACCACCACCCCCTACAAGGCGTCCGGCACCGCCTGGTCCTCCGGCAGCCACAGCGGCATCGACTTCCCCGTCCCCACCGGCACCGCCATCCGCTCCGTCGGCCCGGGCACCGTGGTGACGGCCGGCTGGGGCGGCGCGTACGGCAACCAGGTCGTCATCCGCCACAAGGACGGCCGCTACACCCAGTACGCGCACCTGTCCTCGCTGGGCGTCGCGCCGGGGCAGTCGGTCGGCGCCGGGGACCGGATCGGCCTGTCCGGCAGCACCGGCAACTCCACCGGCCCGCACCTGCACTTCGAGGCGCGCACCGGCGCCGACTACGGCTCGGACATCGACCCGATCGCCTACCTGCGCTCCAAGGGCATCGGCGTCTGATCCGCTCCGCCCCGCCGCATCTTTTACGCCTGTTTTCCACCGGGCATCGGAAATTCCGTTCCGGTGGAATACAGTTCGACTCTGCGGAACATCGCGAACGCGGAGACGACGGCGGAGGTCGGCCCATGCGCATTTCGGCGCACATGGTGTGCACTGCGGTCCGCGACGACATCGTCTCCGGTGCTTTTCCGCCCGGGGCGCGGCTCACCGAGGAACTGCTCGCCAGACGCTACGGCGTCTCGCGGGTCCCGGTGCGCGAGGCGCTGCGCACCCTGGAGTCCGAGGGCTTCGTGACCACCCGGCGGCACGCGGGCGCCTGCGTCGCCGAGCCCACCGAGCAGGAGGCCGCCGACCTGCTGGACCTCCGCGCCCTGCTGGAGCCGCTGGGCACCGCCCGTGCGGCCCAGCGGCGCACCGAGGCGCAGCTGAGGGTGCTGCGCGGGCTGGTCCGGCTGGGCCAGCAGCGGGCCGAGCGCGGGCAGTTGTCCGACCTGCGGGCGCTGGGGGACTGGTACCACGAGACGCTGGCCCAGGCATCCGGCAGCCCCACCCTGGCCACTCTGCTCACCCAGCTCCGCCGCAAGATCGCCTGGGTGTACGCCGCGGAGCCCCCGCTGCGGGCGACCGCCGTCTGGCGGGAGCACGGCGCCGTCGTCGACGCGGTGGCCCGCGGCGACGCGGAACGGGCGCGGGCGCTGGCGGCCGCGCATGTGGAGCGCTCGGTCGCCCTCCGCCGCGAACAGCGGCCGGTGGCCGTGCGCCGGTCCCGCCAGAAAGGTGCCGTGAGAAAGACGAAACACACCGTAAACACGGGCGGCGATAATTCGTAACAGGATTCGTATACGCCGGGGAAACAGGCCGGAGAATTCCTGTCCGATTCTCCCGGGTGTACCGGAAGGCGGTGGAGTGGGTAACTCAACCGCCTTCGCGTGCCGATGTCTCCGGACCGGACTCAGACGGTTTCGGGAAGTTCCCCGAGCCCCTCGGAAACCAGTCTCGCCAGCCGGTCCAGGGCCGCCTCGGCGTCCCCGTCGTCGTGACCGTCACCGTCACCGGATCCGGAGGCCAGCACGATCTCGTCACCGCCCCGCGCGCCCAGGCCCAGCACCGCGAGCATCGACACGGCGCTGACCGGCTCACCGCCGGGCCTGGCCACGGTGACGGGGACGCCGGCGGAGGCGGCGGCGCGTACGAAGATCGCGGCGGGGCGGGCGTGCAGGCCCTCGGCCCAGCCGACGGTGACACGGCGCTCGGCCATGGTGGTCGCCCTTCGGTGGGGAGCAGCTGTCCGGATCAGCTTCGCACAGCCGGCCGCCGCCGCAACGCCGCCGCCGGCCCGTACGGCGGACCCGTACCGCCACCGCGGACCGGAACGCCCGGGGCACGAGTGACTAGGCTGGCCCCATGCGGACGCCGACCGAGGAGCCTGCCTACCCCGCCCACTGGGAGGCCGACGTGGTGCTGCGCGACGGCGGCACGGCCCGGATCCGGCCCATCACCCCCGAGGACGCCGACCGTCTGGTCAGGTTCTACGAGCAGGTCTCCGACCAGTCGAAGTACTACCGCTTCTTCGCCCCCTATCCCCACCTCTCCGACCGCGACGTACGCCGCTTCACCCACCACGACCACGTCGACCGGGTCGGACTGGCCGCCGTCGTCGGCGGCGAGTTCATCGCCACCGTCCGCTACGACCGCATCGACCACCTGGGCCGTCCCGCCTCGCTGCCCGCCGACGAGGCCGAGGTCGCCTTCCTGGTCCGCGACGACCACCAGGGCCGCGGCGTGGGCTCCGCCCTCCTGGAGCACATCGCCGCCTGCGCCCGGGAGCGCGGGGTGCGCCGCTTCGTCGCCGAGGTGCTGCCCGCCAACGTGAAGATGGTCAAGGTCTTCACGGACGCGGGCTACGCCCAGAAGCGCACCTTCGAGGACGGCACGGTCCACCTCACCTTCGGCATCACGCCGACCGAGCAGTCCCTGGCGGTCATGCGGGCCCGCGAGCAGCGCGCCGAGGCCCGCTCCGTGCAGCGGCTGCTGTCCCCCGCCTCGGTCGCCGTCATCGGGGTCAGCCGCATCTCCCGCGGTGCCGGGCGCACCGTCCTGGCGAGCCTGCGCGCGGCGGGCTTCACCGGCCGCGTCTACGCCGTCAACCGCGCCTTCCTGCCCCAGACGGCCGAGATCGGCTCGGTGCCCGCGCACCGCTTCGTGCACGAGATCCCCGAGCCCGTCGACCTGGCCGTCGTCGCGGTGCCCGCCGAGGAGGTGCCCGGGGTCGTCGCCGAGTGCGGCGCGCGGGGGGTGCGGGGCCTGGTCGTCCTCTCCGCGGACTTCGGCCGCGAGGAGCAGCGCGAGCTGGTCCGGCAGGCACGCTCGTACGGCATGCGCATCATCGGCCCCAACGCCTTCGGGGTGATCAACACCGCCCCCGGGATCCGGCTCAACACCACCCTGTCGCCGCGGACCCCCGAGCCCGGGCGCATCGGGCTGTTCACCCAGTCCGGGGCCATCGGCATCGCCGTGCTGGACGCCCTGCACCGCCGCGGCCGGGGGCTGGTGGGCGTCTCCACCTTCGTCTCCGCCGGGAACCGCGCCGACGTCTCCGGCAACGACGTGCTCCAGTACTGGGACGACGACCCGGACACCGACGTCGTCCTGATGTACCTGGAGTCCTTCGGCAACCCCCGGAAGTTCAACAGGCTGGCCCGGCGCACCGCCGCCCGCAAGCCGATCGTCGTGGTCAAGGGCGCCCGGCACAGCGCCAGCGTCCCGCCGCCCGGCCACGCCGTGCCCGCCGGACGCACCCCCGACGCCACGGTCTCCTCGCTGCTGCGGCAGGCCGGGGTGATCCGCGTCGACACCGTCACCGAACTCATCGACACCGGCGTGCTGCTGGCCGCCCAGCCGCTGCCCGCGGGCCCGCGGGTGGGCATCCTCGGCAACGCCGAGTCGCTGTGCCTGCTCACCTACGACGCCTGTCTGGCCCGGGGGCTGCGTCCGCGGCTCGCCACCGGCCTGACCACCGAGGCCGCCCCCGGGGACTTCCGCGCCGCGCTGCGCGCCGCGCTCGCCGATCCGGCCACCGACGCCGTCGTGGTCGCCGCGATCCCCCGGGTGGAGGGGGCCGAGGAGGACTGGGGGGCGGCCGAGCTGGCCGCGGCACTGCACGAGGCCGGCTCGCCCGCCGACGCCCCCGCCGGGGCCTCCGAGACCCCCGAGACCTCCGACGGCGCCGCCCCCGGCGGCCCCGCCAAGCCGGTGGCCGTGGTCCATCTGGCCATCGAGGGGCTGGACGCCGCCCTGGCCGAGCACGGCCTGCCCGCCTACCCCGCCCCCGAACGCGCCGTGGGCGCCCTGGCGGAGGCCGTCCGCTACGCCCGGTGGCGGCGCGAGGCCGCCGCGCCGGGCCGGGTCCCCGAGTACGAGGACATCGACGAGCCGGCCGCCTCCGCCGTACTGGACCGCGCCCTGGACCGCCGCCCCGAGCGGGACCGCGAGACGCACCGCAGCACACCGCTGACCCGCGAGGAGGCGGCCGAACTGCTGCGGCACTACGGCATCGCGGTACGGCCCGCCCTGCCCGCCCCCGACGCGGACGCCGCCGCGGCGGCCGCGCGGCGGCTCGGCTACCCCGTGGCGCTGAAGACCACCGCCCCGCATCTGCGCCACCGCGCCGACCTGGGCGGCGTACGGCTGGACATCGCCGACGAGACCGGCCTGCGGCACGCCTGGGACGAGCTGACCGGGCAGCTCGGCAGCCCCGCCGAACTGCGCCCCGTGGTCCAGGCCATGGCCCGGCGCGGGGTGGACACCGTCGTCCAGGCCACCGTGGACCCGGCCATCGGCGCGGTGCTCTCCTTCGGGCTCGCCGGACCACCCTCCGAACTGCTGGGCGACACCGCCCACCGGCTCGTCCCCGCCACCGACCGGGACGCCGCGGAACTGGTGCGCGCCATCCGCTCCGCGCCGGTGCTGTTCGGCTGGCGCGGGGCCCAGCCGGTGGACACCGCCGCCCTGGAGGAGCTGCTGCTGCGGGTGTCCCGGCTGGTGGACGAGCACCCCGGGATCGTCTCCGTCGACCTGGAACCGGTGGTCGTCGCCGCCTCGGGCCTGGCCGTCCTGGACGCGGCCGTCCGGGTCGCCGACGCGCCCGCCGCCCTCGGCACCGGCTATCCCGCCTGGTCCG
This sequence comes from Streptomyces rubellus, assembly GCF_036323805.1. Taxonomy (NCBI): domain Bacteria; kingdom Bacillati; phylum Actinomycetota; class Actinomycetes; order Kitasatosporales; family Streptomycetaceae; genus Streptomyces; species Streptomyces rubellus. Next base: position 104,287 of record NZ_JAZDCX010000012.1, read on the forward strand.
ACCAGGGCCCCCGCCGCCTGCCCGCGTACTGACCGCCCGGTCCCCGTAGGATGGTCCGCATGGCGAAGACCGGTACGACGACCAAGGGGCTGCGCGCGGCGATCGAGCGCAGCGGCTACTACCCGGCTCTGGTGGCCGAGGCGGTCGAGTCCGCCGTGGGCGGTGAGCCGGTGTCCTCGTACGTGGTCCACCAGGAGACCACGTTCGACTCCAACGAGGTCCGCCGCCATGTCACGGTGCTGGTGCTCACCGGCACCCGCTTCATCGTCAGCCACACCGACGAGCAGCCCGCCGACGGCACCTCCCCGTCGCCGTACGCCACGACCTCCACCGAGTCGGTGAAGCTGGAGCGGATCTCCTCGGTCGTCCTCAGCCGGGTGGTGGCCGATCCGGAGTCCTACACGCCCGGCACGCTGCCCCGCGAGGTCGTCCTGACCATCGGCTGGGGGGCCGTCTCCCGGGTGGACATGGAGCCCGCCAACTGCGGGGACCCCAACTGCGAGGCGGACCACGGCTACACGGGCTCGCTCACCGCCGACGACCTGTCGCTGCGGGTCAGCGAGACCGGCGACGGCCCGGACACCGTCCGCCAGACGCTCGCCTTCGCCCAGGCCCTCTCCGAGGCCATCGCGGCCGCCGCGGCGACGACCACCGCCGCTGCCGCGACGGCGACCGGCGCACGCTGATGGCCCGGTCCGTCCCGCACGGCCCGGCTCCGCAGGAACCGGCGGCATCCGGAACCCCGGGCGAAGTCCCGTACGAGGCGGCCCCGCTGGATCCGCGCGGCGCGCCCGTGCCGCGCTACGGCGAGGCCTCGCTGGCCGACCTGCTGCCCGCCGTCGCCGCCGGACTGGGCGTGCCCGGGATGACCTCCGGGCTCGGTCTGAAACCCGCCGACCGGGCCTGTGTGTTCCTGGTGGACGGCCTGGGCTGGGACCTGCTGGCCGCCCATCCCGGCGAGGCGCCCTTCCTGAACTCGCTGCTGTCCACCTCCCGGGGCGGCACCGGGGAGCCGGTCACCGCGGGCTTCCCGTCCACCACCGCCACCTCGCTGGCCTCCGTCGGCACCGGGCAGGTCCCCGGCGCCCACGGACTGCCCGGGTACACCGTGCTCGACCCGGCGACCGGCGGGCTGATGAACCAGCTGCGCTGGCAGCCGTGGACGGATCCGCACGCCTGGCAGCCGTACCCCACCGTCTTCCAGCTCGCCGACGCCGCCGGGATCGCCGTCTGCCAGGTCACCGCGCCGCACTTCGAGCACACCCCGCTCACGCGGGTCGCGCTCTCCGGCGGCACCTTCCACGGCAGGCTCTCGGCCGAGGAGCGAATGGACTTCGCCGCCGACCGGCTGGGCGCGGCCGACCGCACCCTGGTCTACACGTACTACGCCGAACTCGACGGCAGCGGCCACCGCCACGGGGTGGACTCCGAGGACTGGCGCGACCAGCTGAGGTACGTGGACCGGCTCGCCCGGCGGCTGGCCGAGCAACTGCCGCCGCGCTCGGTCCTCTACGTCACCGCCGACCACGGCATGGTGGACATCCCCCGGGATCCGGAGGCCCGCTACGACTTCGACGAGGACTGGGAGCTGCGCGCGGGCGTGGCGCGGCTCGGCGGCGAGGGCCGGGCCCGCCACCTGTACGCCGTGCCGGGCGCGGCCGGCGACGTCCTGGCCGTGTGGCGCGAGGTCCTGGGGGAGCGGGCCTGGGTGGCCGCCCGGGACGAGGCGGTCGAACTGGGCTGGTTCGGCCCGCGGGTGGACGACCGGGTGCGCGCCCGGATCGGCGACGTGGTGGTCGCGATGAGCGACCCGGTCGCGGTCGTCGCCACCGGGACCGAGCCGAAGGAGTCCGAACTGATCGGCATGCACGGTTCCATGACGCCCGCCGAGCAGTTCGTCCCCCTGCTGGAGGTCCGCACCTGATCCGGTGCCGGCCGCCGCGCCCGCCCGGGTCCTCCTGCCCGCCCCCGTCCGCCCGCCGAAAGGTCTTCGAACCACCCATGCCCGAACTGGTCTTCTTCGCCGGAACGATGGACTGCGGGAAGTCCACCCTCGCCCTCCAGATCCAGCACAACCGCTCGGCGCGCGGTCTGTCGGGGATGATCTTCACCCGCGACGACCGGGCGGGGCGGGGACGGCTCTCCTCCCGGCTGGGCCTGGTCACCGAGGCCGTCGAGGCGGGCGAGGGCTTCGACTTCCACGCCCATCTGGTACGGCATCTGACGGCGGGCGGCCGCACCGACTACGTCATCGCGGACGAGGCGCAGTTCCTGGCGCCCGAACAGGTGGACCAACTCGCCCGGGTCGTCGACGACCTGGGCATCGACGTCTTCGCCTTCGGCATCATGACGGACTTCAGGACCCACCTCTTCCCCGGCTCCCGGCGGCTGATCGAGCTGGCCGACCGGATCGAGTCGCTCCAGGTCGAGGCGCTGTGCTGGTGCGGCGCGCGGGCCACGCACAACGCCCGCACGGTCGGCGGGAAGATGGTCGTCGAGGGTGCCCAGGTCGTCGTCGGGGACGTGGCGGGGCCCGGGGGCGCGCAGGGGGAGGACGTCGGCTACGAGGTGCTGTGCCGGCGCCACCACCGGCGCCGGCTCACCGCGGCGACGGCCGGGGCGGGCGCGCTGTCCCCGGACGTGCTGCCCGTGGACGGCGGCACGGACACCCCGGCGCCCGCCCGGACGTAGGACGTCCGGGCGGGCGCCGGTACGCGGACGACGGGCCCCGCGGCCCGCCGCCCGTCACCGGTCCGTGATCACCGCGAAGGGCGCGCCCTCGCGGTCGGCGACCCGCGCCACCCGCCCGCGCGGCGTGTCCCGCGGCGGCCGCAGCACCCGGCCACCCAGCTCGGTCACCCGGCGCACCGCCGCGTCGGTGTCCGCGACCTCGACGTACATCAGCCAGTGCGAGCCGCGGTCGCGCGGCAGCGCCGCCCCGACGCCGTGTATGCCCCCGACGATCCTGCCGCGCGCGGACATGGTGAGGTAGTCGGTCTCCTCCCGGCCCCCGGCATCGCTCACGGAATCCCCGGAATCCCCGGAATCCGCGGGGTCCACGGGGCTCAGCGGCTCCCGCACCGCATCGGCCTCCAGACCGAAGACCGTCTCGTAGAACTTCTCCACCAGCGACGTGCGAGGAGTGATCAGCTCGTGCCACACCACGGTGCCCGGCCCGCCGTCCATGTACGCCCCGGGACGCTCCTCCGACTGCCAGATGCCGAACGCGGCCCCGCCCGGGTCCGCCGCGACCGCCACCCGTCCCATCCCCTCGGTGCCCAGCGGTCCCACCCCGACCGTCCCGCCGCACATCCGGGCCAGTTCGGCCGCCGTGTCGGCGTCGTCGGCCGTCAGGTACGGCAGCCAGCCGGCGAGCCGGTGCACCCCGGGCCGCATGCGGGTGAGGCACGCGACCTGGCGTCCGTCGAGCACGGCGCGGAAGTGCTGCCCGGCCTCCCCGGGCCCCGGCCGGTACTCCCAGCCGAACAACTCGTGGTAGAACTCCCGGCTCGCCTCCGAGTCGCGGACCAGCAGACTCACCCAGCTGGGAACCCCCGGCGCGTGCCGGGTCGCTGCCTGCGTCATCTCTTCACTTCTCTCCTCGGGACCGTCGTCGATGCGGTCACTCGTGACCGTCCCCGCACTGTCGGTGCTCATGCTCTCACCCGCTCCCTCGCCGCGCCGGGGCGGGAGAGGACAACAGGGCGGGACCGCGCGAGGATACGGCCATGGCAGTCATCGTCTCCCCTACCCAACTCGCGCGGGAACTCACCGGAACGTCTACCCCGCCCGTACTGCTCGATGTCCGCTGGCAGCAGGGCGTCCGGCTCGGGCGCCCGGCGTACGAGGCGGGCCATCTGCCGGGCGCCGTGTACGTCGACCTCGACACCGAACTGGCCGGAGCGGCGGGGGAGGGGACGGGCCGTCACCCGCTCCCCGATCCGGCGGACTTCGGGGCGGCGATGCGCCGGGCCGGGGTCCGCCACGACCGCCCGGTGGTGGTCCACGACGGCGGCCACGGCTGGGCCGCGGCCCGTGCCTGGTGGCTGCTGCGCTGGGCGGGGCACGGTGACGTACGGGTGCTGGACGGCGGTCTGGCGGCCTGGGAGGGCCCGCTGACCCGCCAGGTCCCCGACCCGCCCGAGGGCGACTTCACCCCCCGGCCCGGGGCGCTCCCGGTGCTCGACGCCGACGGTGCCGCGGCCCTGGCCCGCTCCGGGGTGCTGCTGGACGCCCGCGCGGCCGAGCGCTACCGGGGCGAGACCGAGCCGATCGACCCGGTGGCCGGCCACATCCCGGGCGCGGTCTCGGCGCCCACCACCGAGAACGCCGGCGCCGACGGCACCCTGCGTCCGCCCGCCGAACTGGCCGCCCGGTTCGCCGCCCTGGGGGTGACACCCGGCACCGAGACCGGGGTCTACTGCGGTTCGGGCGTCTCCGCGGCCCACGAGATCCTCGCGCTGGCGGTCGCGGGCATCGACGCGGCGCTGTACGTGGGGTCCTGGTCGCACTGGTGCGCCGACCCCTCCCGCCCGGTGGCCACGGGCCCCGAGCCGGGCTGAGGCGCCACGAGGCACACGGGACACGGGTGCCGGAGCCGGCCGCGCGGGCATGACACCCCCGCGCGGCCGGCCCGGCGCGGCTCACGCCGCGGTGCTCACTCGCCCTGCTTCTTGCGGCGCGTACCGAAGACGATCTCGTCCCAGCTGGGGACCGCCGCCCGGCGCCCCGGGCGGACGCCGTCCGCCTCGGCCTGGCGGTCGGTGTTGCCCGTGAGGCGGTCGCGGTGACCGGCGACCGACCGGGGCATCAGCACATCGGCGTACGCGCTTCCCGCGCTCGCCGCGGGCGCGGGGGGCTCCACCGGCTCCGCCTCCTCGGCCGCCTCCTCGGGCTCGCCGTCCACCGCGGCGGGCTGGTCCGCCACGACGAGGTCGCCCCGGAAGCTGGGCACCGCCTCCAGCAGACTGGTCAGGGAGTCCCGCTCGCCGTCCTGGCCGGCGGTCTCCGGCGGTCCGGACGCGGCGCCCTCCTCGGCCTCGCCCCGGTCGGCGCGGTCGAAGCGGTCGCGCGGCAGCCGGGCGATGCGCGGCACGAACGGGAAGCTCGGCTCGGGGGTGTCGTCGCTCTCCCCGATGAGCGTCCGCGCCTCGTCGTCCACGGCCTGCACCAGCCGCCGCGGCGGGTCGTACGTCCAGCTCGCGGAGTGCGGTTCGCCGGCCACCCGGTAGACGAGCAGCACCTCCCAGGTGCCGTCGTCCCGCCGCCAGGAGTCCCACCGCACCGTGTCCTTGTCGGCGCCGCGCAGCGTCAGCCGCTCGGAGACGATCTCGCCGAGCTGGGGACCGGCGCTCTCGCCGGGGCGGCGGACCGGTGTCTTGCGGGCCCGCTCGGCCATGAAGGCGCGCTCGGCCAGCACCGGCCCCTCGAACCGGCGTACGCGGTCCACGGGAATGCCCGCGAGCTGGGCGACCTCCTCGGCGGAGGCGCCGGCCCTTATCCGGGCCTGGATGTCCCGCGGCCGCAGATGGCTCTCGACCTCGATCTCGATCTGCCCCAGCCGGGCACGGTCGTTCCGGACGGCGGCGCGCAGCCGCTCGTCGATCGGAAGTGTGTACTCCGTGCTGTCGGCAGCCTTGAGCACCAGCCGTGTGCCGTCGTTGCTGACGGCCACGACACGCAGTTCGGGCATGGGAACCTCCCGGGTGGTGCCTGCCGACGTCACGTGCGTCGCTGCTCCCGCTAGACGAGTGTGGCGTGCCCGGGTGCAGCCTGCCACAACCTTGCCGACTTGCCCGGCGTGTCGGGCCCGCACCCCGATCCGCCGCTGTGGCACGGTTGACTGTTTCCCACCCAGAGCGACCACTTCGGTCACCCTGCGTGATACTGGCCGACCGGGACCAGGGCCAGGGCTCGTCACACTACTCCATTGGGGCCATGCCGGGGGATCGGCACGCCGCCCAAGTTCTCACAGCCGCGGTGAGTTGAAAACCACGCGGACCTCCGGGACCGGGCGGTACGGGCCCGGATCCGCACGGAATCCACCGGAACGGAACCGCCGCCCGTCCTCCGGAGTGCCCGGCGAGGACGGCGCGGCGGGGACGGCGGGGCCGCCGGGAGGCTGCCGGGAAGATATGTACGACCGCCCCGGGAGGGGGACGGACGCGGACGCAGGGTGACGGCGGCCGGATCGGCGGCGCGGCCGGACCCTGTGTGCCGGGCCGTCAGCCCCCCAGCACGCGCCGCAGGTAGTCGTTGCCGAACACCCGGGTGGGATCCAGCCGGTCGCGCAGCGCGGTGAACTCCCCGAAGCGGGGGTAGACGCCCGCCAGGTACTCCGCGTCGCGGCTGTGCAGCTTCCCCCAGTGCGGTCGCCCCCCGTGGGCGGTCATGATCCGCTCGGCCGCCGTGAAGTACCCCTCGTACGGGACGCCCCGGTACTGGTGCACCGCGATGTAGGCGGTCTCGCGGCCCGACGCCGTGGAGAGCGTGATGTCGTCGGCGGGCGTGACCCGTACCTCCACGGGGAAACCCACCCGCAGGCCCGAGCGCTCCACCAGGTCCGCGAGCTCGCGCAGCGCCGCCGGCGCGGCCGCGCGCGGCAGGGCGTACTCCATCTCCACGAAGCGCACCCGGCGCGGGGAGGTGAACACCTTGTAGGGGATGTCGGTGTACGTACGGGCCCCCAGCGCCCGCCCGGCGATCCGGGCGATGCCCGGGACGGCCGCCGGCACGGCCCGCCCCAGCGAACAGGCGGCCTGGAAGGCCCCGTTGGAGAGGAACTCGTCCGTCAGCCAGCCTGCGACCGGCGGCAGCGGGGCGGCCGGACCGCGGCTGCGGTTGTTGCGCTTGGTGGCGCAGCGGTCGGTGTGCGGGAACCAGTAGAACTCGAAGTGCTCGTTGTCGCGCACCAGGTGCTCGAAGTCCGCCAGCACCGCGCCGAGGCGCATCGGCTCCTCACGGGCGGTCAGCAGGAACAGCGGCTCCACGGCGAGGGTGACCTCGCTGATCACCCCCAGCGCCCCCAGCCCGATCCGGGCCGCGGCGAACACGTCGGCGTTCTCCTCCGGCGAGCAGCGCAGCACCGAGCCGTCGGCGAGGACCAGTTCCAGGGCGCGGAGCTGGGCGGCGAGCGAGCCGGAGCCGCGGCCGGTGCCGTGGGTGCCGGTGGAGACCGCGCCGGAGACGGTCTGCTCCATGATGTCGCCCATGTTGGCCAGCGACAGCCCCGCGGCGGCCAGTTCCCGGTTGAGGCGGCGCAGGGTGGTCCCGGCGGCGGCGGTCACCGTCCCCGCCGCACGGTCGATCCGGCGTATGCCGGTGAGGCGGTCGGGCCGTACCAGCACCCCGTCGGTGACGGCCGCGGCCGTGAACGAGTGACCGGTCCCGGCGGCCTTGACCCGCAGCCCGTCCTCGGCGGCCCGGCGCACCGCCTCGGCCAGCGCCCCGGTGGTGGCGGGAGCGACGGTCCGCAGCGGCCGGGCCTCGGCGGTGCCCGCCCAGTTGCACCAGGCCGGCGGCGCGAGGCCGCGGCCCCGGCGGGCCGTGCGCGCGGTCGTCCCCACCATCCCACCTCCCCGCGGTCCGCCGGCACCGGACCGGGGACCCGCTGCCACCGGCCGGCCCGGCCGGTGGGGGGCGATCATACTCACGGCCGCCGCCGGACGGATACCGGCGCGCAGCGGGTCACGGGGGAGACGGCCGGATCCGGATGGCAGGATCGGGAGCATGTCCGATGTTCTTGACGCCCGTCCCTACGACGCCCTGCTGCTGCTCTCCTTCGGAGGCCCGGAGGGCCCCGAGGACGTGATCCCGTTCCTGGAGAACGTCACCCGTGGCCGGGGGATCCCGCGGGAGCGTCTGGCGGAGGTGGGGCAGCACTACCACCTCTTCGGCGGGGTCAGCCCGATCAATGCCCAGAACCGCGAGCTGCTCGCCGCCCTGCGCGAGGACTTCGCCGCGCACGGCCTGGACCTGCCCGTCTACTGGGGCAACCGCAACTGGGCGCCGTATCTGACCGACACCCTGCGCCAGATGGTGAAGGACGGCCGGCGCCGTGTCCTGACGCTGGCCACCAGCGCCTACGCCTCGTACTCCGGCTGCCGCCAGTACCGGGAGAACCTCGCCGACGCGCTCGCAGCCCTGGACCGGGAGGGGCTAGCGCGGCCGCGGGTGGACAAGCTGCGGCACTACTTCAACCACCCCGGCTTCGTCCGGCCCGTGACGGACGGGGTGCTGGCCGCGCTCGCCGAACTGCCCGCCGGGGTCCGCGACGGGGCGCACCTGGTCTTCACCACCCACTCCGTCCCCACCGCCCAGGCCGAGACCTCCGGCCCCGCCGGCGGCGCGTACGTGGCCCAGCACCTGGACGTGGCGCGGGTGATCGCCGACGCGGTGCGCGCGGAGACCGGCGTCGACCGCCCCTGGGAGCTGGTCTACCAGTCCCGCAGCGGCGCCCCGCACGTCCCCTGGCTGGAGCCGGACATCTGCGACCACCTGGCGGACCTGCACGGCCGCGGGGTGCCCGGGGCGGTGATGGTCCCCGTCGGGTTCGTCTCGGACCACATGGAGGTCATCTACGACCTGGACACCGAGGCGAGGGCGAAGGCGGAGGAGCTGGGCCTGCCGGTGGCGCGGTCCGCCACGGTCGGCGCGGACCCTCGGTTCGCCGCGGCCGTGCGGGAGCTGGTGCTGGAGCGCGCCGCCGCCGAGCGCGGCGGACACCCCGAGCGCCGCGCGCTGGGCGCGCTGGGGCCCAGCCACGACGTGTGCCCGGCGGGTTGCTGCCCGGGCCGGACCGAACGGCCCGCCGCGGCGGGCGCCGACAGCCCGTACGCCTGACCACGCACACCCCACACCGTCCGGCAGGACCCGGGAGAGACCCGGGAGAACCGAGGAGAGACGTGACCGACCGGCTCAGGACCGAACTGCTCGACCTCGCACTGGAGGCCGCCCGCCGGGCGGGGGCGCTGCTGCTGGAGGGCCGCCCCGCCGACCTGGGGGTGGCCGCCACCAAGAGCAGCCCCATCGACGTCGTCACCGAGATGGACGTCGCCTCCGAGAAGCTGATCACCGGCTATCTGGCCGAGCACCGCCCCGACGACGGCTTCCTGGGCGAGGAGGGGGCGTCCAGCGAGGGCAGCAGCGGGGTGCGCTGGATCATCGACCCGATCGACGGCACCGTGAACTACCTCTACGGGCTGCCCGGCTGGTCCGTCTCCATCGCCGCCGAGCACGAGGGCGAGACCGTCGTCGGCGTGGTGGCGATCCCGCCGCGCGGCGAGACGTACCACGCGGTGCTGGGGGAGGGCGCCCGGCGGAACGGGGAGCCGGTGCGCTGCCGCCCCTCGCCGCCGCTGGACCAGGCGCTGATCGGCACCGGCTTCAACTACGTCACCGAGGTCCGCACCGCCCAGGCGGAGGTGGCCCGCGCCCTGCTGCCGAAGGTCCGCGACATCCGCCGGTCCGGCTCGGCGGCCATCGACCTGTGCGACGTCGGGGCAGGCCGGCTGGACGGCTTCTTCGAGCGCGGACTGCACCCCTGGGACGCCGCCGCGGGCGCCCTGGTCGCCCGTGAGGGAGGCGCGCTCACCGGCGGCCGGCCCGGCCTCCCGCCGGACTACGACCTGACGGTGGCCGCCTCGCCCGGGGTCTTCACCGTCCTGCAGCCGCTGCTGGAGGAACTGGGGGCCTGGCACGACTGAAGCGCGCCGCCCAGGCCGGGCGGCGCGCACGACGGCGCCCCGGGATCCTCCCGGGGCGCCGTCGGGTGAACGACAGATCAGTCAGGATCAGGAGCAGACGCCGGCGGCGCCCGCCTCCACTTCCACTCCGTACTCGGCGGCCAGACGGCGCAGGTCCTCGAGCTCGGCCTGCTCGACGTCCGCCAGGAAGTCGTCGCCCGACTCGCGAGCGCGGAGCAGATCGGACTCGGTGGTCCGTATGCGCTGCAGAATGCCTGCGGTGAACGCGTCCATGGTGCGCCCCCTCGTCATGGTCGTTGGCACGGGGGTGTGCCGAGGGTGGGGCGATCACGGTGTGGTCCCGGAACGGTCGCCCGACCCCTTCGGTGCTTCGGAGGGGAGCCTCGGGGGAGGCGGGGGAACCGAGAGAACCGAGGGATGGGGTCGTGACCTGCCGTCTACAGGGCGTGATCGCGGGTGTGGTGTCGTCTTCCCCATCTGAAACCTCAGAGAAACCTCAGACGGGACGGAATTTCCGCGGACGACCGCGACGGACCTGCCCGTGCCCCCGCCGCACCCTCCGCTTCGCTCCCCGTTCCCCTCCCGTTCCCTCTCGCCCCGCCGGGCTCGTCCCGCCGACCGCTTTACCACCCGTTTACGGAGGCCGGGGGCAGGATGGAGGCAGCCCGGCACCACCCGGCCCCCGGACGACCGCGGGCCCCGAAGGGAAGGACACCCCCAGTGCGCGTACTCGTCGTCGAGGACGAGCAGCTGCTCGCCGACGCCGTGGCCACCGGCCTGCGCCGGGAGGCCCTGGCGGTGGACGTGGTGTACGACGGCGCCGCGGCCCTGGAGCGCGTCGAGGTCAACGACTACGACGTGGTGGTCCTCGACCGCGACCTGCCCCTGGTCCACGGCGACGACGTCTGCCGCCGGATCGTCGAGCTGGGCCTGCCCACCCGGGTGCTGATGCTCACCGCGTCCGGTGACGTCAGCGACCGGGTGGAGGGCCTGGAACTGGGCGCGGACGACTACCTGCCCAAGCCGTTCGCCTTCCGCGAACTGATCGCCCGGGTGCGGGCGCTCGGCCGCCGCAGCACCGCCGCCCTGCCGCCGGTGCTGGAGCGGGCCGGGATCAGGCTGGACCCGGGGCGCCGGGAGGTGTTCCGGGACGGCCGGCAGGTTCAGCTGGCACCCAAGGAGTTCGCGGTGCTGGAGGTGCTGATGCGCAGTGAGGGGCGGGTGGTCTCGGCCGAGCAGCTGCTGGAGAAGGCCTGGGACGAGAACGCCGATCCCTTCACCAACGTGGTGCGGGTCACCGTGATGACCCTGCGCCGCAAGCTCGGCGAGCCGCCGGTGATCGTCACCGTGCCCGGCTCGGGGTACCGCGTCTGAGCCGCCGGCCGCTCCGGCCGCCCCGCCCGCCCGGGCCGCCCCGCCCGCCCGGGCCGTCCGAGCCGTCCAGCCGTCCGATCCGTCTGCGAGCCCTCATGACCTCCTCCGTGTCCGCCGGTCCCCCGCCGCCCCCCGTGCCGCCTCCCAAGCCCACCTGGGACCCCTTCCAGCCCGGCCGCTCCCCCTGGCTGCGGCCCACCATCCGCATCCGGCTGACCCTGCTGTACGGCGGGATGTTCCTGATCGCCGGGATGGTGCTGCTGGCGATCATCTATCTGCTGGCGGCCCAGGCGCTGCGGGACGGCAGCCGGCTGCCGTTCCAGATCCTGAGCGTGCGGATCCAGGCCTCCGACACCGTCTGCAGCCTTCCCGCATCCCGGGACGGCCGGAGCCTCACGCCCGAGGAGCTGACCGCCGCCGTCCAGCAGTGCGTCGAGCTGCAGCGGGAGCTCGCCCTGGACGAGCTGCTGAACCGCTCCCTGCTGGCGCTGCTGGGCCTGGCGGTGGCCGCCTTCGCCTTCGGCTACGTCATGGCGGGCCGGGTGCTGTCGCCGCTGGAGCGCATCACGCGCACCGCCCAGCGGGTCGCGGGCTCCGATCTGCACCGCCGGATCGAGCTGGACGGGCCGGACGACGAGCTGAAGGAGCTGTCCGACACCTTCGACCAGATGCTGGACCGGCTGGACCGGGCGTTCACCGCGCAGCAGCGGTTCGTCGCCAACGCCTCGCACGAGCTGCGCACCCCGCTGGCGATCAACCGCACCCTGCTGGAGGTGCAGCTCTCCGACCCCGAGGCGTCGCCGGAGGTGGTCCAGCTGGGCAGGACCCTGCTCGCCACGAACGAGCGCAGCGAGCAGCTGGTGGAGGGGCTGCTGCTGCTCGCCCGCAGTGAGAACGAGATCGTCGACCGCAGGCCCGTGGACCTGGCCGAGGTCGCGGACCGGGCCCTGGACCAGACGCGCGGCGAGGCCCGGGCCAAGGGGGTGGAGCTGCGCGGCGCGCGGCTGCCGGTGTACGTGAACGGCAACGGGGTGCTGCTGGAACGGGTCGCGCTGAACCTGGTGCAGAACGCCGTGCGCTACAACGTCCCGGCGGACGGCTGGGTCTCGGTCGGCACCCGGGCGCAGCCGGGGCAGGCGGTGCTGGAGGTGGAGAACACCGGCCCGGTGGTGCCGGCGTACGAGGTCGACAACCTCTTCGAGCCCTTCCGGCGGCTGCGCACCGAGCGCACCGGCAGCGACAAGGGCGTCGGCCTGGGGCTGTCGATCGTGCGGTCGGTGGTGCGCGCACACGGTGGTACGGTCACCGCCGCCCCCCGGGAGCAGGGCGGCCTGACGGTACGGGTCACCCTGCCCGCCTGACGGTGCCGCGGATCCTGCTCCGGTGCCGGTGAACGGCGGGAGACGGGGTACCCGGCAGGACCGGCGGAGCTCTCCGGGCGAGAGGGAAATGAGGTTTTCGGACGGTTGTGGCGGCACGTCCGAACGACTGTGATCGATCACACACGCGATTTTTTCCGCCGCCCGTGACCGGTGATCAAGGAACCGCCGAAAAATGCCGGAAAATCCATGTTTTCGCAGGTCTCCATTGTGGAAAAGAGGGGAGACGGTGCACGCAAAGTGCGACATTCGGGCCGCCCCCGGCCCTGGTCGGCGGCCGGCCCGGTCACCCCATCAGGGGTGCGGTTGGGTGTCGATTGAGTAACAGGGCTTGATGTGAGGCAAAATCTCCGCCTCGGGTCGGGCACAAGTCCGGCCTCTCGCGCGTTACGTGCGCTGGAGAAACCACAGACACCCAGAGGGGGAGAGCGACATGGCAACCGACTACGACACTCCACGCAAGACCGATGACGATGTCAATGAGGACAGCATCGAGGAGCTGAAGGCCCGGCGGAACGACAAGGCCGCCTCGACCGTCGACGTCGACGAGTTCGAGCAGGCCGAGGGCCTCGAGCTGCCCGGCGCGGACCTCTCCAACGAGGAGCTGTCCGTGCGGGTGCTGCCTCGTCAGGCCGACGAGTTCACCTGCATGAGCTGCTTCCTGGTCCACCACCGCTCACAGCTGGCGGCGGAGAAGAACGGCCACCCCATCTGCCGCGACTGCGCGGCCTGAGCGGGAGCGCCGGCTGATGGCGGTCGATGGCGAGTACAACGGCGAACACAGCGGCGCGCACGACGGCGGGCGGGGCCCTGACCAGGAGGCCTCGCTCGCACCAGCACCCATGGCGGGAACCGAGGCGGGGCCCCCGGCGGGGCGCGGCCGCGGGCTGCGGCTGCCGCGCGGACGGCGGTCGCCCGGACCGCGCGGCGGGACCGGGCGGGAGCCGCACGAGCCCGGCAGGGTCAAGGCGTTCCTCGGCGTGGTCGCCGACCGCATCATCGAGCTCGCCCCCCGCATCCCCGTCCGCGACCTGGACACCCTCCGCCGCCAGTTCCCCGGACTGGGGCCCGAGGAGCTCGCCGACCGGCTGATATCCGGTGCGGTCAAGGGCAGCGCGGCCGTCGGCGCCGGGGTGGGCGCCTCGGCGATGCTGCCGGTGCCTCCGGCCATGCCCGCCGAGCTGACGGCCGAGGTCGTCGGGGTGGCCTCGGTGGAGCTCAAACTCATCGCCGAGCTGTACGAGGTCTACGGCCGGCGGCCGCCCGGCAACGCCCGCGAGCGGGCCGCCGTGTACCTCACCGCCTGGACGGACGAGCGCGGCGTGGAACTGACCAGCGTCGCCTCGCTCAACGCCGCGTTCGGCAGCCAGCTGCGGCGCCAGCTCCGCCAGCGGCTCCTCAGACGCACCCTGCGCAACTTCCCCAACCTCGCACCGTTCATGATCGGTGCGGTGGCGGGCGCGCTGATGAACCGGCGCGAGACCAGGAAGCTCGCCGAGCGGATCCGCGGCGACCTGCGGAAGCGGCAGGTCCCCTGGGACGTCCTCCCGGCCCCGGAGGCCGGCGGCCACCGCGCGCTGGAGGCCGGCGACTGACCGGCGCGGCCGGGGCGCTCCGCTCTCCCCCTCCGCGCCCGGCCCTCCCACGCTTTCTCCGCGCCCTCCCGCCGCCCGGACCGCACCGGGCGGCCGGCTACGCGCGGGCCGCCTCCAGCGCCTCGGCCAGGGCCCGCGGCCGCCGGGTGGACAGGTACAGGTACGGGGTGGGATCCCCGGGATCGGTGACCTCGACCCGGAGAGCCGTGGGCACATAGCCGCGCAGCAGCATGTAGGCGCGCGGATCGGCGCGGTGGGTGCGCCAGGCCCGCGCCTGCTCGGCGTCCAGGACGTGCGCCTCGCCCAGGACCCGCACCGGCACCCGGGCGTCCCCCGCGACCAGGGAACCGGCCACCACCCGGATGCGGGCCGACCCGTAGGCGCTGACGCCGACCGCGACCAGCGCCGTACCGGCCACCAGACCGCCCAGCAGCGGCAGGGTGCCCAGCGGGAGCAGGATCAGCCCGCAGGAGATCCCGGCCAGGGCGGCGATCAGCCACCAGGAGCGCGGTGCGGTCAGCCGCTCGTCGTACAGCACGCGGGGCGGGACGCCGGAAGCCTCGGGGGAGGGACCAGGAGGATGCATGCCACCAGCTTGGCACGCCCCCCGGCGCCGCTCCCGATCCGGCGACCCGGTGGTGACCCGGCGGTAGGGGGGCGGCGGTAGGGTCAGCACCCGTGAGTGCCACCAAGACATCGCTGACACCGCCCCGGGACGCCGTCCCGCCGGCGCGTCATCCCGACGCCCCCGCGCCCGGCGAGCCGCTGGGCGCCCACTACGACCGGTGCTTCGGTTGCGGCGCCGGGCAGCCCCACGGGCTGCACCTGGTGGTGCGGGCGGGCGAGGGCGTCAGCGTGACGGCCGAGTTCACCGTCCGGCCCGAACACCAGGGGGCGCCCGGTCTCGCCCACGGCGGACTGCTGGCCACCGCCCTGGACGACACCCTCGGGGCCCTGAACCTGCTGACGCACACCATCTCGGTCACCGGGCGGCTGGAGACCGACTACCTCCGGCCCGTGCCCGTGGGCACCGTGCTGCATCTCCGGGCACGGGTCCTGGCACGCCACGGGCGCAAGATCTACTGCACCGCCGAGGGACGCCTCGGCGCCCCGGACGGACCGGTCGCGGTGCGCGCCGACGCGCTGTTCGTCGAGGTACGGGTGGAGCACTTCACCGGCCACGGCCGCCGGGAGGAGATCGAGGAGGCGATGGCCGATCCCGACACGGTGCGGCGCACCCGGGCCTTCGAGGTGAACCCGTGAGCCGGCCCGCGGTCCCGGCCGGTCCCGGCGGTCGCCCTCCCGTCGAGGTGCTGATCCGCCGTCTCGACCCCGCGGTGCCCGTCCCCTCCTACGCCCATCCCGGCGACGCGGGATGCGATCTGGTCACCACCGAGGCCGCCGAACTGGCGCCGGGGGAGCGGACCGTACTGCCCACGGGGGTTTCCCTCGCCCTGCCCGACGGGTACGCCGCCTTCGTGCATCCGCGCTCGGGCCTGGCCGCCCGCTGCGGGGTCTGCCTGGTGAACGCCCCCGGAACCATCGATGCCGGGTACCGTGGGGAGATCAGGGTGATCGTGGCCAATCTGGACCCGCGCGAGAGCGTCCGGTTCGAACGGTTCGACCGCATCGCCCAGCTCGTCGTCCAGCGAGTCGAGACGGTGCGCTTCCACGAGGTGGCCGAGCTGCCCGGGTCGGAGCGCGCGGCTGGGGGCTTCGGATCGACGGGCGGCCACGCCGCACAGCACAATCAGTACGCTCATTACGCTGCGGACGCGGTCGACGAGACCGCGGACCTGAAGGGACAGTGACGTGTTCGGACGTCGTCGCAAGAAGGAAGCAGGGCCCGAGGGCGCCTCGGACGAGTTCGAGACGGAACGATCCGACGAGAGCACCGACGCGTCGGACGAGTCCGCCGACGGCGCCCGGGGCCGGGTGAAGCTGCCCCCGGCCCCCCGGCCGGACGGCCCCTGGGACGTGAGCGAGCTGCACGCGCCGGGCGAGGGACGGGTCGACCTGGGCGGCATGTTCGTGCCCGGGGTGCCGGGGATGGAACTGCGGGTCGAGGTCGCGGGCGAATCGATCGTCGCCGCGACCGTCGTGCTGAAGGACAGCGCCATCCAGCTCCAGGCGTTCGCCGCGCCCAAGCGCGAGGGCATCTGGGACGAGGTGCGCGAGGAGATCGCCGGCGGCATCACCAAGCAGGGCGGGATCATCGACGAGACCGAGGGCCCGCTGGGCTGGGAGCTGCGCGCCCAGGTGCCGGTCCGGCTCCCGGACGGCAAGAGCGGCATGCAGGTCGTCCGCTTCATCGGGGTGGACGGCCCCCGCTGGTTCCTGCGCGGGGTCATCTCCGGCCAGGGCGCGGTGCAGCCGCAGGCGGCCGGGCTGCTGGAGCAGATCTTCCGCGACACCGTCGTGGTGCGCGGCGACGGCCCGATGGCCCCGCGCGACCCGATCACCCTGAAGCTGCCCGACGACGCCCAGATGGTGCCCGACGTCCAGCAGGACCAGCAGGGCGAGCAGGGTTCCCGTTTCGCCGGGGGCATCGACAAGCTCCAGCGCGGTCCGGAGATCACCGAGGTCCGCTGACCGGGTCCGGCGCGAGCGCCCTGCCGCTGTGGGGAGTGGCAGGGCCGCACCGTTCCCCGGGGCTCCCGGGCCTCTTCGAGTTCCCTCCGGGATCCTTCCGGCTCTCTCCGGCCGCCCCCGGTGTTCCCCTCCGTTCCCCCGCACCTTTCCGCTCACGGTCCGGAGTCGTCCGCGAGCTGTTCGTGCGCTGTTCGTGCGCTGTTCGTGCGCCGCCCGGGACCTCTGCCCACAAGGGCACTCGCACTTGTGACAATGAGCGGTCGTTCACCGGCGGCGGCGGTCCGCGGGGGGTTAGTCTCGAACCGTCCGGGGGGTCCGGAAGGGGGAGGCCGCATGGGCGTCGGGGTCGAGACCGTGGTCGAGGTCGAGGATCTGCACCACTCCTACGGCCACGAGGCCGCCGGCCGGGTCCTGCACGGTCTGTCGCTCACCGTCCGGCGCGGGGAGCTCGTGGCGGTCACCGGGCGTCCCGGGGCCGGCCGGACCACGCTCCTCGCCCTCGTCGGCGGGCTCGACACCCCCGCCGCCGGCCGGATCACCGTCGACGGCGTACGGCTGGACGAACTGGGCGAGCAGGAACGCCTGAGGCTGCGCCGCGACCGCATCGGCACCGTCTTCCCGTCCTCCGGGCTGCTGCCGGTCCTCACCGCGGCCGAGAACGTCGGCGTACCGCTGCGGCTGTGCAACGTGCCGCCGGAGGAGCGCGACGCGCGGGTGGCCCGGCTGTTGTCCGACGTCGGTCTGGCCGAGCACGCCGGGCGGCGGCCCGCCGAACTGAGCGGGGAGCAGCGGCAGCGCGTCGCCATAGCCCGCGCCCTGGCCAACCGCCCCGTACTGCTCGTCGCCGACGAGCCCACCGCGCAGCTCGACGCGGCCTCCGGCGCCGCCCTGCTGGAGCTGCTGCACGCCCTGGTGCGCGACCGGGGGGTCACCACCCTGGTGGCCACGGGGGACGACTGGCTGCTCTCCCGGGCCGACCGGGTCCTGGAACTGCGGGACGGGCGGCTGCCGGAGAACGGACCGGAGAGTCGGCCGGTCCTGCCCACCCCGCCCTGAACCGGACGGCCCGTTCCGGCCCGGAGCGGCCCGTTCCGGCCTCCGGGCGCCGGCGGAGTTACCGGTGTCCGGGCGCGCGGGTACGCTGGCCGCATGAGTGGCGTTACCCGGGGGGACAAGCGGGGCGGCCGGCTGCGGCGCATGCTGGGACGGCTGTCGTCCTCGCAGGAGGAACTGCTCTCCGCCGAGCTGCGGCAGGACACCGAGGACAGCGGATGCACGCGCATCTGCGACTGCGGTGACCGGCAGATCGTCAAAGTGGCCGGTACGCTGCGCACGGTGACGCAGCGTCCGCGGGCCGGAGTGCCCGCCCTGGAGGCGGAGCTGTTCGACGGGTCCGCACCCCTGGACGTGGTGTGGCTGGGCCGCCGGTCCATCGCGGGGATAGAGCCCGGCCGCAGGCTGATCGCCTCCGGACGGATCGCGATGAACCGCGGCCGTCCGGTGCTGTTCAACCCGAAGTACGAGCTGCGACCCATCGGACAGGAGTAGCGGGTGACCTCTCTCGACAAACCCGGCGGTCCCGGCCGGCCGGACGGGACCGCCGGTGCCGGGACCGGTGCGGCCCCGGCACCGCCGACGGTCTCGGACAAGGCGGTGCTGGAGGCCTTCGGCGGGGTGCGCGGCATGGTGGACACCACCGTGCCCGGCCTGGTCTTCGTCCTGGTCTACACGGTCAAGCGGGACATCCATCTCTCGGCCGGCGCCGCCCTGGGCCTGACCCTGCTGCTCGGCCTGGCCCGGCTGGTGCGGCGCGAGACCCTCAAGCACGCCTTCAGCGGTGTCTTCGGGGTCGCCTTCGGCGCGGTCTTCGCGATGATGTCGGGCGACGCGAAGAACTTCTACCTGCCGGGCATGCTCTACACCCTGGGCCTGGCGGTGGTGTACTGCCTCTCGGCGATGCTGCGCTTCCCGCTGATCGGGGTGCTGCTCGGGCCGATCCTGCGCGAGAACCTCTCCTGGCGCACCCGCAACCCCGGCCGGCTGAAGGCGTACACCAAGGCGACCTGGGCCTGGGGGATCATCCTGCTGGCCAAGTCGGCGATCCTCTTCCCGATCTACCTGTGGGGCGACGCCACCCAGCTCGGCTGGGTGAAGGTGGCGCTGAGCATCCCGCCGCTGCTGCTGTGCGTCTATCTGACCTACATCTTCCTGGCCAAGGCACCGCCGCCGATCGACGTGATCGCCGAGATGGAGGCGGAACTGGCGGCCGAGGAGGAGGCCGAGCGGAGGAAGGAACGCGAACGCGCCGGGGTCCGCGGCCGGCCGGACGAGGCTCCGGCGGAGCCCTGACCGGGCGCGCGGCGCCCTTGGCAACCGGTACGGCCCGCCCCCGCTCGCAGCGGGGGCGGGCCGTACCGGTTGCCGGTGGTGCCGGCCGGAAGATCCGGGAACGCCGGGAACTCAGCCTTTCCCCGGGTCCTCCTCCTCCGTGCCGGGCCGCGGCTCCTCGGCCTCGCGCCGCACCGACAGCAGCTCCTCCAGTTGCTGCTCGCGGGCCTGCGCCGCGACGAACAGCAGCTCGTCGCCCGCCTCCAGGGCCTCCTGGGGGCCCGGCGTGAGCACCCGGCTGCCGCGGATGACCGTCACCAGCGCGGTGTCCTCGGGCCACTCCACCTCGCCCACCCTGGTCCCGGCCAGCGCCGACTCCGGGGGCAGGGTGAGCTCGACCAGGTTGGCGTCGCCCTGGCTGAACCGCAGCAGCCGCACCAGGTCGCCGACGCTGACGGCCTCCTCGACCAGCGCGGACATCAGCCGCGGGGTCGAGACGGCCACGTCCACGCCCCAGGACTCGTTGAACAGCCACTCGTTGCGCGGATTGTTCACCCGGGCCACCACCCTGGGCACGGCGTACTCCGTCTTGCCGAGCAGGGAGACCACGAGGTTGACCTTGTCGTCGCCCGTCGCGGCGATCACCACATGGCAGCGCTGCAGCGCCGCCTCGTCCAGCGAGGTGATCTCGCAGGCGTCGGCCAGCAGCCACTCGGCCTGCGGCACCTGCTCCACCGCGATGGCCCCGGGCGCCTTGTCGATGAGCAGGACCTCGTGGCCGTTCTCCAGCAGTTCCCCGGCGATGGAGCGGCCCACCGCGCCCGCCCCGGCGATCGCGACCCTCATCGCGCGCCTCCCGTCGTCCCCGCGCCCGTCCGGAACGCCGGACGGCCGGGCGCGGCCCTTCCCGGCGCGCCTGCCGTCGTGCTCATCGCAGGTCTCCTTCCGGTCCCCTGGAGAACGCCGCCTCCACGTCGCCGACCCGGTCGCAGCGCATCACCACGTGCACCAGATCGCCCTCCTGGATCACGGTGTCGGAGGTCGGCAGCATGGCCTCGCCCAGCCGGGTGATGAAGGCGACCCGGGTGCCCGTCTCCTCCTGGAGCCGGCTCACCCGGTGCCCGACCCAGGCGGCGGCGGCGTGCACCTCGGCGAGCTGGACGCCGCCGGTCGGGTCCAGCCACAGCGGCTCCGCCCCGGAGGGCAGGAGCCGCCGCAGCATCTGGTCGGCCGTCCAGCGGACCGTGGCGACGGTCGGGATGCCCAGCCGCTGGTAGACCTCGGCGCGGCGGGGGTCGTAGATACGGGCCGCCACGTTCTCCACCCCGAACGTCTCGCGGGCCACCCGGGCGGCGATGATGTTGGAGTTGTCGCCGCTGCTGACCGCGGCGAACGCCCCGGCCTCCGTTATCCCCGCCTCCTCCAGGGTGTCGCGGTCGAAGCCGACACCCTCCACGCGGCGTCCGCCGAAGGCCGGGCCCAGCCGGCGGAAGGCGGTGGGGTCCCGGTCGATGATCGCGACCGTGTGGCCCCGCTGCTCCAGCGTCTGCGCGAGCGCGGCACCGACCCGCCCGCACCCCATGATGACGACGTGCATAAGGCCGCTACCCCGTACTCTCTCCTGCTGCCACGACCCTGGCCGGCATCGCGCATCACCCTTCCCGCCCCGACGGGGGCAGCTGCCCGGAGGTGTTCCGGGTCGTAACGCTACCCGGCATCCGGCGCACCGATCTCCTCCCGGTCCTTCCCGGCCTGTCCGGACCGCTCCCCGTCCCGGTGGCGCAGCGCGCTCGGCCACCACACGGCGGGACCGATGTCCCGGGCGAGGGCGGGCACCAGCAGGGACCGCACGACGATGGTGTCCATCAGGACGCCGAACGCGACGATGAACGCGATCTGGGCCAGGAAGGACAGCGGGATCACCACCAGGGCGGCGAAGGTCGCGGCCAGCACCACACCGGCCGAGGTGATCACCCCGCCGGTGGTGGTCAGCCCCTTGAGCACGCCCAGCCGGTTGCCGTGGCGCAGCGTCTCCTCACGGACCCGGGTCATCAGGAAGATGTTGTAGTCCACCCCCAGGGCGACCAGGAACACGAAGCCGTACAGCGGGATGGACGGATCGGTGCCGCTGTAGCCCAGCAGGTGCTCGAATACCAGGGCGGCGATCCCCAGGGTGGCCAGGAAGTTCAGGGCCACGGTCGCCACCAGCAGGACCGGCATCACCACCGCGCGCAGCAGCGCCATGATGACGAGCAGGATGATCACCAGGACGACGGGGATGATCAGGGCGCGGTCGTGCCGCGCGGTGTCCAGGGTGTCCAGCTGCTGGGCGGTGTAGCCGCCCACCAGGGCGTCCGCGCCGTCCACCGCGTGCACCGACTCCCGCAGCCGCTCCACGGCCTGCCGGGCCGCGTCGGAGTCGCTCTCGGCCTCCAGGGTCGCCTGGATGCTCACCCGCCCGTCGACCACCAGCGGCTCGCCCTCGCCGGGCCGGCCCGACTCGGTGACCGGCGCGGCCGAGGACACCCCCTCGGTCTCCTGCGCGGCGGCGGTGACCTGCCGCAGGCGGTCGGCGTCGGCGATGATCACCGCCGGGTTGCCGGTGCCGCCGGGGAAGTGCTCGTTCAGCGCCCGCTGGGCGGTGACGGACTGCGTCTCGCCCACGAAGAGCTCCTCCAGCGGCGTCCCCTTGGAGGTCAGCATCGGGGAGAACGCCGCGGCGACCGCCAGGGAGGCCAGCGAGATCGCCCACACCCGGCGCGGGGAGCGGTCCACGGCGGTGGCGACCCGTCCCCACACCCCGCGGGCGCCCCCCGGATCGTCCGGGTTCTGCGGCGGCTTGGGCCGGGCGGGCCAGTACGCGGCCCGGCCGAGCACCACGAGCACGGCCGGCAGGAAGGTCAGGGCGCTGAGCATCGCGCAGGCGATGCCGATGGCGCCGACCGGCCCGAGGGCCTGGTTGTTGCGCAGATCGCTCAGCAGCAGCACCAGCAGCGCCAGGGCGACGGTGGAACCGCTCGCGAGGATCGCGCCCAGGGAGCGGCGCAGCGCGGTCCGCCCGGCCAGCAGCCGGTCGCCGTGCAGGCCCAGCTCCTCGCGGAACCGGGCCGACAGCAGCAGGCCGTAGTCGGTGGCGGCACCGATGACCAGGATGAACAGGATGCCCTGCACCTGGCCGTCCACCCGCACCAGGTCCCGGTCGGCGAGGAAGTAGACGATCGCGGTGGCCAGGGACAGGGCGAAGACGGAGCCGAGGATGATGGCCAGCGGGAGCAGCGCGCTGCGGTAGACCAGCAGCAGGATCAGCAGCACCACGCTGAGCGCGACGCCCAGCAGCAGCCCGTCGATCCCGGCGAACGCCTCGGAGAGGTCGGCCTGGGTGGCGGCCGGCCCGGCGACGTGGACCTCGGTCCCCGGCACCTGCCCGGCGGTCTCCAGGATCGAGTCGATCGCCCCGGGCAGCCCGTCGTCCAGACCGGCGGAGAGCTGGACCACCCCCTGCAGGGCCCGGCCGTCCTCGGACGGCACCGCGGGGGAGGGGCGGCCCACGGCCCACTCCGCGCCGGACAGCTCCCGCAGGGCGGCGGTGGCCCGCTGCCGCTGCTCCGGGCCGATCCGGCCCTCCTCGGCCTCCCACACGACGATGGCGGGCACGCTATCGGTCTGCTGGAAGGCCTTCCGCTGCTCGGTCACCTTCGTCGACTCGGCGCTCTCGGGCAGGAAGGAGGACTGGTCGTTGGTGGAGACTTCGCTGATCTTCCCGGCGTACGGTCCGAAGGCGCCGCCGACCGCCAGCCAGACGACGATCAACGCGGCGGGGACCAGCCACCGCAGGAGGCGAGGTGTGGGTTTCATGGACTCCCCTGAGCTGAAGGACGCGGGCTCCGCACCGACGGGTACCCCGGTGGGCGGAAATCTTTCCCATTGAGATAGCCGATTGCCGAGAATGTATATCCTGGAGGAGTGCCCGGCTCAGAGGACCCCACCGGTCTGCAGACGTTCGCCGTACTGCTCCGCCGCATGAACGGCGAGTTCGGCAGGACGGCCCACGACTTCGCCCGCTCCCAGGGGCTCCACCCCACCGACGTGCAGGCCCTGGTGGAGATCCTGGACGCGGACGACGGGCCCGTGACCCCGGGCATGCTGCGGGAACGGCTCCGGCTCACCTCCGGAGCGGTCACCGCCTGCCTGGACCGGCTGGAGCGCGCGGGCCACATCCGGCGCACCCGGGACTCGGCCGACCGCAGAACCGTCCACCTCCACTACGCCTCCCGGGGCCGGGAGGTGGCCCGCGAGTACTTCCGCCCGCTGGCCCAGGCCACCGATGCCGTCCGGCGGCGCTTCAGCGACGCCGAACTGCGCGTCGTCGTACGCTTCCTGGCCGCCATGAACGACGAGCTGGCCGCGGCGCGCCGGCCGGACGGGACCCCGCCCCCTCCGCCGTAGCCCCGGTGGCCCCGGCGGACGCGGCGGCCTCCGACGCCTCGGCGGCCGCCGCGATGTTGCGGGCCATCCCGCCGAATACCACCGCGTGGAAGGGCGAAACCCCCCACCAGTACGCCTGCCCGGCCAGTCCGTGCGGATGGAACAGCGCGCGCTGCCGGTAGACCGTCCCACCCTCCGGCCCGCGCTCCACCCACAGTTCCAGCCAGGCCAGACCCGGCAGCCGCATCTCCGCCCGCAGCCGCAGCAGCCGCCCGGGCTCGATCTCCTCCACCCGCCAGAAGTCCAGCGCGTCGCCCGCCCGCAGCCGCGCCGCGTCCCGCCGCCCCCGGGCCAGCCCCACCCCGCCGGCCAGCCGGTCCAGCAAGCCCCGTACCGTCCAGGCCAGCGGCAGGGAGTACCAGCCGTTCTCCCCGCCGATGCCCTCCACCACCCGCCACAGCGCCTCGGGCGAGGCGGCGACGGCGCGCCGCCGCACATCGGTGTACAGGCTGCCGCCCGCCCAGTCCGGGTCGGTGGGCAGCGGGTCGCTGGGCGCGCCGGGCACCGACGCGGAGGACCAGCGGGTGGCCACGTCCGCCTCCCGCACCCGCTTCAGGGCCAGCCGCAGTGCCTCCGTCACCCCGATCCGGCCGCCCGGCGGATCCGGCACGTACCGCGCGATGTCGTGCTCGGCGCAGACCACCTCGTGCCGCAGCGACTCCGCCAGCGGCCGGGCCAGCGCGGCGGGCACCGGGGTGACCCAGCCGACCCAGTGGCTGGACAGGGTGGGGGACAGGACCGGCACCGGCAGCACGATCCGCCGCCGCAGCCCGGCCACCTCGGCGTAGCGCCGCATCATCTCCTGGTACGTCAGCACCTCCGGGCCGCCGACGTCGAAGGTCCGGTTCACCCCGGCCGGCAGCGTGGCGCAGCCCACCAGGTAGCGCAGCACGTCGCGGACGGCGATCGGCTGCAGCCGGGTCCGCACCCAGCTCGGGGTGACCATCACCGGAAGCCGCTCGGTCAGATAGCGGAGCATCTCGAACGAGGCCGAACCCGAGCCGATCACCACCGCCGCCCGCAGGACCGCCGTCGGCACCCCCGAGGCCAGCAGCAGCCGCCCCACCTCCGCCCGGGAGCGCAGATGGGGGGAGAGCTCCTCCTCGGGCACCCCGCGCGGCGTCAGCCCGCCCAGATAGACGATCCGGCGCACCCCCGCGGCCCGCGCCCGCTCCCCGAAGACCCGGGCCGCCGCCCGGTCGGTCTCCTCGAAACCGGGTCCGCCGCCCAGCGAGTGCACCAGGTAGTAGGCGACGCCCACGCCGCGCAGGGCCGCGCCCGTCGAGGCGGCGTCGGTCACGTCGCCGCGGACCACCTCCGCCCGCCCCGCCCAGGGGTGGTCGCGCAGCCGGGCCGGGTTGCGGGCCAGACAGCGCACCGCGTAGCCGGCCGCCAGCAGTTCGGGCACCAGCCGCCCGCCCAGATAGCCGCTCGCCCCGGTGACCAGGCAGCGCACCGGCCGGCCGGCCGCCGTGCCGTCGCCTGTGGCACCGTCCGTGTCCTCACCCGTGCCGCCGCCCATACGGCCATGCTCGGCACCGTCCGACGGGCCCGCAACCGGGGCCGCCCGCCGGCGCCCGCGCCGCCCGGTCCCCCGCCGTACCGCGCTTCGGGACGGTGGTTGGTCCCCCTGGCGGACAGCGGCATACGATCCCTTGCGTGTCCAAGCTGACCGACGTGTCCAAGCGGCTCCTGATCGGCCGGGCGATGCGGAGCGACCGTCTCTCCGAGACGCTCCTCCCCAAGCGCATCGCCCTGCCGGTCTTCGCCTCCGACCCCCTGTCGTCGGTCGCCTACGCACCGGGCGAGGTCCTGATGGTGCTCTCCATCGCCGGGTTCTCCGCCTACCGCTACGGGCCGTGGATCACCCTCGCCGTCGTCGTGCTGATGTTCGCGGTGGTGGCGTCCTACCGGCAGAACGTCCGGGCCTACCCCTCCGGCGGCGGCGACTACGAGGTCGCCACCACCAATCTGGGCCCCCGCGCCGGCCGCGCGGTCGCGGGCGCCCTGCTGGTGGACTACGTGCTGACGGTGGCGGTCTCGGTCGCCGCGGGGGTGGAGAACCTCGGCTCGGCGGTCCCGTTCGTCTCCGAGAACAAGGTCACCGTGGCGATGGCCGTCATCGCCCTGCTGACGCTGATGAACCTGCGCGGCGTACGGGAGTCCGGCACGGTCTTCGCCATCCCCACCTACGTCTTCGTCGCCGGAGTGCTGCTCACCATCGGCTGGGGCGCCTTCCGCTGGTTCGTCCTGGGTGACGACATGACCGCGCCCAGCGCCGGGTACGAGGTCCGTGCCGAGGCCGGCTCGCTGGCCGGGTTCGCGCTGGTCTTCCTGCTGCTGCGGTCCTTCTCCTCCGGCTGCGCCGCCCTCACCGGGGTCGGCGCGATCAGCAACGGCGTCCCGGCCTTCCGCCGCCCCAAGAGCCGCAACGCCGCCACCACCCTGGCGCTCATGGGCGGCCTGGCCGCCACCATGTTCTGCGGCATCATCGCCCTGGCCCTGGCCACGGACGTGAAGATGTCCGAGAACCCGGCCACCGACATCCTCATCGACGGCCGTCCGGCCGGACCCGACTACCACCAGGACCCGGTCATCGCCCAGGTCTCCGCCGCGGTCTTCGGCGACGGCTCGGCGCCCTTCCTGCTGCTGGCCGGGGCCACCGCGCTGATCCTCTTCCTGGCCGCCAACACCGCCTACAACGGCTTCCCCGTCCTCGGCTCGATCCTCGCCCAGGACCGCTACCTGCCGCGCCAGCTCCACACCCGCGGCGACCGGCTGGCCTTCTCCAACGGCATCGTGCTGCTCGCCGTGGCCGCGGCCGTCCTGGTCTACGTCTACGACGCGGACTCCACGCGGCTGATCCAGCTCTACATCGTCGGCGTCTTCGTCGCCTTCACCTTCAGCCAGACCGGCATGGTCCGGCACTGGAACCGCCTGCTGGCCGGGGAGCGGGACGCCGCCGCCCGCCGCCGCATGATCCGCTCCCGCGCGATCAACGCCTTCGGCGCCTTCTTCACCGGGCTGGTCCTGGTCGTGGTGCTGGTCACCAAGTTCGCCCACGGCGCCTATGTCGCCCTCATCGGCATGGGCCTGTTCTATCTGATGATGACCGCCATCCGCCGCCACTACGACCGGGTCTCCGACGAGCTCGCGATGCCCGCCGAGCCGGGCGGCGACCTGCTGGCCCGCCCCTCGAAGGTGCACTCCATCGTCCTCGTCTCCAAGATCCACAGGCCGACGCTGCGGGCCCTGGCGTACGCCCGGCTGGCGCGCTCCGACGTGCTGGAGGCGCTCAGCGTCAACGTCGACCCGGAGGAGACCCGCGCCCTGCGCGAGGAGTGGAGCCGGTACGGCATGGACATCCCCCTCAAGACCCTCGACTCCCCCTACCGCGAGGTCACCCGGCCGGTCGTGGAGTACGTCAAGAGCCTGCGCCGCGCCGACCCGCGCGCGGTGGTCAGCGTCTACATCCCCGAGTACGTCGTCGGCCACTGGTACGAGCAGCTGCTGCACAACCAGAGCGCGCTGCGCCTGAAGGGACGGCTGCTGTTCACCCCCGGGGTGATGGTCACCTCCGTGCCGTACCAGCTGGAGTCCTCCGAGCGCGCCAGACTGCGGGCCCGCCGCCGCGCGGAGTGGAGCGCACCCGGCGCGGTGCGGCGCGGCCCGGTCGGGCCGGGGGACGGGAACGGGAACGGGCGCGAGCCGTAGCCCTCCCCGGGAGCGGTAGGCTGGACGACTGCCGTCCCGGCCCCCGCCGTCCCCTGGAGCGCCCTCCCATGCCCCCCGCGACACCCCCCGCCGAGTCCTCCGCCGCGCCCGAGACCGCAACCGGGGCCGCGCCCGCGTCGCTGGCCGGCCGGGAGTACGAGGTCGAGATCGGCCCCGTCGCCCACGGCGGCCACTGCGTCGCCCGCACCGAGGAGGGGCGGGTGCTGTTCGTCCGCCACGCCCTGCCCGGCGAGCGGGTCGTCGCGCGGGTGACCGAGGGACACGAGGACTCCCGTTTCCTGCGCGCCGACGCGGTGGAGATCCTCGACGCCGCCAAGGACCGCGTCGAGGCACCCTGTCCCTTCGCCGGTCCCGGCCGCTGCGGCGGCTGCGACTGGCAGCACGCCGCACCGGGCGCCCAGCGCCGGCTGAAGGCGGCCGTCCTGGCCGAGCAGCTCCAGCGGCTGGCCGGACTGACCGCCGAGGAGGCCGGCTGGGACGGCACCGTCGAGCCCGCGCCCGGCGACAAGGTCCCCCGGGGCGAGGTCCCCGCCTGGCGCACCCGGGTGCAGTACGCCGTCGACGCCTCCGGCCGCGCCGGGCTGCGCCGCCATCGCTCCCACGAGATCGAGGTCATCGACCGCTGTCTGATCGCCGCGCCGGGCGTGAGCGAGCTGGGCGTCGAGAAGCGCGCCTGGCCGCAGACGGCCTCCGTGGAGGCCGTCGCCGCCACCGGTTCCAACGACCGCCAGGTGCTGATCACCCCCCGTCCCGACGGCCGGCTCCCCCTGGTGGAGCTGGACCGGCCGGTCTCGGTCATGCGGGTGGAGGAGCCCCGCGGCCGCAACGGGGAACGGACGGTGCACCGCGTCCACGGCCGCCCCTACGTCCGCGAACGCGCCGCCGAGCGCACCTGGCGGATCGGCGCGGGCGGTTTCTGGCAGGTCCATCCCCAGGCCGCCGACCTGCTGGTGCGGACCGTGATGACCGGACTGACCCCGCACAAGGGCGACATGGCCCTCGACCTGTACTGCGGCGCCGGGCTGTTCGCCGGCGCGCTGGCCGACCGGGTGGGGGAGAAGGGCGCGGTGCTCGGCGTGGAGGCGTCGAAGCGCGCGGTGGAGGACGCCCGCCACAACCTCGCCGACTGCGACCGGGTCCGCATCGAGCACGGCACGGTCGAGAGGGTCCTGCCGCGCACCGGCATCACCGAGGCCGACATCGTCGTCCTGGACCCGCCCCGTTCCGGCGCCGGGAAGAAGACGGTGCGGCAGATCGCCGCGCTCGGTCCGCGTCGTGTCGCCTATGTCGCCTGCGATCCGGCGGCCCTGGCCCGCGACCTGGCGTACTTCCGCGCCGAGGGCTACGTACCGCACTTCACGAAGGCCTTCGACCTGTTCCCGATGACCCACCACATGGAGTGCGTCGCGATCCTCAAGCCCGTCGAGAAGGGCGCCTGACCTGCGGTTTCACCGAGCCGGGAACCACGTTCGACCTGTTTCCGGCCATCCACCGGGTGGAACGGCCGCTCCGCCCGCGGAGGCGGCCCGGCCTGCGGTTCTGCAGTCGGAGCGGCCCTCGTGCCGGCGCGGCACGAGGGTGTCGTCCGGCATCCTGACGCTCATATGACGCTCGGCCGAAGGACCGTCACAGCCGGATCCGGCTGACCCTGTGCGGCAGTCCGTTGAGCACGCTGGCGCGGTCGCCGGACGGAGGGCTCCGCTGTGGCGGCCGAGCAGCGTGCTGGCGCACCTGCTCTCCGGACTTCAGGACATGGACCGGCCGACCGCCGTGTCCCGGGCTCGTCGAGGAGGTCCCCGCACTCGGCGCTGCCCCGCCGTCATGCAGACGGGGCAGCGCCGACCGGTCACCGTGGTGTCATCAGTTCTGTACCGAACGTCTGTCTTATAGCCGCTGAAGTGTTCGTCGCAAGCCGCTGTTGCCCATCACAAAATGACGAAAGTGCCGCAGGAACCCCAAGCGCGGGCATAGTCTTCGGGAAC
Organism: Streptomyces rubellus; assembly: GCF_036323805.1. NCBI lineage: Bacteria > Bacillati > Actinomycetota > Actinomycetes > Kitasatosporales > Streptomycetaceae > Streptomyces > Streptomyces rubellus. The sequence goes on from NZ_JAZDCX010000012.1 coordinate 133,461, forward strand.
ACCGCAGGCGGGCCGGGGTGACCTGTAGTGCGGCGGAGGTGTCATGGGTGGGGACCCGTATGTATCAGCAACGGTCGGCGAACACGGGGGGACAGGAGTACCGGATCCGTACGGCGACCGGGCTCTGCTGACCTCCGCTATGACGCGGGGCTACGACGCCGTACCCGACCGGGAACGGGATCGGCTGCTGCGCTATCTCGAAGCCGTTGTCGCGGTCCGTCCGGCGCCGGTGCACACCACCGTCGCCTTCAACGCCGTGTACTTCGGGTACGACCTTGGGGGCGACGGCTATGGCGGCAGTCCGTTGTGCCTTGACGACTTCCCCGTGATCACCTTCGGCGAGCGCGCTCCCGTGCTGCCGGTCGGTGCCATGGTGTGTGTCGCCACCGGGGCGGAGCCGCTGTATGCCGAGATCGTCCACAAGGAGGGCGCCCACCCGGAGGTGGACGCCCTCGGTGACGTACCGGGCTGGGTGTCGGGGGCTCCTGCGGGTGCCGAGGGTCCGGGCAGACCGGGGAACGACGCCGAGCCGCGGCGAAAAGAACTCCTGGTGCCGGATCTTCACGCCTTCGGGCCGGCTCTGAGCCTGTCGCCAGCCCAGCTCCACCGTTTACGCACGCGTCGGCGCTGGATCAACGAGGACGGGCATGTCGTCGTTGACATGTGCTATCCGTCCCCGGAGGCAGCCCGGCGCGACGACCTGACGGCCTATGCCGACCATCTTCTGACGACGGCACAGAAGCAACTGCTCAGTCCCTTCGTTCCCGTATCCCTCGCCGCGCTGGTGGGTGGCACGCTCGGCGATGACCTGCGGGCGGGTCTGCTCGGCCTCCTCGAAACGGTGCGGGGGGTCCTCGAGTCCAGTGCTGTGTTGAGCACATGGGGTCACTACGCCATGCCCCGGACGTCTCTCGCGGACTGCCGGCGGGACACCGGGCCGCTGGGTGGTGATGACCTCAGGTCTCTCGCGGCAGAGGTGGCACGCACGGCCACCCCGGGGAGGCGGCGCTTCGGCCTCGCAACGCCGGTCACCGTGTACACGGCGATCGGACCGAGGCTTCGGCGGGTCCCAGGGGCGACGGAACGGCTCAGGGGAGTGGGCTACGCGACCGCGGTATGCCGGGCGAACATAGCGCTCGCAGACAGTGTCCGGGAGGACAGTGACCAGGGCCTGTTCGAGAACGGCTCTCGGATCACTCTCGACGACCCCTTCGAGGGCGGAGGCGTGTGGCGGTCCCATCACCCCGGTGATGCGGAGGCGCCCGGAGATCCCCTTGCACCGGCCGGACGCGGCTGGACGTCAACACTGCCTGCGTCGTCGGAGCCGGAACCGGAAGCGGAGTTGGACCCGGTCGATCTGCCACTCGCCGACGACGTCTCCCTGGGCGCCGGCGAACTCCTGCGGGACGACGCGCAGGAAGCTGTCTGGCGGGCGCCTTTGCGGCTGACCCATCTCATCGGCGGCTGGTTCCCCTTGCCTTCGTGCGCCGTACGGGACCTTCACCGGTCTCACGGTGCGCGCCCCAAGGTGCGCCTCGAACTCCATCACCTCGTCGAGGAGTCGGACGAAGCGGAGGCGGCGCACGATGTCGTCGCCGAACTCGGCCACAACTCGGGCCGGTTGACCGGAATCGCCTGGCCCCGCGACTTCTTTCCCGGACTGATGCTCGAACTGCGCCGCCGCCGTGGCGACCCGGTGATCCACCTGGCCACGACGCGGCTCGAGGAACGGGTGCAGGTCGGCGACCGCGAGACCGGGCACTGTTACGACTCTCGTGTGCTCACCAGGGAGGACGCCCCGGGCAGTGATCGCCACGGTGACAGCGCGGCCGGGCTCGGGCCCCGGCAGCTGGTGATGCGCACCGTGCGCCGTTGCGGGTTGCTCACCCTGGACGGCCACGCGCTGATGGACCGCTCGGTCCTGCCGAGCGCGGTATACGGGCGTCGGCCGGCCCGGTCACAGGCCGCCGCCCTGGAAGCCGCGGTCGCGGAACTGCTCGCCGAACGGTTCCTGGAGCCGGCCCTCGGCAGCCGGGACGCCTGGGGGCAGCCACACTTCCCGGCGCGAGACAGGGAGCCGACCATCCCCCTCGTCGGCTACTGTCCGGTCCGGCGGCGGGTGATACGCCCCTGGGGCGATACGGATACGGAACCGGGTGCCGCGGGGCTGCTCGCGTCTCAGTTCGTCTCCGGCCATCTCCGTCGCCTGCGCCCGGGGTGCTTGCCCAGTGACGGCCAGCGAGCGGCTTTCCGGGAGCACTGCCGCAGGCTCGGCAAGGCGGACGGCTGGGAACTGCCCGACGGCTACACATTCGTCACCGAGCACACGCGCGGCCGCTGACCGCAACCCAAGGCTTCCGCCGATTCCTTCACATCCCGTTCCTCTCTCCAGGCTCCCCGGCGTCAGGTGAGCCGACCCGGTAAACCCGGCCACAGAAACGGAGTGCGCGTACATGCATGACCGCTACCACGTCGTGACGGGGCCGCCGTCGTCCCCGCCCGGAGCCTCGGCCGAGGAACTCTCGGCCCTGGCCGCCGCTCTCAACGCCTTGGATCACCCGGCCGTCGCCGCCCTGAACGACCTTACGGTCGACATGGTGGAACTCGCCTTCAACTCTCTGCCGCCCAAGCACCGGCAGAAGTTGCTCGGCAACCTGGGTATCCGCATGGCGGCTCCTCGACGGGCCGGTCATGCTCTTTGCCAGGACGTTCTCGCCCGGTTGCGGCGCGGCGCCCGGCAGCACACCTGTAGCTGTGGGGTCAGGGAACTCACGCAGACCGTGATGGACCAGGTGAACGCGTACGTCGTCGCGCCGGACGACTGGTCCGCTTCCGACCCCGTTTCCCGGTGGGGTACGACGCTGATCCGGGCCGCGGTGTTCGCGTGGTGCAATGCCTCTGTCGTCGATGCCCGCATCCTTGGCTGGGCCGCGGACCAGGACTGGTTCGCGGTGACGGCCGACGCGAACGAGAGGGCACGACTCGCCGCTGTCGGTGACGTTGCGCGGTCGATCGCGGCGGCGCACCCGGGCATCATGTCCGGCCCGGCGGAGGAGCGGGAGCCACCGCTCGTGGCCGCCCCGAAGGACGCGTCCGCAGCGGCGGTCGACACTGGCCGGACCGGCGAGGCGAGGAGGCCGGACGAGGTCTGCGGGGATGTGGAGTCGGCCCTCGCTCGAGCCCGGCAAGCCGCTGAGAAGGTGACGGATGCGGTCGCGGATGGCCGCCCTCCGCAGGACGAGGACCTGGCAGCGCTCGCTGCGTTGAATGCGGTGTTCGACAGCGCCGAGGCCGTGTTCCACGCGGCGGGGATCGACGGGGTGCCCCGTCGGCTGGAGGACATGACGCGCGCCGCGAGCACGCACCGGGCAGCACGCGAGCACGACCTTCGGACACGGGACACCCTGCGGGAACTCCTGGGTGTCGTCTGCGGTCCGGACAGCCCCGCCGCCTCTGCCGCCGAAGCCGTGCGAGGTGCGGCCGGCCGCCTGCTGGACACATCGGTGTGGGAGCAGGCGCAACGGGAGGAGTGCGCCGCACTCACCGCCTTGGCCAGGCTCATCCGGCTGGGGCGGCAGGCGGACGCCGCAGCGGAGATCCTTGCTCTGCAAGAGCAGGTCGTGCGAGGGCTGCCCACGTGTGCCATGGCAGCGGTCATGGCTCATGAACTGGCCTTCGCCCAACCGGAGGGGGCCGGTCACGAGCGCACCGAGGCGGCGGTGGGCGCGACCCGGCTTGCCGCCGGTACGGAGGCCGGGGAACACGGCGCCGCTCAGGAGGCCGAGCAGGCGGACACGAAGCCGCCGGCGGACGTAACCCCAGACCACTCCGCACAGGAAACTGTGCCTGACCCCGCCCCCGGACCGGAAGCGGCCGCGCCCGTCACGGAGGTCCCCGGTCCTGTCGACACCGACGACGGACAGAGCGAGGCAGGCACCGACAGCGACCGGGCACCGCTCTCGGCCCCGGACGGCGACACCGCGCCCACGCTCACCGACACCGCACCGCGTGAGCAGTACGCATCCGTGCCGGTAACGGCTTCGGTCCCTGGAACGGTTCCCGCCCCGATCACGTCCATGGCCCAGGACAAGGGAGACGAGGACGAGAGCGCCATTGAGCGGATCATGGCGCGGCTCGTCGTCGAGCGGCGCTTCGGACTCGCCCACCACGTGGCCCGTGCCACCGGCCATCCCGAACCGCAGGTGACGGCGCTCCGCCTGGCCGGTGCCGCCGCGCTACTCACTTCCGGTGACAGCCAGGGTGCCCGGCTGACCACGGGCGTGCTCCAGCAGTGCGGCGAACACACGGGCCGCGACGTGGAGGGCAGCGAGCTCCTGCTGCTGCCCGCTCTGCTGCGTACGGCCTTGATCACCGGCGACCACTTGGCGGGTGCCCAGCTCAAGGTGTTGGTGCCCCGTCTGCCGGATCGGCTTGCCGAAGCCGCGACCGTCGTCGCCGACCGTGCCCTCAGCGGTGTTCTCATGACTGTCTCCCCGTTGGTCGTCATCGCCGATGTCTCCGAGACGGAGGCGCGATTGCGGGAGCTGGGGGAGCAGTGCCGTGCGCTGCTCGTGCCGCCAAGGCTGCGGTTCGCGCGGGCGACGGAGATCGCCAAACGGTGGCTGGCTTCTGACGGAGGAATGCTGGGGAAGCTGCTGACGACGGTGGTCCGCGACCAGCGTGACGCGGTGCCACAGGTTCGGGAACAGGTCGAGCGCCTGTCGAAGCTGAACGAGATCAACAGTGAGATCGACCGCATGGACCGCAAGTACCGTGCGTCCAGCGGTAAGCCGCTCCAAGGCTCCGGGCGGCAGGACCTGGTGCATCTCGTGGAACGATCCGTCGGCCTGGTCAAGGAGTGGTGTCTGGCGGTCGACGGCATCCGCCGCGGCGACCGCTCCGACGGCAACCGGGCGATCAAAGAGATCTCCTCCCTGTGCCGGTCGCTCCTGGACGGCAAGGAGGCACTGCTCGCCGAGCTGGAACAGCTGGCGCGCCGCTCGGGTGCGGTCGCCGCCGCGGCCGCCTGGGCGGCACGCGCCTCGATGGAGGAGCTGTTCGCCCTGCTGGCCGGTGAGTCCGCGACCACACGCGCGGGTGGTTCGGTCGCCCCCGAGGCGGTGTTGGACGTGGAACTGCTGAAGGTCTGCGACACCCCTGACGAGCACCCGTCGCTCGACCGGCTCCTCGCCGCGGTCGACCGCACCTGGCAGGACGCCCTCGCCGAGCGGCTCTCCCGTGATGCCTTCACTGCGACCCGTATCATCGTCGAACTCGCCGGCCGTGGGCTGCTGCCCGCCACGCAGTCCGGTGACTTCGTCCCGCCCGCCCTGGCCGAGATCGAGGCACGGGAGGGCGCCCGACGTACGGAGCTGCGCGGAGAGCACGACGAACTCGTCGCCGAGCTGCATCGTGCACAGGCCGACGGCGCCGTAACCGACGACCAGGACCTGCGCCTGCAGGAGCTGCTGGCCGACGCCCGTGACTGGCTTGACGGCACCGGCACGCGCGACTTGAGGGACGTACGCCAGGCCCTCGACACCGTGTGCAGCGACCTGCCCGAATTCCGGCAGCAGGCGGCCGACCGGATCCGGGCCCGGCTCGACGCTCTGGACCTCACCGTTGACGGGCGCGCCCAGGTTCTGCGCCACCTGGACACCGGCGGCCTGGCCACCGCGGCCGACCTCGTCTACTTCCTGGAGATCGGCGAACCCGTTCCGGAGATCGAGGGCAGCGACCCTCACCTGACCGAGTTCTTCCCGGGGGTGCCCGATGGTCTGCCCCGGGGCATCGACCGCGAGCTCGTGGACCTCGTCCGTACCTGCGCCAAGCATCCGACGCTTCCCGTCCTCGATTACGGTGCCCTGTCCACCGATGAGGCCGCCTTGGCGGCCGACGCCCTCGACGGGTGGCGGGGGCTCGGCGCGACCGAGCCGAAGGACCGGCTCGAAGTGTCGGGAAGGAGGCAGCTGCCGCCGCTGCTCAAGCTCCTCGGCTACGACGCCAAGAGTGCCAGACCGCTCGACGAGCGATCCCCCAATCTGCGCCGGCGCGAGTACCGTTTCTTCGAGGCGACCGAGGTGGAGATCAACGGCCGGGCGAAGGCGCCCGCTTTCGGCTCGCAGATCCGGGAACAGGGCGGCACGCTGCGGGTGCTGATGGTGTGGGGTCGCCCGCCCGCCAAGGTTGTCATGAGCCTCGCGGAACGCGACACCAGCGGAGCGAGTCTCCTCGTCGCCTACTTCGGCACGCTCAGCCGCGAAGCCCGCGTGGAACTCGCCGTCGGCTCTGACCGGTTGCAGCCCCTGCTGGTCGTCGACGACGCCGCCCTCGCCTACCTTGCGGCTCATGGCAACCGGCAGGTCAGCACGTCCACGCAGACGCTGCTGCCGTTCTCCGGTGTTAACCCGTACATCAGGGAAAAGCGCGGCCGGATCGGCGGCGAGATGTTCTACGGCCGTGACGCCGAGCGAAAGAGCATCATTGACCCGCGCGGCACCCAGGTCATCTACGGCGGCCGGGGACTCGGCAAGTCGGCGCTGCTCGCCGACGCCGGGGACAGGTTCGTGGAGCAGCGCCCCGGCTACCACCAGACGGTGTACGTGAACCTGGACCAGGAGAACATCGGCAAGGGCAGTTCGCTCGGCCCGGAGGCGCTGTGGAGTGTCCTGGACCGGAAGCTGACCGAGGCGCGGGTACTGGAACCGCTGCAGCGCCGCAGGACCGCGAAGGGCACTGCCGACATCTCCGGGCGTGTGCGCACGGGCATCCGGGCCTGGACCGATGCGGACTCGCGTCGTCGGCTGCTTATCCTGCTCGATGAGTGCGACCAGTTCTTCGAGGCGGACGCCCCCCGGTTCAACCAGACGAAGAAGCTCAAGGGACTCGGGGACGACACCAAGGACCGGGCCAAGGTCGTCTTCGCCGGGCTGCACTCGGTGCAGCGGTTCGCCAAGCTCGCGAGCAACGGGCCGTTCGGCCACCTCGCACAGACTCCGAAGGTGGTCGGCCCGCTCGCCCCCCAGTTCGCCGCCGAGCTACTGGTCGAGCCCATGCGGGCACTCGGCTTCGAGTTCCAGGACATGGACCTGGTCAACCGGGTACTCGGCTACTGTTCCTACCAGCCCTTCCTGCTTCAGATGTTCGGTCACCGGCTGGTGGAACTGATGCACCGCAAGCGGGCGCGGCGCGGTGCCGAGGGCCCTCCGTACCCGGTGGAACTTGCCGACATCGAGGTCGTGGAGTCGGACGCCGGGCTCCGGGACAGTATTTCGGCGGCCTTCAAGGACACCCTCAGCCTCGACCACCGGTACGACGTGATCGCCAACGTGCTGGCCTACCACGCCCGCCACCGCGGTCTGGAGGTGCGGTTGAGCGATACCGAACTGCGTGAGGAGTGCGAGACGTACTGGCGCAAGGGGTTCGAACAGCTCGACACCGAGGGGTTCCGCGCCTACCTCTCCGAGATGGTCGGTCTCGGCATCCTCGCGCCCAACCACGACGGCCTGGGCTGGCATCTACGCGGTCCCAACGCCCTGCGCATGATCGGCAGTTCCCATGAGGTGGAAGCCCGCCTGCTCAGGGCCGAGGAGGACTGCGAGCTTCAGGAGAGCATCGTGCAGGAAGGCCGTCCCGAGCTTCCCGACGGCCGGCCTGCATCGCTCACCAATGTTCAGCTGGACGACCTTCTCGGCCGGTGGTCCAACCAGACGAGAGTCGTCCTCGGTACCCCCGCCACCGGTGTCGGCGATGTCGCCGACACCCTGCGGGCTCTCACCGCGGGCATCGCTGGCTGGACGCTGCCGCCGGTCGGCAAGCCCAGCGTCTACAAGCAGGAGCTCACCGGCGGACGTCCCCGCGAACGACGCGTCATCATCAGCGACTTCGTCAACTACCGCGACCCGGTGCGTCCCGAGACCTGCCGGGAAGCCGTCGACCTCGCCGAGACGCTGCTGCCCCTCACCCCCGGGGTGACCCGCGCGGTCGTCCTCGTCACCGATACCGCCCAGCTGGCGCTGTGGCGCTCCCTGCTGACCAGTACTGAACCCACCTCGGCCGCCCGGGTGGTGCTGCGTCGGCACGACCGCCGCAGCCTGCGCGGCTGGGCGCAGCGCGTAGACATGTTCCAGCGGGAGGACCGGTTGGACAGGCTCTACGAGCTGACCGGAGGCTGGCCGCGGCTGGTCGGCGATGCCCACCGGCTGCACCGCGAACTGGACGGCCCCGAGGAGGCGTTGCGCCGCCTGGCCGGCCTGCGCACCGACCGGGCCCGTGCCCACGCCTTTGTCAAGGACACGGGCCTGTACGCGGACCCGTTGCTTGCCACCGGATACCGGGCCCTGGCGGAGGAGTACAAGGGCGGATTGTTCGACCGAGAGAGTGCGCTGACCGCCGTCGCGGTCAGATGCGAGGTCGATGAGGACGAGGCGCGTTGGATCGTGACGTGCCTTGAAGCCCTCCAGGTCTTCGACCGTGAAGGCGTTCAGCTGTGCCTGGAACCGCTGTTGCGGGAGTGCGTGGCGCTCCACGCGTGACGGCGGCTGACAGCACGTACTATGCCGACTGCCCGGCTATCCGGGCAGTCGGCACGGTTTACGGCCGGGTCTCTGGTGGCCGACAAGACGGGCAAGCGGGGCTTCACGCCGATCGTCCCACCGCCGACCTGCCCGCAGCACCGTTCCTTGTTGCGCGCACCGACCCGACGGGCCAGTGACACCCAGCTCGCCAACGTTGTCTCGTTGGCCCCGCGCTCCTTCGCGCCCTGCCCGACCGGCTTGCCGCTCTCGATCTGCCCAGCCCTCTCACGGACACTCTGTAGAACTTTCGCCCCTTGCCTGCCGTGATCCTCGACTTCCCTCGCAGCCAGGATTCCTGCGCTGCGAGGGAAGGCTTGACCACGCGCCTCACCCTGGCTCGTACATACCGGAGAAGCCCTCGAGTTCCGAGACCAGTGAGACTGGTTACGCGTTGCCGAGGTCTGGCATTGCAGGAGCACCGGTTGCCGACGAGCGGAGGTAGTTGCTCCGTTTCCGTCGTCCGTGCTGGTCGCGTCGTTCATGGAGCGCACGACTGTAGAGGTTATGCACCGCCGTGGTACATGTGCTATGCATGGTACATGTCTATGAAGCGAACCAATGTCTACGCCGATCCGGAAGATCTCGCGATCATCAAGGAGGCCGCGAAGCGGCGCGGCGTCAGCGAGGCCGAGATCATCCGTCAGGGCATCCATCTCGCAGCTATGGCCAACCGTCTCTGGGACGAGCCTCTCTTCTCCCGCACTTTCCGGGGGGCAGGTCGTACTCCCGGCAAGAGCGAGGTGCGTGACACCGTCGCCGACGCCGTGAGCCGCGAGACCGAGTCCGGGACCGCCGCGTGATCATCGTCATCGCGGACACCTCCGGGCTCCTCGCGGCGCTCGACTCCGCCCATCCCGAGCATCACGCGTCGAACGAGGCGATCATGGCAGCTGGGCTCCTTGTGATGTCCCCACTGCTGCTCGCGGAGATCGACCACGTCGCCACGCGCGAGCTCGGCCGTGAAGCGGCGCTCAGCGCGGTCGACGACATCCGGCATTGGATGCGTCGAGGCCGTATCGCCCTGCCCGAGATCACGGAAGACCATCTGGATGTAGCCCAGTCGGTGCGTGCCCGGTATCGCGACCTGGACCTGGACCTCGCGGATGCGGTGAACGTGGCCCTCGCCGCCGAGTACGACACCGACGCCGTACTCACGCTTGACCGTCGTGATTTCCGGGCTGTGCGCCCACTGGGTCGATACAAGGCGTTCCGGGTCCTGCCCGACGACCTTCCGGTCTGACACCGGAGGGCCGCCCGGCCGTGTCGTGGATCCCGTGGGCCATGACGCTCGTTTGACGCTCACGGTGCCCGTGGACTCCCGGGGGGACAGAAAGACCTCTCTGGCCTGCAGTTTCCCGGGCTTGATTCCGGCCGACATCTTTCCGATGACCCACCACATGGAGTGCGTCGCGATCCTCAAGCCCGCCGAGAAGGGCTCCTGACCTGCGGTCCCACCGAGCCGGACACCGCGCTCGACCTGTTTCCGGTCATTCACCGGGCGGAATGGCCGTTCCCTCCACGAAAGTGATCTGACCTGCGGTTCTTTGGCGAAGCACCCCTCGTGCCCACTGCGGTACGAGAACCTCGCCCGCACCTTCACCCGCCGCTACGCCCACACCCTGCTCCCCGGCGGTCTGCCCGGCCCGGTCGGCACCACCGAGGTCGCCGACCCGGTGGCCCGCACCAAGCACGAGGTCGACGTCATCGCCCTCGCCCTGGGCGAGCGTCCGCAGGCGCCGCGCGCTCGGATCGCCCTGGTCGGCGAGGCCAAGGCCACCGCCGCCCGCCGCGGAACCGGCGATCTGCAACGCCTGGAGCACATCCGCAGCCTGCTCGCCGACCAGGGCTACGACACGACGGGCGCCACGCTGGCCCTGTTCTCCCTCCACGGTTTCCATCCCGATCTGGTTGACGCAGTGGCTCGCCGCGATGATCTCCTGCTGGTCGACCTGCCGGGTCTTTACGGGATCGGGTAGCCGAGCGGCTTCACGGAAAATCGCCGCAACCCCTCCGACCGGCACGTTCGAGGACCGCGACCGCTCACCACTCCGGCTTCACCGACGACCTTGGCGCGAAGCCGACCGGCGCGGCGATGTCGAACTCGTCGACCTGCGCCGTACGTACCACGGGCAGTGAGGCCCGAAGGGTGCGCAGCATCCGCCGAAAGACCCCGGTGGAAAGGGGAGCGCCTGACCTGTCTCTCCTCGCGTCCTGGCCCGGGGGGCCGGGGGCGGCGCAGGATGTGTCAGTCGCATGTGGGGCGGAGCCGTCTCGCGCGCCGGCCCTACGGGACGTCTCGGCGTCGGCGGCAGTACATGCGAGAAGCATTGACGTCGTCCACCTACTCCTTATCATTCAGTTTGATCGATACTCCGACTGTCATTCGATATATCGAACGTACTGGGATCGCTCCACCGCCCAGCAGGGTCGCTCCGGGGCGTACCCCGAATGCCGAGCCGCAAGGAGTCCGCCGCATGTCAATGCCAAGGCCTTGTCGTCTTTTCCTCTGTTGCCGCGCGCCGCGACCGCCACCGGGAAGTACGCGGACCCGGTGATCCGGCAGGGTTTCGCGGACATCGATGTCAGCCGTTCGACCCGCCCGCGCGGCCCGAAGGTGCCGGGCGCCACCGGCCTTCCGGAAAGCCGCGAAGGACCAGGGAGCCGCAAGCGGTCTGCCGCGGTACGCGCAGATCGCCGCACACGTACCGCACCGACAGCCCGGACAGCCTCTGACGAGGCCGGCCGGGTCCGCCTGCTCAAGGTAGGAGAAGTCCCCATGCACAGAGGAAGTTCCATCCGCGGGAACCCGTCCGCGGTGTTAGCCGCCGCGATCGCGGCCCTGGCCGTGCTGGCGGCGGTGCTCGTCGCCCCCTCGGCCCAGGCGGCCGACAGCGGCGCCCTGCGCGGTGTCGGTTCGGACCGGTGCCTCGACGTGCTGGGCGCCGACCAGACCGACGGCACGTACCTGCAGCTCTACGACTGCTGGGGCGGGGCCAACCAGCAGTGGACGCTGACGGACGGCAATGAGCTGACCGTGTACGGCGACAAGTGCCTGGACGTTCCGGGCCACGCCACCGCGCCCGGTACCCGGGTGCACATCTGGACCTGCAACGGCGGTGCGAACCAGCAGTGGCGGGTGAACTCCGACGGCACGGCCGTCGGCGTGGAGTCCGGGCTGTGCCTGGAGGCCGCGGGCGCCGGTACGGCCAACGGCACGGCGGTGCAGATCGGGACGTGCGACGGCGGCAGCGACCAGAAGTGGACCGGCCTGTCCGGGACGCCGCCGACGGACGGCGCGTGTTCCCTTCCGTCGACGTACCGGTGGACGTCGACGGGTGTGCTGGCGCAGCCGGCACACGGGTGGGCCGCGGTGAAGGACTTCACCGCCGTGAAGCACAACGGCAGGCACCTGGTCTACGCGACGAACTACTCGGGATCGTCGTACGGCTCGATGATGTTCAGCCCCTTCACGAACTGGTCCGACATGGCGTCGGCCGGCCAGACCGGGATGAACCAGGCCGCGGTGGCGCCCACGCTGTTCTACTTCGCGCCCAAGAACGTCTGGGTACTGGCGTACCAGTGGGGTCAGTGGCCCTTCATCTACCGCACGTCGAGCGACCCCACCAACCCCAACGGCTGGTCCGCTCCGCAGCCGCTGTTCACCGGGAGCATCTCCGACTCCGACACCGGCCCGATCGACCAGACCCTGATCGCCGACGACCGGAACATGTACCTGTTCTTCGCCGGCGACAACGGCAGGATCTACCGGGCGAGCATGCCGATCGGCAACTTCCCGGGCAACTTCGGCTCGTCGTACACGACGATCATGAGCGACACGAAGGCCAACCTGTTCGAGGGCGTACAGGTCTACAAGGTCCAGGGCCAGAACCAGTACCTCATGATCGTCGAGGCCATGGGCGCGAACGGGCGCTACTTCCGCTCCTTCACGGCCTCCAGCCTGAGCGGCTCGTGGACCCCGCAGGCCGCAAGCGAGAGCAACCCCTTCGCGGGCAGGGCCAACAGCGGCGCCACCTGGACCAACGACATCAGCCACGGTGACCTGGTCCGCGACAACCCGGACCAGACCATGACCATCGACCCCTGCAACCTGCGGTTCCTCTACCAGGGCAAGTCCCCCGGCGCGGGCGGCGACTACAACCGGCTGCCGTGGCGGCCGGGCCTCCTCACCCTGCAGCGCTGACCTTGTGGCGGGCAGCCCGCCCGGTGTGCCGGGTACCCGGTCCGCGGCGGGCGCCCGGCACACCGGCGCCGTGCTCCGCGTAATCTCCTCCTGTGTCCGCTGCGCCCCGTCTGCGTCGTGTCGCCGTCCTGGTGCTGGAGGGCGCGAAGCCGCTCGATGTCGGCATTCCCGCGCAGGTCTTCACGACCCGCGCGAGCATGCCGTACGAGGTGCGGGTGTGCGGGGCGACGCCCGGACCGGTGACCGGCGGTGACGGTCTGGCGTACCGCGTCGCCCACGGTCTGGAGGCGCTGGTCTGGGCCGATGTCGTCTTCGTCCCCGGCTACCGGTTCCCGGACCGCGACGACCCGCCGCGGGCCGTCGTCGAGGCGCTGACCGCCGCCCACGACCGGGGCGCGCGGCTCGCGGCCATCTCGACGGGCGCCTTCGCGCTGGCCGCCACGGGTCTGCTCGACGGCCGGCGCGCCACCACCCACTGGCACTACACGCAGGCGCTCAAGGCCAGGTATCCGCTCGTCCGGGTCGACGAGAACGTGCTGTTCGTCGACGCGGGCGGGGTGCTCACCTCGGCCGGCGCCGCCTCCGGCATCGACCTGTGCCTGCACATCCTGCGCGGCGACCTGGGGGTGGCCGCGTCCAACCACGCGGCCCGCCGCCTGGTCGCCGCCCCCTACCGCAGCGGCGGCCAGGCCCAGTACGTGCCGCGCAGCGTCCCCGAGCCGCTGGGCGAGCGGTTCGCCGCCACCCGCGAGTGGGCACTGCGCCGGCTCGGTGAGCCCCTCACCCTCGGCATGCTGGCGCGGCAGGCCGGCGTCTCGCCGCGTACGTTCTCCCGGCGCTTCGTCCAGGAGACCGGCTGCACGCCGATGCAGTGGGTGATGCGAGCCCGCGTCGACCGGGCCCGCGAACTGCTGGAGCGCTCGCAGCGCGGTGTCGAGCAGATCGCCGCCGACGTCGGGCTGGGCACCGGCGCGAACCTGCGCCTGCACTTCCGGCGCGTCCTGGGCACCACACCGAGCGAGTACCGGCGCACCTTCACCCGGGGCGAGTGACCCGCCCGGCACCGCGTGGCGGGATCCTTGTGGACCGTGGCGATGGCGCCACTGTCGGCGGCGCCGGCCGCGGACGAGCCTGGTGGTGAAGGGAAAGAAGGCGAAGAAGGGGAAGAAGGGGAAGGGGACAACGCCCATGACTCGCATCGCCATCAACGGATTCGGCCGCATCGGACGCAATGTGCTGCGCGCGCTGCTGGAGCGCGACAGCGTCCTGGAGATCGTCGCCGTCAACGACCTCACCGAGCCCGCCGCGCTCGCCCGGCTGCTCGCCTACGACAGCACCGCCGGCCGGCTCGGGCGCCCGGTGGGCGCCGACGGGGACGCCCTGGTCGTCGACGGCCGCCGGATCGCGGTGTCGGCCGAACGCGAACCGGCGCGGCTGCCGTGGGCCGAGCTCGGCGTCGACATCGTCCTGGAGGTCACCGGCCGCTTCACCTCGGCCACGGCCGCCCGGGGCCACCTGGCCGCGGGCGCCCGCAAGGTGCTCGTCGGCGCACCCTCGGACGGCGCCGACGTCACCCTCGCGTTCGGGGTCAACACCGACGCCTACGACCCGGCCGCGCACACGATCGTCTCCAACGCCTCCTGCACCACCAACGCGCTCGCGCCGCTGGCCAAGGTGCTCGACGAACTCGCCGGCATCGAGCACGGGTTCATGACGACGGTGCACGCCTACACCCAGGAGCAGAACCTGCAGGACGGTCCGCACCGCGACGCCCGGCGCGCCCGGGCCGCCGCCGTCAACATCGTGCCGACCACGACCGGCGCCGCCAGGGCGATCGGCCTGGTGCTGCCGAACCTCGACGGCAGGCTGTCGGGCGACTCGATCCGCGTCCCGGTGCCGGTGGGCTCGCTCGCCGAACTCAACACGACCGTCGCCCGCGACGTGACGCGTGAGGAGGTGCTGGCGGCGTACCGCGCCGCGGCGGAGGGGCCGCTCACCGGCATCCTCGAGTACTCCGAGGATCCGCTCGTCTCCTCCGACATCACGGGCAACCCCGCCTCGTCGGTCTTCGACTCGGCCCTCACCCGCGTCGACGGCCGCCACATCAAGGTGGTCGCCTGGTACGACAACGAGTGGGGCTTCTCGAACCGCGTGATCGACACGCTCGAACTCCTCGCCGCCGGCTGACCGCACACCGGTGCGGTACCCCGCCGCCGGTGCGGTCACCGGCGGCGGCCTGCGCGCACCCCAGCGTGGAGCACCTCACGCCGCTCTGCGTCACCCTCGGTGCCGCCACCGACCCGACGGCACCGCCCACTGCGGCCATCGACGGCTACACCCTCGGCCTGGCCAGGCGGTCCCTCCAGGCGGCCTGAGCACAGCCGCCCGGGCCCCGCCGAACAGGGACCCGCCGAACGGACGCGGCAGGCTGTCGCACCGGCCACCGTCCCGGGGATCCCCGGCACACCGTTCGGCCGCGCGCCGCATGCGAGGATGTCCTCCGTGACCGAATCGTCCTCCCCGCCCGCCGCCGAGGGCACCCCCCGCGACCGCGGCCTGGGTGCCCGTGCCGCCGCCGTGCTCGTGTTCGGGGCCTCGGCCGCGGTCCTGGTGGTCGAGATCGTCGCCCTGCGGCTGCTGGCCCCTTACCTCGGCCTCACCCTCGAGACCAGCACCCTGGTGATCGGCATCGCCCTCACCGCGATCGCCCTCGGCTCCTGGCTGGGCGGGCGCATCGCCGACCGGATCGATCCGCGCCGGCTGCTGGGCCCCGCGCTCGGGGTGTCGGGAGCGGTCGTGGCGCTCACCCCCGCCGTGCTGCGCACCACCGCGGAGTGGGCGCCGCCGCTGCTCCTGTCGATCGCGTCACTGACCATCCTCGTACCGGGCGCGCTGCTCTCCGCGGTGACGCCGATCGTGACCAAGCTGCGGCTCACCAGCCTCGCCGAGACCGGAACGGTGGTCGGCCGGCTGTCCGGCGTCGGCACCGTCGGCGCCATCGTCGGCACCGTCCTGACCGGCTTCGTCCTCGTGTCGCGGTTGCCCGTCAGCGGCATACTGATCGGCCTGGGAACACTGCTGGTGGCCGGCTCGGCGCTGGTCGAGTGGCGAACGCGCGGGTGGAGCGGCGTCCCCGCCCTGGCACTCGTGGTCGTCGCCGGCGGCCTGGCCGCCACGGTCGCGCCCGGTGACTGCGACGCGGAGACCAGGTACCACTGCGCACGGGTCGTCGCCGACCCCGACCGGGACAGCGGCCGCACCCTCGTTCTGGACGGCCTGCGGCACTCCTATGTGGACCTCGAGGACCCGACCTTCCTGGAGTTCACCTACGTGCGCGCCATCGCGTCGGTGGTCGACACCGCCTTTCCCGAGGGCGAGCCACTCGCCGCCCACCACCTGGGCGGCGGCGGGCTCACCCTTCCCCGCTACCTCGCGGCCACGCGGCCCGGGACGCGCAGCGTCGTGTCCGAGATCGACAGCGGGGTCGTGCGCATCGACCGCGACCAGCTCGGGCTGAGGCCCGGAGCCGGTGTCGACGTACGCGTGGAGGACGGCAGGCTCGGCCTGCGGCGGCTGGACGGCGGCAGTCGCGACCTCGTCGTCGGTGACGCCTTCGGGGGCGTCAGCGTGCCGTGGCACCTCACCACGGTGGAGGCGATGACCGACGTACGGCGGGTGCTCAACGAGGACGGCCTGTACGTCGCCAACCTCATCGACCACGGTGAGCTGGCCTTCGCGCGTGCCGAGGCGGCCACCCTCGACGAGGTCTTCGAGCACGTCGCCCTCCTCGGCGAACCCGCCGACATCGGCCTCGACCCGGCCGCCGCCTCCAGGGGCGGCAACATGGTGGTGCTCGCCTCCGACCGCCCGGTCGACCCGCGCGCGATCCAGGAGGCGCTGGACGCCCGGCGGACCGGCTGGAGGATCGCCACCGGCGACGACCTCACCTCCTGGATCGGCGACGCCCGACCGCTCACCGACGACTACGCGCCCGTCGACCAGCTCCTCCAGCCCTACGCCCCCGGGGGCGGCCGCTGACCGGACGCGCGTCCGGGCCCCGCCGCCGCGCCGTCGCCTCCTCCAGGGCCCGCGGGGTCACGGTGCGCAGGAACGGAACGGCCACCAGGAGGGCGGCCACGGCGAACGCCGCGCGCGGCCCGAACCACTGGGCGAGCACCCCCACCAGTCCGGCGCCCAGCGGCATCGCACCCCAGCTGAACAGGCGCGCGGCGGCGTTGTAGCGGCCCATCAGTTCGGTCTTCACCATGCGCTGGCCGATGGTCCGGGAGTTCACCGTCCACAGCACGCCGCCCATGCCCCCGGCGAAGGCGCTCGCCGCCACCGGCCACAGACCGGTGGTGAACACCGGCGCGGCCATCATGGCGGCGGTGCCCAGCAGATCGGCGAACATGACCCGGCGCCGGCCGAGGAGCCGGTTGAGCGGACCCACGGTGAGCGCGCCGACCAGGCCACCGGCTCCGAGGGCGCTGAGCAGCATGCCGTACTGCTGGGCGCTCAGCCCCATCAGCCCGGTCGCCACCAGTGGCATCAGGGCGAGCCAGGCGCCCCAGCAGGCGCACAGCACGGTCAGGGCGAGCGCCATCGTCCGCAGCAGCCGCTGGTGCCACAGGAGGCGCAGGCCCTCGGCGATCCGCTGGTTCACCGAGCCGGTGGGCCGGTCCCCGGCGGCGTGCGGTGCGAACCGGCCGGTCAGCAGGAGCAGCACCATCATGCCGGTCACGTACGCCACGCCGGTGGCGCCCAGCGCGACGCTCGCGCCCGCCGCCACCAGCAGTCCGCCGACGAGGGGGCCGCAGAACTCGTTGCACACCGTCTCGGCGCCGGCCACCCAGGCGTTGGCCCGCTCCAGTTTTCCGGGGGGCGATCGCCATGGGCACCAGGGCGGTGGCCGAGGTGAGGGCGACGACCTCGGCGACGCCCAGGGCGACACCCCCCAGGTAGAGGGCGGAGAGGCTGGTCGTGCCGGTGACGGTGGTGCCGAGGAGCGCCGCGACGGCCGCCAGCCGGACGGCGTTGGCGATCCACAGCAGCCGTCGGCGGTCGTAGCGGTCGACCAGCACGCCGACGTGCAGAGCGGCCAGTAACCACGGGAGCGTGAGGGTGAGTCCCACGGCCGAGACCAGGACCGGGGAGCGGGTGAGCCGGGTCGCCAGCAGCGGCAGTGCCACCTTGGTGACACCGTCCGCGAGGTTGGTGAGAGAGGTGAACAGCACCAGCACGGTGGTGTTCCGCGTGGCCACGGCGTCCGGTGGACGGCTCGGTGGGGGCTGCGGCGGTGCCTGCGGCGGGGACGCGGGGGCCGGTCCGGAGGCGGCCTTCTCCATCGATTAACCTTCCAACGCTTATAGATAGTTAGTCTGGTACGGAACTACCCATGAGAAGCGAGGAGACTGCTAACCTGCCAATCGAAATGGCTGGTTATGTTTCGTTGGTTGGCCGGAACGAGGAGGGCGCATGTCCGAACCGCCTGCGGCGGCCGAGCTGATCATGAACTTCACCAACACCGTCGACCTGGAGAGCGGACGGGAGGAGCTGTCCACGCCCGCCGGGCTCGCCCGCTGGCTGGCCGACGGGGGGCTCGTCGAGCGGTCACCCGACGTCACGGAAGCCGATCTCCGGGCCTGTCTGGACCTGCGCACCGGCATGCGCGAGGCCCTGGACGACGGCGGCGCGCCCGCGTCGCCGCACCGGCTGGCACTCGCCGACGCCGTGCTGGCGCGGCTGCCGGTCATGGTCACCCTGACCGCGGCCACCGCGCCGCCGGACGGCGGACGGCCGCCCGCCGTCCTCGTGCCGTCGCCCGATCTCACCGGTGTGTCCCGGGCCGTGGCGCAACTGGCCGTCGCCTGGGCCGAGCTGGTGCTGACCGGGCAGGTGCGGCGGTTGAAGCGGTGCGCGGAGCGGCGGTGCGGCGAGGTGTTCTGGGACACCTCCCGCAATCACAGCCGCCGCTGGTGCTCCATGCAGGTGTGCGGCAACCGGGCCAAGGCCCGGCGGCACACCGCCCGCCGGGCCGGGACCGGGTCAACCGGCTGAGCCGGTCGGGCCGGTGGTGACCGGTGGCAGACCGGCCGCGAGCCCGGCCGGGTGATGGGCATGGCCCCGGACGCCCGGTCCGCCACCGTGGCTGTCCGGCGGGCGAGGCCGTGGGGGCGGGTGGCGGTTCGCCGGCTCCCGGCTCCCGGCGCGCGGCGGGCACCGCCGGAGTCCGCCGGGTGCGCGGTCACGGTCGTGACCGCGCACCCCCGGTCGGGGTGGTGGAGAACTCCGGATCGCCGCCCCGGCCGGCGGACGTCAGCCGCCGGCCGCGCGCAGGCCCCGGTCGGCGAAGGCGATCAGCCACTCGAAGCTCTCGTCGATGTCGGTGCCCCACTGGAAGCCGCCGGCCGCCTGCAGGGTGGCGAAGCCGTGGCAGAGGCTGCGGAGCATGCGCAGGGCGTGGTCGGTGTCGGACTCCCCGATGTCGTAGCCGCGCAGTACCGCCGTGAACGCGTCGAGCAGCCGCCGCCCCGCGGTGGCCAGCGGATCGTCCGGGCCGGACGGTTCCACGCCGATCGTCGCGGCGTACCGGCCCGGGTGCGCCAGGACGAAGGCGCGGAAGGCGCGCGCGGCGGCCGCCAGGGCGTCGCGGCCCGCGTACCCCTGGACCGCGCCGCCGACGGAGTCGGCGGCCTCGCCCAGCGCCAGGGCCGCGATGCGCCGGTTGAGGTCCTCCTGGCCGCCCACGTGCTTGTACAGGGACGGGGTGCGTACCCCCAGCCGCTCGGCGAGCAGGCCCATCGTCAGCTGGGCGTGGCCCACCTCGTCGGCGAGGGCGGCGCCGGCCGCGACCACGGACGCCGGGGTCAGGCCGGGCCTAGGCACGGGCGGCGTCCGATCGGAGGAAGGCGAGCATGAGCGAGACCACCCGGTCGGGGAACTGGTGATGTGGATAGTGCCCGGCGTCCTCGATCATCTCAAGGCGGCCGAGACCGGGGGGAAGGGCGTCGACGACGGCCGACCCCTCGGCGTGCGGGTCGGCCCAGTCGGGGTCGAGGGTGCCCATCACGACCAGGACCGGGCAGCGGACGTCGCCGAGCCGCGCGCCCGCGTCGGCCGGAGCGCTGCGGCCCATGCCCCGCAGGGCCGCCATCCGCCCCGGCTCGCGCAGCAGGGAGTCGACGCGGCCGAGCCGCTCGGCCCAGTCGGCCGGTTTCACGCCGGGGTAGGCCACGTCGAGGTACGAGCGCCACAGCCGCGCGCTGCCGAACGCGCCCGTGCCGAGCAGCCGCAGCATGCCCTGCCGGAAGCGCCTCACCCGCAGGTCGCCGGGGCGGAACGACTGCTTGCGGGTGAACGGCGCCAGTTCGACGACCGCGGTGACCAGCGAGGGCTCCCGCGCCGCGGCGATGGTGGCGGCCCCGCCGGAGAACGAGTGGCCGACGAGCACGGCCGGGCCGCCCAGATGGCGGATCACGGCGAGCAGGTCGCCGGCGACGGCGGTACGGCTCCAGTCCGGCCAGCCGGTGCTGGACTCGCCGCAGCCGCGCAGGTCGACCGCGGCGACCCGGTAACCCGCCGCCACCAGCGGCGGGATCACGGCACGGTACGCGGCGCGGCTGTCGCCCATGCCGTGCGCGAGGACGACCAGCGGGCCGGCCCCGGTCACCTCGTAGGCGAGCGTGCCGCCGTCGACGGCGAGGTACTCGGTCATGGCGTCCTCCGGAGTTGACTAATGTAGTTAGCTAGAAGCTAATTGTATTAGCTGAACTTGTCAACGGCGAACCCCCGGCACGGCCGGAAGGGCAGGGCGGAGGAGGGGAGGCGCAGGGAGCGCCGTCGGGGATCCGTGCGGGGCCCGCTCCCGCCGGGGCGTGGAAACCGCCGCGCCCCCGCGGGGGCCGCCCACCGCGGTCCCGGTCACGGCGAGCCCCGGTTCGGGGCCGTCGAGGGCGCGACTCCGGCGCGCGTGTCGGAGTCCGGTGCCGCCGCCCGCAAAGCGCACAGGAGAGACGAGTGCGATGCGGACCGGGCCGGGCTCGGGCGGCGGGGCAACCTGTCCCTGCCCGGCTGAGAAGCGGCCGAGCGCCCGCTCCCGCCGGTACAGGAGCGTCAGTGGCGGCGGCGCCATGACGGTGGTGACGACGGCGACCACGACCAGGGCGCTGAACATCGCCTGCGTCACGATCCCCGCCGGGCCGAGGTTGAGCGCGATGAGCTGGACCAGGCCCCGCGCGTTCATCAGCACCCGACCCGCGGCGTCGTTCACGGCACCGGCACCCGGCGCGACCGACCCGAACCGGCTGCCGGTCAGGCCCCGTTCGCTGATGATGCGGGCCGGCACCGGGAACGCGGTGACGGCGAGCGCGACACCGGTGAACAGGGCCGACGCCGCCAGCGGCACGCCCTCGGCCAGGACGCCGCCTTGCGGTGGACCCTTTCCCGTCTCCGGGTGGAGCCCGTCACCCAGGCTCTCGCCCAGGCCGCCGCCGCTCTGCTGCGCGGTGCCGGGCTGCACGGCCACAAGTACGCCATCGACGCCGTGCTGTGCGCGACCGCCCTGGCCCTGCCGGGCCGGGTGACGATCCTGACCTCCGATCCGGACGACCTACGGGCGCTCACCGCCGGGCAGGGCCGGGTGGCGGTCGAGAAGGTCTGAGGGGCGGGCTCCGGCGGCGGCACGGGACGCGCCGGAGCCGGAGCCGGTGGCACCGTCGTCGTCAGAGCTCGATCTCGTCCAGCAGTTCCGCCGCCGCCCGCGCGCCCGGGGCGACCTTCTGGTCCAGCAGGCGGAAGACCTGCTCGGCGCGGATGGCCGGCCAGTGCTCGGGCAGGTGCTCGGCCGGCAGGTGCGGGTCCTGGCGGACGAGTTGCAGCCAGTCGGTGTGCAGCAGGATCTGGCAGGCGAGGTCGTCGTCGGCGACCGGCGGGGTGCTGGTGTCCCACCGCTCCAGGAACGCCCGGTAGCGGGCGGCGACGGCCTCGACGTCGAAGGCGCGGCGGACCAGGTCGGCGGAGTCGGTCAGCCCCGTGGGCCGGGCCCGCAGGGTGGTGATGTGGTCCCCCAGGCCGAGGGGGGCGAGGGCCGCCACGACGTCCCGGGAGCCCGCCGCGATCCACAGGCCGCCCTGGAGCGGGGCGAAGCCGGCCCAGGTCAGCCGGGAGCGCAGGTCGTGGCGCGCGCTGCCCCGGTCGTTGGGCAGGGTGAAGCCGACCAGGGTCCAGGTGCCGTCCCAGTCCCGGTTGATCGCGCCGGTGTCGCGGACCCGGCGGCGTCCGTCCTCCAGCACCTCGGCGGCGTGCGGCGTGAGCCCGAAGTACGCCTTGCGCCCCCTGCGGTGCCGGGCCAGCAGGCCGCGCTTGGTCATACGGGCCAGGGTGGAGCGCACCGCCTCCTCCGACACGCCGAGGCGGGCGAAGACGTCGATGATGCTTCCGGAGTAGACGGCGACCTCGCGGTCCAGCACGTAGATGCCCAGGAAGCTGAACATGAGCGACTGCGGACGGGCCGAGGCCGCCGCGGTGGGCTCGTCGTTGTCGGATGTCACGTCACGAGGGTAGACGAGGCGGCCGATGTTGGTCACAATCTCGACGCAGGCAAAGAAAATGCCTCACTTCGAGTGGATCGGCCGACCGGCCGGTCACGGCCCGCCACCCACCGGGCGCCCCGGGCGGTACGGGCAGCCACGTCAGCCGCCCCGGGAACACCGGTTCCCTCCGGGCCGGCCCCCCTCGGCCGAGCAAGGGAGCTCACGACATGCAGGCCGCTTCCCCCCGACAGCCAGACCGGCAGGCAGCGCACGACCCCGTACAACTGCGCCGGGCGGTGACCTCCAGTTTCATCGGGAGCGTCATCGAGTACTACGACTTCCTCCTGTACGCCACCGCCGCCGCGGTGGTCTTCGCCGAGGTCTTCTTCTCCAACCTCAGCCCGCTGGCCGCCACCCTCGCCAGCTTCAGCACCTTCGCCACCGGATACCTGGCCAGACCGCTCGGCGGCATCCTCTTCGGGCACTTCGGGGACCGGATCGGCCGCAAGCGGATGCTGGTCCTGACGATGTCCCTCATGGGTGTCGCCAGCTTCCTCATCGGCGTCCTGCCCACCTACGAGCAGGCCGGCACCCTGGCGCCGGTCGCGCTGGTGCTGCTGCGCATCGTGCAGGGCGTGGCGGTGGGCGGCGAGTGGGGCGGCGCCGTGCTCATGTCGGCCGAACACGCGACCGGGCGGCGGGGGCTGTGGGCCAGCTTCACCAACGCCGGGGCGCCCTTCGGCATGGCGCTCTCCACCGTCGCCCTCTCCGGGACGGCCGCGGTCGTGGGGGAGGACGCCTTCGTCTCCTGGGGCTGGCGCATCCCCTTCCTGCTCAGCCTGGCGCTGCTGGCCGTCGGCCTGTTCATCCGGCTACGGGTCGCCGAAACCCCGGTGTTCGCCGAGGAGGAGAGGCGGCTGCGGCGGGCGCCGCGCCGGTCCCTGCCGCTGTGGGACGTCGTACGCCACCACCCCCGGGTGCTGCTGCTGGGGATCGGGGTCGGTCTGTCCGCGTTCGTCGTGCAGGGCATGCTGACCACGTACCTGATCGCCTACGCGGTGAACGGCGGCTACGAACGGCAGACGGTGCTCCACAGCCTGGCGCTCTCCTCGACCCTGGCGGTGGCCGGCATCGTGGGCTGGTCGGCGCTCTCCGACCGGCTGGGACGGCGCCCGGTGGTGACGGCGGGCGCACTGGCGGTGGCGGCCTACTCGTTCGTGCTGTTCCCGATGGTCGACAGCGGCAGCACCGGGATGCTCGTCCTGGCGCTCGTGGTCGGGCAGTCGCTGCTGCACCCGCTGATGTACGGCCCGCTCGCGGCCCTGTACACGGAGCTGTTCGCCACCCGCAACCGTTACACCGGCGCGTCCCTCGGCTACCAGATCGCCGGTCTCGGCGCCGGCTTCGCACCGCTGATCTTCACCAAGGTGCAGGCCGAGACCGGGGACGACGCCACACTGATCATCCCCGTGATCGTCGCCGCGTTCTGCCTGGCGACGGTGGTCTGCATCGCCGTCCTCGGCGAGACGAGCCGCACCGACCTGGCCGGCCCGGCCCCGGACGGCGCGGTCCCGGACGGTGCGGCGAAGACGGCCACAGGGGACCCGGCGAAGACCGCCCCCCTCGGGTGAGCCCGACCGGCTCACCCCGCCCGGTCACGCGAGGCGGACTACGGCGCGTGGCGCGATCGCCACACGAACGCGTCCGGCCGTCGTCCACCGCAGTGCCCCGAAGTCCGAAGGGGGAGCGCCATGTCCCAACGGCGTCCCGTCACCGGCCGCAGCCAGGAGCCACGCCGACGTTTCGCGGAGGAGGTGCGCAGACTGCGGACGGCACGCGGGGTGAGCCTGCGCCGGCTCGGTGAACAGGTGGGCTGGGACTGGTCGTTGTTCTCCAAGATGGAATCGGGCGACACCCTCGGCAGCCCGGAGGTCGTCGAGGCACTTCGACACCCACTACGAGACCCCCGGGCTGCTGCTGGCGCTGTGGGAGCCGGCGACGGGCGACCGCACGCAGTTCCGCGAGCGGTACCGGCGCTACATGGAGCTGGAGGCGGAGGCGACGAGCCTGTGGCACTTCGCGGTGAGCGTGCTGCCGGGACTGCTGCAGACGCCGGCGTACGCGCGGGAGGTGCTGGCCGCGGGCGGGCTGACGGGGGAGGAACTGGAACGGCAGGTCAAGGCGCGGACGAGCCGGCGGGAACTGCTGGAGGGGAAGAACGCCCCGCCGCTGAGGACGATCCTCTCGGAGGCGGTGCTGCGCACACCGCTGCGGAACGCGGGGGAGTGGCGGGAGCAGTTGGAGCACCTGCTGGAGACGGCCGAGCGGCCGAACGTCACGATGCAGGTGCTGCCGCTGAGCGCCGGCATGCACGGGCTGGCCAACGTTACCGTGATGTTCCTGCGGCTCCCGGGCGGACACACGGCGGCCTACCTGGAGAACGGCTACCGGGGCGACCTCGTCGAAGCGGACGCCCCGGTCGAACGCCTGCAACGCGCGTACGATGCGATGCGCGACTCCGCGCTGTCCCCTGCCGAGTCGCAGAAGTTCGTCCTGGCCATCCCGGAGGAAGTGCTGTGCGACGACTCATCGACCTGAGCACCGCTGACTGGCGCAAGAGCAGCTACAGCAACTCGGACGGAGGCGAGTGCGTCGAGGTCTGCGACGACTTCGCCGTCGTCGTACCCGTACGGGACAGCAGGACCCCGCAGGGACCGGTGCTCGTCTTCCCGGCGGAGGGCTGGTCCTCGTTCGTGTCGGCGGTCAAGAACGGGCACCCGACCGCCTGAACCCGGAAAGCCGGTGGCCCCGCGATCCGGATGATCGCGGGGCCACCGGCTTTGTCCGGGAGGCGGCGGCACGGGATACCCGTCGCACCCATGCCGCCGGACCCGCTAGAAAGCCCGCCGGGGGGCGCACTTCGGTCGGCCGCCGCGCCGGGCGACATCCGGTGCGAGGTCGGGGGAACCGGGATGCCCCACACCGCGAGGTGTGTGCGCCGCCCTGTGCACACCGACCACTGCACCGCGAGAGACGGGCGGGAAAAATCCATATGAGGAAGACTCTGAAACGGGCCGCGGGCGGCCCCGGGGGGATCTGCCGGAAGGCGCTGTCAGCCGTGCTGACGACGGCCCTCTCGGTGGGAACGCTCGCCCTTCTCCCGGCAGCCGCGACGGCCGCCGAGGACTCCGCGCACGAGGACTCCGCGCGGGTGCCGACGCAGTCGAACACCCCGCCCGACAGGCCCTCCAATCACTCCACCAGCCCGTCCGTGCCCTGCGCCGGCGGCGTCATCGGCCTCACCACCCACGTCACGCTGCGCGCCGAGGTGAACGACGCGGAGGACGACAGCCTCACCGCCGAGTTCCGCTACGCACCCGAGGGCGGTCCGGCCGTGACCGCCGAGGTCGGGGCGGCCAGCGGCTCCGTGGCGAGCGTGCGCATCCCGTCGGACGGCCTTCGGGAAGGGGTGACGTACTGGTGGGAGGTCAGGGCCGGTGACGGCACCGCCCACAGCCCCTGGACCGACCGGTGCACGTTCAGCCTGGACAAGGAGCGCCCGTCGAGCCCGCCCGGGGCGTACTCCGAGGAGTTCCCGGAGGACAGGGACGGCAACCCGGTCCGTACGGAGGGGGAGTTCACCTTCACCGCCAACGGCGTGGACGACGTCGCCCGCTACGTGTGGTGGACCGATTCCGACCGCCGTGAGCGGTCCGTCGACGCCGACGGGCCCGGCGGTTCCGCGACGATCACCCACCGGCCGCTGCGGCCCGGTCCGCAGTTCCTGTACGTCCGCAGCCTCGACGCCGCGGGCAACGGCTCCGACCGGAAGTCCTACCTCTTCTATCCGGCGAGCCCCCCGCACCGGGACAGGCCCGGTGATCTAGACGGCGACTCCGCCGTCGACCTGTGGCTCGTCGACCCGGACAGCGGAGCCCTGCTGTTCCACCTGGGCCGGGGCGACGGCACGTTCGCGCCGGGCCGCCGGGTCGGTGACGAGCGGTCCTTCGGCGACGCGGTCATCACCCACCGGGGCACCTGGAACGAGGACCACTACGAGGACGTCGTCATCCTGCGCCCCGGCTGGGCCGACCCGTCGGTCAAGGAGCTGTGGGTCCACGAGGGCAGTGGCGACGGCGGACTCGACGGCACGGGCAACGGCAGTTGGCGGCTGGACGTCGTGGACGACGCCGACAACCACTGGGCGGACGCCGACCAGATCCTGTCCGTCGGCAGCCTCGACGACGACGACGGCGACGGCAGGGTCGACGACAACGACGCGCCCGACCTGCTGGTGAAGTCCGGCGGGGAGCTGTGGCTCTACTTCGGCCACCGGGGGAGCCCGCTCATCGACTGGCCCCAGCCGGTCCGGCTCGGCGGCGCCGACTGGCAGGACATGACGCTCCTCGCGCCCGGCGACCTGAACGGCGACGGCCTGCCCGAGCTGTGGGCCCGCGACACCGTGAAGGGCGCGATCCACCAGTACACCAGCCGCCCGAACCCGGTGGCGGACGAGGTCGCCGCTGCGGACCTGAGCGTGTACGCCGACCCGGCCGTCCGCGCCACCTCCATCGGCGGTGGCTTCACCGCCGCCGCGTACCCGCACCTGTCCACCAACGGCGACTTCGAGGGCGACGGCTTCGCGGACCTGTGGGCCCGGGACGACCGGGGCGACCTGGTCGGATTCTCCGGCCGTGCTCTCGCCGACGGCTCCGCGTTCGGCCCGGCCCGCCCGCTGGTCACCGGCAGGCCGTAGCGATCCGGCGAACGACCACGGCCGCCGGGCACCCTCGGGTGCCCGGCGGCCGTGTCGCGTCGGCTGTCCTGCCGTGCCCCGGCGCCGCCGCTGAACCGTCGCCGGGCGCGTGCCGTGGTGACCCCCTGAGCCGCGGTCGGTGCAGCCCTTCACGGGAGGTGCCCCCCGCGGACTCGGCTGCCATGACGCCGAACCGACCAGGGAGGCCCGAAATGCCCTACTCATCCCGCACCCCGGCACGTTCCCCCGCCGGCCCGGCGCCCGCACGCGCGCCGGGCCGCGTCCGGGAGATCGACGTCCTGCGCGGGTTCGCACTGCTGGGCATCCTCCTGGTCAACGCGCGGCTCATGGCCGGGCCGCACGTCGGTCCCGGCGGAGAGCCCGTCACGTCGGGCGCGGACGAGGTGGCCGGGTGGCTGGTCACCGCCTTCGTCAGCGCCAAGTTCTATCTGCTGTTCTCGTTCCTGTTCGGATACAGCTTCACCCTGCAGCGGGCCGCGGCCGAGCGCGCGGGTCAGGCGTTCGCCCCCCGGCATCTGCGCCGCCTGGCCTGCCTGTTCCTGCTCGGCCTCGCCCACGGGGTCCTGTTGTTCCCCGGCGACGTCCTGATGGTCTATGCGGTGCTGAGCCTGCCGCTGTTCGCGCTGCGGAACCTCGCGCCGCGCACGGCGCTGCGGATCGCGGCCGTTCTCGTCGCCGGGACCGCGGCGTGCCTGCTGGCCTGGGGTCTGCTCACCGTCGCCTACGCGGAGCCCGTGCCCCCGCGGGAGGTCACGGCCGCGGTCGGCGAGACGGTGGCGGAACGGCGGGGTGATCCCGGCACGGTCGTCGGGGCCAATCTCGGGTGGCTGCGCGGGGTGCTGGTCTGGAACGCCGCCTACGGCGCCGACATGCTGGCGGCCTTCCTGGCGGGGCTGGCCGCGGGCCGGCTCGGGGTGCTCGCCGAGCCCGGCCGGCACCGCGCGCGGCTGCGGCGCGTCGTCGCCGCCGGTCTGCCGGCCGGGCTGGCCGGCGGCGTCCTCATGGCGGTCTGCCGCAACGGGCCGCTCGACGTGCGCTGGTACGACGTCGGGTCCGCCGTCGGTGTGCTCACCGCCCCGGCGCTGACCGCCGCGTACGTCTGCGGCCTGCTGCTCCTGCTGGACACCCGGACCGGCCGGCGCGTCGGCGCTGTACTGGCCCCGGCCGGCCGGACGGCGTTGACCAACTACCTCGCCCAGTCGCTGGTGATGGCGCTGGTGTTCACCGGTTATGGCCTGGCCTGGTACGGCCGGTTCGGCGGTTCGGCGGTCGTTGCCGGGTGCCTCGTGCTGTACGCCGCGCAGCTCGCGTTCAGCGGGTGGCTGACGCGCCGCTTCCGGTACGGACCGGCCGAGTGGCTGCTGCGCGCCGCGACGCTGGCGCGCAGGCCGTGACGGACTACGGACCGATCACCGGACCGTGTCCTTGCGCAGGGACACCGCGTCCCGCTGCCACCTGTCCGCGCCGCCGGCGTTCCCGGACGCGGCGGTCCCGGACCAGGCCCGGCCGGCGCGCTCGGTGATCGCCGCCGTCTCCGCCTTGGCCGCCGCCGAGATGGCCCCCGCGCCCGGCTCCTTGTACCAGGGGCGCAGCTGGATCAGGGCGGGCCGCACCCCGGTGGCCAGCAGGAGCGCGCTGCCCTTGGGCAGGGCGCGGATCTTGTCCGGGGGCAGTACCGGGTCCAGCCGGTAGGAGTAGGAGCGGGAGGTGCCCTCCTTGCCCTTGGAGACCGACGGGGTGCGCACGTCGTGCTGGCCGACGAGCTTGGAGATCTTCTCCACGAAGTCGGCGTCGTCCAGACCCGCGCCGAGCAGTTTGATCGTGGCCGCGCTCCACATCGCGTCCATGCCCGCCTCGCCCCACACGCGGCTGCCCTGGCGGTAGCTCTGGAGGAGGGTGACGACGTTGATGCCGCGGGAGCCGAAGTGGCTGTACAGGTCGGGCAGGTCGGAGATGCGGCAGACGTTGGCGGCCTCGTCCAGGACGGCGGTCATCGGCGGGTCGAGCCGGCCGCCCATGCGTTCGGCCGCCACGACGCCCGCGCGCATCGTGGTGTCCGCCAGGCCCGCGATCACCCCGGCGGCCGAGCCGCCGCCGTCCTTGGACAGCAGGTAGAGGGTGTCCCGGCCGAGCACGTGCTCGTGCGGCCGGAACTCCGGAATGCGCGGGTCGGGCGTCACCCAGGCCACGATCTCCGGGTCGAGCAGACAGGCCACGCACTGCCGGGCGGTCTCGTAGATGCCGTCGCGGGTCTCCACCGCGCCGCGGACGGTGCCCTGCAACTGCTCGGCCATGGCGATCATGCCGACGTCCCGCAGCAGGTCGACCGGTGTGCGGTCGGCGGGGTCGGCGAGCCAGGCCAGCAGGTCGAGCACGGAGCCCTTTCCGCGGGCGGCGGCCAGGAACAGCGCGGTGAGGGTGTTCTGGGCAGCGGAGATCCAGAAGTCCTTCTTGGACTGGTCGTCGTTGACGGAGGCCACGAAGTGCCCGGCCAGACGGCGGGCGCCCTCGATGGTGTGGCAGTCGGAGAGGATGTCCCACCACATCTCCCGCGGGGCGTGGGCGATGCCCTGCGGGTCGAACGTCCACACCCGGCCGGCCTTCTCGCGCTCGGCGCGGGTGACGGCGTACACGTCGGACTTGTTGGAGGTCAGCAGCACAGCGCCCTGAGCGCGCAGCACGCGCGGGACGGCGATGCCGGTGGACTTGCCGGCGCGCGGCGCCATCAGGTCGAGCTCCACGTCCTCGAAGGAGGAGCGCAGTTCGGGTCCGTCCGGCGCGAGGTCGCCGAGGAGGTTGCCGGTCTCGTCGGGATGGAGCCGCTCCCGGCCCTTGAGCGAGGGGCGCAGCTCGCGGGCGCGGGCCGCGATGCCCGCCGGGCCCAGGGCGGCCAGCTCCCGCTTCCCGGCGAGCCCCTTGGGCCGGGCCAGGAAACGCAGCACCCGGCGCAGGACCAGGGCGCCGGCGGCGGCGACCGTGCCGAAGAGCAGCACGATGCCGGTGATCACCCCGGCCGGCGACGCGCCCGGCCACAGCCTCCCCGGGCCGCCGGTGAACAGGGTGCCGAAGGTCGACAGGGTGAACGGCGGTGGGTGCCAGCCCCCTCCGGTCAGCGCGGCGCCCAGTGTCCCACCGAGCCAGACGCCCCCGAACACCACCAGGCCCGTCCCCGCCACCAGCACGATCGCCCAGGGCGCCAGTTCGCTGCCGTACATCCGGCCCTTGGCCGCGGCCTGTGTCATGCGGTCCACCCCCGCTGCGGTGCCGGCCCGGGGAGACCGGGGAGGCCGGGGACGTGCGCGGACGCCTCTTCGCCGGGGGGCTTGTTCGCCGCCCACCGCTTGTTGGTGTCGTGCAGGTGCCGCTCGGTGTCGGTGATGGCGACCTGGATCGGGATGCCGGGCCGGCCGCCGACCTTGATCAGGAAGCGGCCGCGGCCGGGTGGTTCCTCGCGCTCCCCGTGCGCGGCCCAGCCCGGCGGCGAGGACCAGGAGGAGACCAGGGAGATCTCCCGCCGGGACAGGCCCACGATCCGGCCCAACTCCTCCATCTCCTGGCGCGGCAGCCCCGCGCACACCACCATGCCGGCGCGCTCGACGAAGCCGCGGGCCTTGGCCCGGTCGGCGTCGGTGCCCAGCGCCTCGGCGTCCTTCAGGGTGTGCGTGATCTTGGCGTCGCCCAGACCGAGGGTGCGGTTGAGCCGGGTCAGGGCGTCGATGCGGTCGACGATGCCGGTGGCCGCGCGCAGCGGTCGCCACAGCTCGTCGAGCACGGTGAAGAACCAGCGCCGGGGGGTGAGCCCGGCGTCCGCCAGGGCGTGCGAGGCGGCCACCGTGCCCAGCCCGTCGGACCAGGCCGCCAGCATCGCCGCCGCGGTGAGCTGGGTGTCCGCCTCCCCGATCCGGGAGATGTCCACGCACACCGCGGACGCGTTGAGGTCGATGCGGGTGGAGGTCTCGGAGGCGAACGTGTCCCCGAGCGGCCCGTCCAGGATGCCCAGCAGCGAGCGGTGCAGCGGGTCCACGGCGTCGCGGTAGCGGGCGTCGTCCCCGCGGTCCAGGGTCACCGCCCGTACCCGCTCGGGCCCCTCGGTGAGGACACGCAGCAGGTCGGGCAGCAGCGGCGCGCGGCCCGCCGGTGTGCGTTCGCGCAGATGGTGCAGTGCCGCGGACAGCACGGACTGCTCGTGGTCGTCCATGGGGCGGTCGCGCACGATGGTGACGAGCGCGGCGACCACGTTGAGGACCCGCCCGTGGGCCTCGGCGGCCAGCATCCGGCCGGCCTCGCCGCCGATCCGGACGGCGGCGGCACCCATGGCGCCGGGATCGAGGACGTTGATGCCGCCCATGCCCCGCCCGACGGAGATGACCTGGCCGTTCAGGGCGCGCACGGTGTCGGCGTAGTCGGGCTTGAGGTCACCCAGCACCAGCGGCACCACACCGGTGGCGGTCAGACCGATGAGCATGCGGTTGACCAGGGTGGACTTTCCCAGGCCCGGCATGCCGAGCATGAACAGCGAGGGGTTGGAGATGTAGTGGGCGCGGGTGAACCACGACAGCGGGTCGCCGCACACGGTGGCCCCGGTGTACAGGTGCTGCCCCAGCGGGACGCCGGTCATGGGCGCGCCGGAGCCCGCCGCGAACGGCCACAGCCCGCAGGCCTGCACGGTGGTGGCCCGCCACATCGCCGGCGGGTCCAGATTGGCGATCCGGCCGCCGCCGGGACCGGGCCAGCCGAGCGAGGAGGCCGGTTCGTCGCGGGGCTGGACGGGTTTCCCACCGCCGGCCTTCCCCTTGTTCCGCTTGTTCTCGCGCCGCCGGTTCCGCTCGGGTCTCCTGTCCGGGTCCTCGTCCCGGTGGACGATCCCGTCCGTGGTCTCGTCCACGATCTCGTCCGTGCCGCGTGCGTCCTTGGTCCTCACAGTGCTTCCTTCAGCTCGCGCGGTACCAGCGTGTACTCCCACGGCAGGATCCCGGCCGGCAGCGTGCAGCTGAACGCCGCCGCCTGCATCCGGTCGGCCGGGCGCATCAGCAGCCGTGCCCCGGCCAGCAGGTTGCGCACCGTCGCACTCGCGTCCGCCAGTTCCTCGTCGGTGTCCACCGTCACCGTGACCATCAGGGAGAACTCCACCAGGCCGGCACCGGTGGCCTCCTCGACCGCCGTCTGCTCGGCGGCGCGCACCTCGTTGGCGGCCCGCGCCTGCACCATGCCGCGCCGGGAGGTGGCCATGAACTGCGCCGTCCGCCGGTCGGACTCGACGATGCGCGCCGAGGTCGCCGGATCGATGGGCCGGTACAGCAGCGCCACCCGCTTGCGGCGGGTGCCGGGCGCGTCCTCCAGCAGACCGCGCAGCACGTTGGCGCGCACCGTGCCGCGCGGTGCCAGGGTGAGCAGCCAGGTCCGCGACACCCCCGAGTCGTGCTGGTACGCGTTGACCTTCTCGACGGTCGCCGCGGGACCGGCGTCCTCCCAGTCCAGGCCGGTGCCGCCGTGGCGGGTGCGCGCGTCGAGGACGTCTCCCGCCACGGCCGGGTCGTACGCCACCCGTACGACCTCGGCGATGCGCTCGGCCGACAGGGGGGAGGCGGGGCCGCCGCCCGCGCTCACCACGCCCGCCAGCAGACCGGGGATGCGGACGGCCAGGTCGGCGACGATGTCCTCGGTCCTGCGCTTCTGCCCGGAAGGCGTTCCGTAGGTCAGCGTGAGGTAGGTGTGCATCTCCGACGACGCGGCCGGATACCGTTCCACCACTTCCTCCATCACCGCCCGCGCCGCCGCCGGGGCCTTGGGGTCGATGCGCGGCAGCACTTCGTTGGCCAGCCGGGTTCCCGTGTCCGGAGCGGTCTCCACCACCACGGAGGCCCCGCGCAGGCCCGGTTCGCCGGACAGCCGGGCCAGCCACTGGCCCCAGGACGCCACCCAGTTGTCCACCTGGTCGGGATCGACCAGGGAGCCGCCGTCCGGTTCGCAGCCGAGCACGATGGTGTACAGGTTGCGGCTGCGGTGGTGCAGCACGCCGAACGGCTGGTCGTAGGCGTCCCGGCCCTCCAGGACCCGGACCCGGCTCAGCAGTCCCGGCGGGCGGAACCGGCCTCCCGGCCGCGGGGACAGCGGGCCGGAGACATAGGTGGTCGTCCCCTTGGCCTTGCGCCGGAACCAGCCGACGCGCACGGCGAGGAGCTGGTAGATGTTGCGTCCGTCCTGGGTGCGCACCGCCATCGGCAGCAGGACCGCGGAGAGGAGGACGACCACGGCCAGCGCGGCCTTCAGCGAGGCCAGTGACACGAACAGGGCGAGGACGATCCCGCCGAACACTCCGACGGTGCCGATGAGGCCGAACGGCCCCAGCCCGGCCCGCCGGGGCCTGCGCCAGTTCCCGTAGGTGGGGTCGACGACAGCGGCTTCGATGGACATGGGATACCTGTCCCTTTCTGGATGGTCGTGGGGTGATGGTTCCGCGGGAAGGGCCGGGCCCGCACTGCGCCCGCGTTCCCGGGCTCTCGCCGGCGGGCACCCGCCCGCTCCGCCGTGGGGTCTCCGCGGCGGAGCGGGCGCTCACGGTGCGGCCTGCGGACCGGGGCCGGGGGCCGGGCGTGGCGGGGTCCCGGGGACCTCCGCACCCGACCCGGCCGCAGTCAGTGTCAGTCCTCCCGGTTGGCGCCCTCGACCCCGCTCTTGGTGATGTCCGCGACGCCCTTGGCGCCCTGTGCCACCACGGCCGCCGCCGCGATCGCCGCGGTGGCCGCGGTGGCGCCGCCGGCCGCCTGGCCTCCGCCCGACGAGGCGCCTCCGCCTCCGCCTCCGCCTCCGCCGAACGAGCCCGTGGAGTGGCCGCCCCCGGACCCCGACCCGCCCTGGGCCCCCGACCCGCCTTGGGCCCCCGACGGGCCCTGGGCCCCGGAGGGCGATCCGCCGCCGGCCGCGCCACGGGTACTGTCCTCGGCGGCTCCCTTCGCCCAGGAGGCGGCACCGGTGGCGATGCCCATGGTGGCGTTCCCGACCGAGTCGCCGCCGAGAGCGGCCGTCGCCGGGACGACCACTCTCATCAGCGCCGGCAGGGCGATGGCCGACAGCAGCAGCACGCCCATGCCCGCGATCTGCGTGTCGATCTGGTCCTCGCCCGCCGAGTTGACCATGACGGCCCCCGAGTACAGCACGAGACTGACCGTGGGTTTGTACAGCAGCCAGGCGACCAGCCAGCCGATGTGCTTGCGCCACCAGGTGCCGCCCCAGTCCGTCATGGACGCGGCGGCGGCCATGGGGAGCGTGCCCATCAGGATGATCATCACGCCGAGCCGTATCCACATCAGGAGCGCGTGGATGATGCCGGCGATGAGCAGCAGGCACCCGATGACCAGCAGCAGCAT
The DNA here is from genome assembly GCF_036323805.1 of Streptomyces rubellus. Classification (NCBI taxonomy): domain Bacteria; kingdom Bacillati; phylum Actinomycetota; class Actinomycetes; order Kitasatosporales; family Streptomycetaceae; genus Streptomyces; species Streptomyces rubellus. Next base: position 167,912 of record NZ_JAZDCX010000012.1, read on the forward strand.
GTCCGGGATCGAGTCGTCGCAGTCGATGGACGACATCAGGGCGTCGAGACTGCCTCTGAACAGGTGGTCGGAGTACCTGTCCATGAGGATGGCGAACGTGTTGATCACGGTGCTCGCGGCGGCGCTGACCACGACGATGCGCAGCACGCCCTTCAGCGCGGTCTGGCCCGCGTCGCCGCGCCGGTCCAGAGCCATCTTGACGGCGGCGAAGAGGATCGAGCCGAACGCGAGATACACGATGATCCACTGCGTCTGGTTGCCGATCTTGTCCGACACGGCCTGATCGGTCGAGTCGATGTCCCCCACGGCCTCGAAGATCCCGATGGCGCCGCGCATCACGATCTTGGCCACCATCTCGATCATTTCCCCGACGGGGTCACCGAACATCCCGAGGAAGTCGATGCCGCCCTCGCACTTGTCGGCCAGGTGCATGTCACGCTCCCCACAGGACGAAACCGCCGGGCTCCGCCCGCCGCACCAGGGAATAGAGGGACCCGTCGTCCCGGGGCACGACCTTCCAGTCGCCGTCCCGCCAGCGCACGGACACCGATGTCGACAGGTGGCCGCCGATGGGATTGGTCACGAGCAGCCGTACGGTCGCGGAGTCGCCCGAGTACGAGGTCAGGGAGAAGCCCGTGAACCTCCCCACGGCACTCTCCTCCGAACTCGTCTCCTGGGCCGTCTTGCTGATGACGAACCGGTCGCGCGCCTTCCCTGGCACGAGCTGCTGCTCCGCGACGGCGCGCCAGCCGGCGCCGCTCAACTGGACGGGGATGATGTGCGCCGCCAGCACCGCCCCCAGGGGCGTACGGGCGAAGCACCACCACGGCGCGGTGCCGGTGCGCAGCGGCCCGGCCGAGGGCGAGGTGGGCACCATGAGGACGACGAGCTTCCGCCACCGCACGTCCGCCGGCGCGGTGGTCGGCCGCGCCGTGTCCCCGTCGTCGGTGCGGCAGTTCTCCGGCCGCCCGTCCGGACCGCTCCGGACCCCGTGCGGGTCGCCGGGGGACAGCGGGCCGCTGAGCCCGGCGAGGGCCTCCTGGCTGCCGGCCGTGATGTCGGCGCCCTTGCCGCCCGTCACCAGGGCCAGCAGCGACACGGCCACGAGGACACCCAGGAACGCGGCCGAGTTGATCCAGCCGCGCTGTTTGTAGAAGGGCCCGTCGGGCGGGGCCTGTTTGCGTCTTGTGCCGAACACGTCGATGGCCTCTCTGCGGTCGACCGGCCCTAGGCGCCGAAGAGGAACCGGACCACGGGTCCGGCGGTGGACACGAGGACGCAGCCGCCCAGCACCATGCCGAGGCGGCTGAGGTGTTCGGAGCCCTCTCCGCGCTTCATGGAGACGGCCATCATGACCCCCGTGATCATCACGCCCGCCACACCGGCGGCGGTGCCGGCCCACGCGGCGATTCCCAGTACGGTGTCGACCGCGTCGGCAAGGGCGCCCGGGGCGTTTCGCGTCGGGTCGGGGACTTTGTTGGTTCCGTCGGTGCCGCCGGTCGTACCGCCGTCGGGGGCGGCCAGGTAGTTCTCCCCGGCCGGGTGGAGGGAGAGCAGGGTGTCCTTCATGAGATTCTCCGTTGTCGCAATGAGTCAGGGTGGGTGCCGCTAGCGGAGGAGATAGGGCGACACCACGAACTGGACGATCGGTCCCGCGGTGACGCCGAGAACACAGGCACCCAGGACGAAGAACGCCCCCCGGAAGTACGTCGCCCCCTCGCCCATCTCGCCGCGGCGCAACTGCATGGCCATCTGGAGGCCCACGATGATCAGGCCCGCCACGGCGGCGGCCGAGACGCACCAGGCGAGGTAGCCGAGCAACTGCTCGGCCTGGGGACTGGGGTTGAAGGGGCCGTTGGGCCCGAAGTCCTCGGGCCGGATCGATGCCGGCGACGCCGCGCCCAGCGTCACCCACCCGTCGGGGCATTCCCCGGACAGCTCCAGGGCTTCGCGCCGGGCCGCGCAGCCGTCCGGGGTGGCGGTGGAGTTCACCGCGGCCCCCCCGTACGTCCGGAAGAGTCCGGGACGAGGCCGGCCAGCCTGCGCACTTCCCTCGGCGGCGGGTCGGCCTCCTCGCCGAGGCGCCAGGCCGGGACCCAGGGAACGCGGTGGACCTTGGCGGCCGACCGCAGCACGCGCACGCGTCGGCCGAGCGGGCGCGGCAGCCGCCCCGGTGCGTCGGCGACGAGTACGACGGCGATCAGGCGCACCCCCGTGGGGTGGTCCCCCTTGCGCAGTGCGTTCAGTGCCTGGGACACCGCCCGCATGCCCGTCGCGTGAGTGCGGGCGACGAGCAGCACCCGGCCGGGTTCGCCCCGGGCCGGTTCGGGCCACCGGCGGCCCACGTCCGCGCCGCCCAGCGCGTGCGCGAGCGTGCTCGCCCCGGCACCGCCGTGCGCGTTGACCCAGGCGACCGGCTGTCCCCGGTGCGGCGACCCGGACCGCTCGGCCGGCGCGGCGGGCCCGGCCGGCCCGGTCACCGCCGCGGGCGGCGGTGCGGCCTGCGCCGCGGGCCGGGCCCGCGTGTTCGGCGCGGCCGGTGCCGGGGCGGCCTGCTGAGCGGTCGGTCCGCGGACCCACAACTGCCGGCCGGCGGACGTCGCCGATGGGACGTCCATGTGCCTCCCCCCTTCCTCGTGTTCCCTCGTGTCGCGTATCGCGACGGACCCCGTATCGCCCCGCAATGAACTGAATTGAACTGATGGGCCGCCGTGTCCGTTGCGGCGTGCGGGCTCGCGGTGATCCGTCGGGCAGCCACTACGGGAAATCGGGTGACCCGGTTCAAGGCCGCCGAGGATCCGTGTCGTGCAGGCGAACGCAAGGGATGTGACTGGTCGTGAGTGGTACCGCGGAGGAGGAGCAGAGCTCAGCCGAGAAGGGGAGGAACCTCGCGCTCATCGGCGCCGGTATCGGACTCGGGTCCATGGGAGGGGGCCTCCTCCTGATCACCCTGCTCCTCATCGGGGTGTTCGTGGTGTGCGCCATCGGGTTCATCCTGTGGCCCCTTGTGATCATCTGCGACATCTTCGGCTGCGGAGACGGCGATGGTTCGGCGCAGGTGAACAGTGACCAGGTCGTGGAGGCGTTCCAGGGCGACGGAGGGGGTGAGCTGTACTACGACAGCCTGCCCTCGAAGTACCACCAGCCCATCCAGGACGCCGGGGCGGAGTGCACGCAGATCGGCCCCGTCGTCATCGCCGCGCAGATCCAGCAGGAGTCCGCTTTCAACGAGAGCCTGGTCGGCCCCGACGGGGCCGAGGGCATCTCCCAGGTGCCGCCGGACAAGTTCGAGGAGTTCGGCGAGGACGAGGACGACAACGACGAGACCTCCGCCCTGGACTTCGAGGACTCGATCGGGGCGCAGGGCAAGTACATGTGCTCGCTGGCCGAGGAGATCGACACGCTCATCGCCAACAACGAGGTCGAGGGCGACCGCCTGGACATGACCCTGGCGGCGTACGACCTGGGCCTGGACGCGGTCAAGCAGGCGAAGGGCGTGCCGGACGGCTCGCGGGCGCAGAGCTACATCATCGGCGTCAGGACGTCGTTCGCCCTGTACTCCGGGGCCATCGCACCGCCGTCCGGATCGCCGTACCCCACCATCACCCCGCTGCCCTTGCCCGAGCAGTGACCAGTACAGCAGGGAGCCACCACGTGTCGGACACACACACCGGCCAGGACCGGCAGGACCACGGCGAACGGGACCGCGGGGCCCGAGGCGGCACGGCGGGGCGGCCGGAGTCCCCCGTCGGCGTGCTCATCGGCGCCGACGGCAGCGCGACGATCGACGGCGAACCCCTCCGCGTGCCGGAGGGTGAGCCGGTCCACGTCGCGGTGCTCGACGCGGTGCACCGCCGGGCGCGGGCCCGGGGCGAGCCCGTCGAGGCGGTGATCCTCGACGGGCAGGAGGGCGACGTCACACTCGTCGAGGTCGCCCCCGACGGTTCCAGTCGGCTGCTGCGCCACGAGGAACACGGTGGGGAACACGACAAGGAACACGGCGGGACGCCCGGGGCGGAGCCCCGCCCCGCCGCCGGACGGCCACCCGCCGACGTCCCGCCGCCCGAACCCGCTCCGGCCGGGCCCGCGCACCCGGACGGAGCACCGACCGGTGCCGCGGACGCGCGGGTTCCGGAGGCGGTCCCGCCCGAACTGGCCGAACTGGTCGGGCTCGTGTGCCGGTCCCTGGACGCCGGCGCACGGGAACGGGCCGCGGCGCTCGCCTTCCGGCTGCGGGAGTACACCGTGCGCGCCTTCGGTCCCGAACACCCCCACACGCTTGAGGCCCACGCCCTGGAGGCGTTCGTCGCGCACCGCAGCGGCAACCACCGTCTCGCCACGGTCACCTGCCTCGAACTCGCCCGGATCCGCCACCGGCAGGGCGACCCCCGGGTCCGTACGGACCTGACGCGCGCGGCCGCGGCCTGGTTGCTGAACGACGACCTGCCGTCCGCCGTCGACCATGGCCGAACGCTGCTGGCCGCGGTGCTCGCCGTATGGCCCGAGCACGCGGAACAGGGCGGGGCGGCGGTGCCCGACGCCGCGGTGCCGCACCTCGTCAATCGCCGTATGCACGCCCTCACCGCCGGGTCGGCCACCGGTGTGACCGGAGCGGCCTGACACGGAGAAGAGCAGCTCAGCCGGGCCTCAGCCGGGCAGTGGGGGCGGGACGCCGCGAGATGTGCGGCCCCGCCCCCGCGCAGGCGTTGCCCGCCGCTCGCGCCGTCAATCGTGCCGTCAATCGCCCGTCAACACGATGTGGAACTCCCCTCGCAAGACTCCCTGCGAATCGAGGCCGCCGACCACGGCCCGAAGTCCGACCTCCGCCATGAGGTCGCAGGAGCAGGGAGACCACCTTGAACCGGACCGTGATGGGGTCCACCGGAGCGGCCACCGCCCGGGAGCGGGCGATGCGCACGCTGTACGACGAGCAGTCGGGGGACCTGTACGCGTATGTGCTGCGGCTGCTGGGGGGCGACCAGCACAGAGCGGAGGACGTGGTGCAGGAGGCGCTGCTGCGCTGCTGGCGCACCCAGGACCTGGAGAGCGGAAGGCCCCTGCGGCCGTGGCTGTTCCGGGTGGCCCGCAACCTCGTCGTCGACGAGTACCGGCTGCGCATGGCCCGCCCGCAGGAGGTGGACGGCACCGCCTGGCTGGACGAGTTGCTGGCCAGACGCGACGACATCGACCGGCTGCTCTCCTCGGTGATCCTCCAGGGCGCGTTCAGGACGCTGTCGCCCAAGCACCGAGAGGTGCTCTACGAGACCTACTACACCGGCAGGTCGACGCGGGAGGCGGCCCTTGTGCTCGGCATCCCGCCGGGCACCGTCAAGTCGCGCCTGTACCACGCCGTGCGAGCCCTGCGCATGGCCCTGGGCCTCGTCGCGGCCCCCGGCGAGGAGGTCACAGCGGTGCCCGCATGGTGGCGCACACCCGCGGCATGAGGCGCTCCGGGCTCATCGCGCCACTTCGGTGTCCTGCGCGGGGCGCTCCCAGGACGGCATGGGAGGCCGTCCCCGCGTCCCGGCGGACCGGCTCCCGGGCCGGTCCGCCGCGGGCACACCCCGCGGAACCACTGCCGCGGGGTGTGCCCGCGACGGCGGCCCGTCGGCCGCGCGGGCCGCCGCCAGCCACGCCTGGTGTTCCAGGACGGTGGTGAGCGCGGCCTCGTCCTCGCCCGGGATCTGGTTGCGCAGACGGACCATGGCGACCCCGCTGGACAGCGCCGTGTCCAGGTCGGTGATCTGCATCCAGGCCGTCTCGGCGCGGGCCGCCGCGGCCTCGGCCCGTTCGCCGTCCCCCCGGTAGTGCCAGCGCTCGGCGACGTCGCGGAACAGCCGTACGCCGCCGTCGGTGTCCCCGGCCAGGACGGCGACACGGGCCCGGACCTCGCGGATGCCCAGGGCGTCGGGGTGGGAGACCCCGAGGGCGCCGGCGGCCTGCTCGTCGAGGCGCGCGGCGAGTTCGGCGGCCCGGTCGAGACGGCCCGCCTCGAGGTGTTCGGTGACCAGGGCCAGCGACCCGGCGTACGCGTCGGGCCCCGTCTCCGTCCCGGCCCCCGTTCCCGTTCCCGTTCCCGGGTCCGGTCCGGTTCCGGGGACGGACCGGCCGCCCGCCCGCGCCGGCTCGCCGGCCGTCTCCTCCGGGGGAGCGGGAGACCTGTTCTCGCGCCTTCCCTGTGCCCTCGTGCGCTGTCCGCCGCCCGGGAGTTCACCGACCGCTCCGTCGGGCGATATGGCCAGGTACCACACGGTGCCGTCCGGCTCGGTGGCCTCGGCCCGTACCGGGCGGCCCAGCCGGGCGGCCGCGGCGGACACCGTCCCGACGGCCGAGGCACGGGTGGGATGCCCGACGGCGGGCATCAGCGGGCCGGAGACGACGACCCGGCCGTCGCCGTGCACGGCGAGGGCGTAGACCGGCCAGGCGGGCACTTCGGTGGACTCGTGCGTCGCGTGCATGGACTTCCTCCGGGCTATCGGACGGTGACGTCGGCGACCTGCCACACCCGGCCGGCCGCCGGGCGGGTGAGCCGCACATACGCCACGACGGTGGTGGGTTTCCCCGTCCACCCCTCGCGGCCGTGCGGGGTGGCGGTGACGGTCCACTGCCGCCATGCCTCGGTGCCGGTGTCGGCGGGCTTGGCGGCGTCCTCGGTCTTCTTCAGGGCGACCGTGGTGCGGGCGCGGTGACCGGCCCACTCCTGCCACTGGGCGCCGGGCACCGACCGGGGCCGGTGTGCGCGCAGCCGGTCCGCGTACGCGTCGGTCAGCCAGCCGGCGTCCGCGGCGCGCAGGCCGGCGTCGTGGGGCCGGCGGTCGACGGCGGTGTCGAACGTCCACAGCACGGTGAGCACGGCACGGCCGACCGCGTCGGCGTCGGTCCGGTCGATGTCGGCGGGCCGGGGGACGCCCCCCTCGGGAGTGCCCCGCGGGCCGGGAGTGCCCTCGCCGGGAAGCACCGGCGCGGCCTCGCCGGGCCCGGACGGGGGCGGATACGGGCCGGTGCCGGTCGCGACGGGGGCCGGCGGTGTCCCGGGGGCGCGCTGCCCGCCGCCGTCACCGTCACCGCCGCCGGTGCCGCACCCGCCCGCGGCGAGGGCGAGCGCGAGCACCGCCGCGGCGGCCGCGGCGGCGTCCCGGGCACCCCGCGTACGGGAGGAGGTCATCCGAAACGCCTCACTTTCTGGGGCCGGTCGGCGAAGTAGGGCTCGTCGAGTCGGCTGATCCTGACCACGTCGCCGGTCCGCGGCGCGTGGATGAACTGCCCGTGGCCGACGTAGACGCCGATGTGGTCGTAGCTGCCGTTCAGGTTGAAACCGATCACGTCACCGGGCCGCATCTCGTCACGGGCCACCGCCTCGCCCGCGGTGACCTGGAGCTGGGAGACCCGCGGCGGGAGTATGTCGCCGCCGCTGGCGTGGTAGACCGCGTACTGGACGAGGCTGGAACAGTCGAAGCCGACCGTGTCCGCGCCCTGCGCGAACCCGAGCCCGGGACCCTCCGGCCCGCCGCCGCCCCACGAGTAGGGCGTGCCGAGCCACTTCTCGGCGTTCGCCACCACCCGGTCGCCGAACGCGCCGCCGGTCGCGGCCGGTTCGCCGTCGGTGTAGCCGGTCATCGAGGTGATGATCGCGGTGACGTAGGACTGGGTCTCCGGGTACGGGGGAACGCCGCCGAACCGCTCGACCGCACCAGGGCCCGCGTTGTAGGCGGCGAGCATCAGCCGGGTGGGGTCGCCGTCGCTGTCCGTCCTTCCGACCATGTCCGCGAGCCAGCAGTCGTAGCGGGCCTGGGTCATGATGGCGTCGCCCGGGGTGAACGGGTCGGCCACGCCGTCCGGCTGGGGACTGCCGTCCTTGCCGGCCGCGTCCACACCCCACGTCGCCCAGGTGCCGGGCATGAACTGGCTCAGGCCCTGTGCGCCGACCGGGCTCACCGCGGCGGGGTTCCAGCCGGACTCGGCCTCGATCTGGGCGGCCAGCAGCGGGGCGCCGACCTCCGGGCACTGCCGGGCGGCGCGCTCGATCCACGGCGCGAACTCGGCCGGGACGCGCCCGGCGTCGAACGTGGTGGCGAACCCCGTGGGGACGGCTTCCCGCCGCTGCTCCACGGCGCCCAGCACCGACAGGCCGAGCACGGAGCCGACCAGCCCCAGGGCGGCGCAGCCCGTCACCAGCATCGTCGATCCCGCCTGTGCGGATCGGCCGCTCATGTCCAACTCCCCCAAGAAACCAGGTGATCCGGAGAACCATGTGTCCGAAAAATGAGCAAGTAGCCTTATGTGAGCTATTTCTGAAACATCACTACTTGCGATCTTCTGACAACCTATGTATAAGTTCCTTCCGTTGTGTCAGCAGTCGAAGGAGATGCCGTGGTGGGGGATGTGCCGGTTGTCAATCCCTGGTTGCCGCAGCCGCGTCCGCCGGGGGGCATCAACGGGAAACCCCGTCGATCGGTTCAGGAGGCGTCGGCGGAGCTCACGGGCCCGGCGGCACCGCAGGGAGCCGGAGTTCCGCCACCCGAGCACGCGCTGCCCGTCGCCCGGGCGGGGCAGGGAGGCGGCCACGCCTGGTGGTGGCTGGGCGCGCACGGCGGTGCGGGGGTCAGCACCCTGGAACGGGCCGTGCCCGGCGGGCGGGACGCGGGCCGCGCCTGGCCCACCGCCGAGCACGAGCAGTCGGTCGTGCTCGTCGCCCGCTCCGGCGCGAACGGCCTCCGGGCCGCGCAGAACGCGGTGCAGCAGTGGGCCTCGGGCATGGTCACCGGCATCGACCTGCTCGGCCTGGTCGTCGTCGCCGACGCCCCCGGCCGGCGCCCCAAGGCCCTGCGGGACCTGGTGCGGCTGGTCTCCGGCGCGGTGCCCCGGCTGTGGGAGATCCCGTGGGTGGAGCCCTGGCGGCTCGGCGAACCGCCCTTGGCGCACCTGCCCAGGGAGTGCGCGCCGCTGGCCCGCGACCTGACCGGACTCACCCGACCCGTATAGACCCGCAGGGACCCGGACGGGTCCGAACAGGGAGGAACCCCGTTGTCCAGTCTGCTGGCGGCCGCTCTGGACGCCTCACACCACGTGCCCCCTCTCGTCGGCCTGGTCGACCTCGCCGCGGCGTCCGCCGGACCCTCGGGCGTGCCGGACGTCGGCGGGGGAGAGGCGCCGCCCGGCGCCGAGGGGCTGCTGACAGTGCTCAAGTGGGTGGCCTGGAGCGTCACCGCCCTGTGCGTCGCGGGCATCTTCGGCGTCGCCGCCCGGATGGCGGTCGACCACTCCCGGGGCGGTGGCCGCGAGCACGCCAGGGGCCTCGGCTTCGTCCTGGGGGCGTGCCTGCTCGTCGGCTCCGCGTCCGGGGTCGTCGGGGCGCTGGTCTGAGCGTGCCGGACACCGTGATCCGCGGGACATCCCGTCTCCCGACGACCCATGAGGATGGGAGAGGAACATGACAGAGCCCGGCAACCGCGCGGCCGACGAGCCGCGCAGTCCGTGGCTGCGCACCGGCTTCGTCCTCGCCGCCGCGTTCCTCGGCTTCGTCGCCGTCATCGGCGCGGCGATCGCCATCGGCTCGGACACCCCGGCCCCGGGCACCCCGGCCGGGGCCGGCGCCACCACGGCGGAGGCACCCGGCTCCCGCGCACGCACCGCGGACCCGCCGCGGTCCGCACCCGCGTCCGGCGACGCCGGCGCCGGGTGCCCCGAACTCACCGACGAACGGCAGGACGTGCCCACCTCCGCGCCCGCGGGCGTGACCTGGACCCTGTACCAGGCCGTCGCCCTCCCCTCCTCCGAGGCGGCCGGTCCGGCCGTGGCCGGTGCGGACGTGGCGCGCTGCTACGCGCGCACCCCCGTCGGCGCCCTGCTGGCCACCAGCCAGATCAGCGTGCGCTACCTGGCCGCCGAGGACTGGCGGAAGGTGACCCGCACCCAGCTGGTCGGAGCGGGCCGCGACGCCTACCTCGCCGACCGGGCCGGGGCGGAGCGGACGGCGCCCCCGGGCGGCCGGGGCGGCGCCGCGCACGGGCAGATCGCCGGGTTCAGATTCGTCACCTACAACGACACGACGGCGGTGATCCAGACCGTGTGGCGGTTCCCGGACGGCCGTATGCAGGCCGCCACCACGACCGTGCTGTGGCGGGACGGCGACTGGAGGCTGGAGTACCCGGCCGTCCCGGCCGCCCCCGTCCCGGTCGACTCCCTCGCCGGATACACCCAGTGGGGAGGTGTGTGATGGCGGGCTGCGACTTCGGCTGGGTGGCCCCGACGATCGGCGGCTACTGCGTGGGGGACGGGGCGGGCACGGCCCCCGAGGACCTCGGCGGCAGCGCGTTCGACGACATCGCCGAGAGCGCCGCACAGGCGGCGAGCATCACCGTCCAGGCACTAGGCAGCGCCTGGATGGACCTGGGCACGCCCGATCTGGGCGAGGCCGGCGGCCCGGTGGCGTTCCTGCGCGGGGCCACGCTGTGGTTCACGTCCTTCGCCGCCGTGCTGTGCCTGCTCGTCGCCGCCGGGCACATCGCCTGGCAGCGCCGCGGCGAGCCCGCCCGGCAGGCGCTCCAGGGGCTGCTCAACCTGGTGGTGGTCTCCTCGGCCGGGGTCGCCACGGTCAACCTGCTGGCCGTGGCGGGCGACAGGTTCAGCGTCTGGATCATCGACAGGTCCACCGGCTGCCGGCAGATCAGCGCCACCGGCGAGCCGGTGGCGGGCTGTGTCGCCGAGTTCGACAGACGCACCTCGGCCATGCTGGCGCTGGGCGGCACGGACTCGTCGTTCCTCGTCCTGATCATGGCCGTGCTGGTGATCGCCGGCAGCGTGGCGCAGATCGCGCTGATGATCGTGCGGATGGCCATGCTGGTGATCCTCACCGGCACGCTGCCCCTGTCGGCGGCGGCCAGCGGCACCGTCGGCGGCCGGGCCTGGTTCCGCCGGTCCGTGGGCTGGCTGCTCGCCTTCGTGCTGTACAAACCGGCCGCGGCCGTCGTGTACGCGGCCGCCTTCGCGATGAGCGGCCAAAGCCAGGACAACGAGGTCGTCTCCATGGTCTCCGGGGTCGTCCTGATCGTGCTGGCCTGCCTCACCCTGCCCGCGCTGCTGCGGTTCGCCGCCCCCGTCGTCCAGGCGGCGGCGTCCGGGGCGGGCCGCGCCGGCCGGGCGTCCACCGCCCCCGGCGGCCCGGCGACGGCCACCGGGGCGCTGCCCGTACCGCACCTGCGGAGCCTGGCCGCCGGCCGGTCGGTGTCCGGCGCCGCGCTGAGCCCGGACGGGGCGGGGGCCGGCGGCGTACGCACCGCCCCCGCTCCCGTATCCGCCCCCGTATCCGCCACCGCCCCCGGTACCGCTTCCGGCCCGGTACCGGCGCGGGGCGCCGACCGGCCGCGCGGCGCACCGGACGCCGAGCGCACCGCCGGCGGCACCGCCCGTCCGGCGGACCCGGCGGAGACCGGGCAGCCGGACCCGCCCGACCAGGAGCCGGCGGCCCTCGTGCCGGCGCCGGCCCGCCACCCCGCCGACGACCAGCAGGAGACCCCCCGTGACAGTCACTGAAGCGCCCCGGCCCCGCACCTACGGCAACTTCCGCCGGCCCCGCACCTCCGGCCTGCGAGGGCTGTCCCTCGGGGTGACCCTGCTGCTGTTCGCCGGACTGGTCGCCGTGGTCCTGACCACGCTGGCCTCGATATGGGCGGCGCTGGGCCTGGCGGTCGTGCTGGTGGTGCTGACCGCCCCGCTCGCCGTGCGGGACCGGCACGGCCGCACCCTGATGCAGCGCGGCGCGGTCCGCCTGGCCTGGTGGCGCACCACCTCCTCCGGCGGCCACCTGTACCGCTCGGGCCCGCTGGGCCGGGCCGGTCACGGCCGCTGCAAACTGCCCGGCCTGGCCGCCGAGTCCGCGCTGACGGAGGCGCGGGACGGCTACGGACGCCCGTTCGCCATGATCACGACCCCGGCGACCGGCCACCACACCGTCGTCATCTCCTGCGAGGCCGACGGGGCCGCCCTCGTCGACGAGCAGCAGGTCGACACCTGGGTGGCCCACTGGGGCCAGTGGCTGTCCACCCTGGGCGCCGAGCCGGACCTGGCCGCCGCGAGCGTCACCGTGGAGACCGCACCCGACTCCGGGGTCCGGCTGCGCCAGGAGATCGCCGCCAACTCCGTGGCCGACGCCCCGGACCTGGCCGGATCGATGTTCCGGGAGGTCCTGGCCGCCTACCCGGCCGGCTCCGCGCAGATCGCCACCCGGATCGCCCTGACGTACTCCGGCGCGGCCCGGCCCGGTTCGCCCCGCCGCAGTGCCGAGGACATGGCGCTGCACATCGGCACCCGGCTGCCCGGCCTGACCGCCGGGCTGTCCATGACCGGTGCCGGCACGGCCGTGCCGATGACCGCGACCGAGCTCGCCGAGGCGGTCCGCGTCGCCTACGACCCGACCGTGGCCTCCCTGGTCGAGGAGGCACGGACCACCGGTGGCACCGGCCTGACCTGGGACGAGGCCGGTCCCATGGCGGCGCAGGAGGGCTGGGACCACTACCGCCACGACGGCGCGTTCAGCGTGACCTGGGCCATGACGGAGGCGCCGCAGGGCGAGGTGTTCTCCAACGTCCTGACCGGCCTGGTACAGCCCGTCCCCGACATCGCCCGCAAGCGCGTCACCCTTCTCTACCGCCCGCACACCCGCGCCGAGGGCGCCCGCGTCGTCCAGCAGGACTACAAGAACGCCCTGTTCAAGGCCCAGCAGTCGCAGATCGGCCAGGCCCGCGACGACGCGGAGGTGACGGCGGCCCGCCGGACCACCGAGGAACAGGCGCAGGGCCACGGGGTCATCCGCTTCGGCCTGCTGATCACGGCGACCGTCGGCTCCGCCGGGGAACTGGCGACGGCGGCCGCGGCCGTGGACAACCTGGCACCGGCCGCGCGCATCGCCGTACGGCCCGTCTACGGCTCCCAGGCGGCGGCCTTCGCGGCGGCGCTGCCGCTGGGACTGGTCCTGCCGCTGCACACGGCACTGCCCCAGACGGTGCGGGACGCGATGTAGCGCGGCGGGAACGGGGGGAGAGGCCGGAGAAGACGGAGACGACGGAGGACTGGTCCGATGGCACGCACGATCAAGGAACCCCGCAGGCCGCGCTCGACACCCCGGGGCCTGCCCGGCCCCGGCGGCGGCATGGTCGGCTACGTCGACCCCGCGCCCGAATGGCGCGGCACCTCCGTCCAGGTCTGCGGCCTGTGGCCGTTCGGCGCCGGCTCCGGAACCCCCATGGTCGGGGTGCCGCTGGGCCGCGACCTGGACTCCGGGGCCACGGTGTGCTGCGACCCCGTGTCGTGGTTCATGCGCACGGGCCTGCTGGCCAACCCCTCGATGTTCGTGCTGGGCCGCCCGGGGCTCGGCAAGTCGACCGTCGTACGGCGCATGGCCCTCGGCCTGTCCGGCTACGGCGTCCACCCGATGATCTTCGGTGACCTCAAGCCCGACTACGCGGACCTGATCCGGGCCATCGGCGGCCAGGTCATCAGCCTCGGCCGGGGCCGCGGAAACCTCAACGTCCTGGACCCCGGCGAGTCCGGCCGGGCCGCGGCCCGGCTCACCGGCGACGCGCGCCGCCGCCTCCTCGCCGACATCCACGGCCGCCGTCTCCACATGGTCTCGGCCCTGGTGACCATCCTGCGCTCGGCGCCGCCGACGGACCGCGAGGAGACGGTCCTCTCGGCGGCGCTGAACGTCCTGGACGACCGGCACGGCACGGAACCGGGACGGGACGCACCGGTGCTCGGCGACCTGGTGCGGGTCATCAAGGACGCCCCGGAGGCGGTGCGTTCGGTCGCCCTGGACCGCGGCGACCTCACCCGCTACCGGGACATCACCGAGAACCTGGAGGCGTCCCTCACCGCCCTGCTGGGCGACGGCCGCCTGGGCGGCACCTTCGCCCGCCCGACCACGGAGGCGATGAAGCTGGACCGCCCGGTCTGCTTCGACGTCAGCGGCATCGACGACAGCGAGGTCCTGCTCCAGGCGGCGGCCCTGCTGTCCTGCTGGTCCTACGGTTTCGGCGCGGTCTCCGCGGCGCACGCCCTGGCGGACGCCGGCCTGGAGCCGCAGCGCAACTACTTCCTCGTCATGGACGAGCTGTGGCGCGTCCTGCAGGCCGGCCGCGGCCTGGTCGACCGAGTCAACGCCCTCACCCGCCTGGACCGGCAGCGGGGCGTGGGCCTGGCCATGGTCACGCACAGCATCGACGACCTGCTCGCTCTGCCCGCGGAGGAGGACCGGACCAAGGCGAAGGGCTTCGTCGAACGCGCGGGCATGGTGGTCTGCGCGGGCCTGCCGCCGGCGGAGATGCCGCAACTGGCGCAGGTCGTGGAGCTGACGGAGGCGGAGAAACGCCTCCTGGTGGACTGGTCCACCCCGCCCGCCTGGGACGCCGCCGACGGCCGTCGCGCCGACCCGCCCGGCCTCGGCAACTTCCTGATCAAGGTCGGCAGCCGGCCCGGAATCCCGCTGCACGTGGACCTGACGGCGGCGGAGCTGGCGGTCAACGACACCAACAAGCGGTGGAACACGTAGGCGCCCGCCGCGCCGGGCCGCGCCGTCCGCGCGGGCCGCGGCGACACGGTGAACCGGCCCGACGCCGGGAACGGCGGCGGTGGCGGTGGCGGGGTCACGAGGGCGCCGCCGGCGTCCGAGAAACCGCGTTCGGCGGTCGGGCGTCATCCGGTGTCCGGTGTGTCGCCGACCGGGGACACCTCCGGGGACAATGCTGGATGCCGTCCCCGCCGGGATCGGCCTCGACCGGTGTGGCCGGTGCCGAGGGGACAATGTGGCGGGCGCCCGGCGGTCGTGTTGCCGCCCGTCTGTGACGGGTCGACACGGACCGCCGGGCGCCCTTGTGTCCGAGCGGATCGGTTCACCGAGGCGGCGGCTTCGCCGCCAGGATCACCTGCCTCCGCCCCCGCCTCCGGCGGGTCCGCGCCTTCCGCCACGCTGTTGCGCGGATCCCTGTGCGGAGTATCCGCTGGTTTGACTGGACGGCTGGGTACCGCTGGAGCCCGGACCGTAGCCCTGACTGTAGCCCTGGCCGCTGGAGCTGGGGGCGTAGTAGGCGGGGTTGGTGCTGCTGCTGGGAGTGTTGTAACTGGCGTAGGTGGGAGTGCTGTAGCTGGTGTAGGAGGGGTTGTAGCTGCTCGGCTGGGTGTTGCTCGCCGGCGCCGTGTTCAGCGGGCGGGAGTAGTTCTGCGCGCTCTGCTGCTGGTACTGCTGGTACTGCGCGGGGTAGTTCTGGTACTGCTGGTACTGCGCGGGGTAGTTCTGGTACTGCCCGCTGGAGCCGGCCGGCAGCGTCTGGCCGGGCGGCATCGTGGTCATCGGGATGGCGGTGGGCAGGGTCGACGCCGCGGCCTGCTGCTGCTGGGCCGTCGGGCCCAGGGCGAGCGCGCCGGCCCCGATGCCGATGTTGTGTGCCCCCTGAAGGCGCAGCGCGGTGTTGGGGGGGACGTTGGGGAGGTAGCTGTACCCCGCGGCGACCGCCGTACCGGTGTTGATGGCCCCGGCGAGTGCCTTGAGCGCGTCGCCCCCACTGCCGGTCTGAACGGCGGAAGTTCCGTACCTGTACAGCTTCCTGGCTCCGGTGGCCATCTCCAGGGCGACGCCGCTCGCGGTGATGGTCGCCCCTACGACCGGATGCTCGGTCTGGGTGATCCTGCCCGCCGCCTGGATGATTTGGGGGCCGAGGACCTCGGCGACGTCCTGGATGGTTGAGCTGTTCTCACGTGCCCATTGCTTGCCCTTCTGCCAGGTGTCCACGAACCAGCTGCCGTCGCTCCGCTGGCCGGCGGCGTGGAAGGTCGTGTTCCGTCCCTGCAGGTCGGCCCACCTCAAGGTGGTCCGGTCGTCCGGTTCCTGAGTGGGAGCGCGTTCCGCGACGTTGTCGGGAATCGGGACGATCGCGGCCTCGGGCGAGCGCCTTTCCATGAAGTCCCTCAGCCCCTGGATGCCCAGGTAGCTGTCGACGGAACTGGTGGAGTCGTCGCTGCCCGAGCCCGTGCCGTCTCGGTTTTTTGGAGGCATCTGAATCCTTTCGTAGAACAGAGACCTGTTCGTGGCGGGCACAACGGAACCGGCGTCCAGCCGGTTCAACGGACGCAAGCCCGGCCCGAGAGCACCGGTGACGCCATGCCTGGCGTGCGGGCAGCCGGTGAACCGCACGCGGCGTGTACACGTGGTGCCCCCGCACGAGGCGGACCGAAGCCGCCGAGAGAAAGCGGGGCTGCCATGTCCACCGATACCACCGAGACCACCGATACCACCGGGACCGTCGAGCCCCTCGCGGAGGAGCGGAGCGCCGCTCCCGCCGGGGAGGCCGGCGCGGAGCCGGGAAACGGGGCTCCCCAGGAGAAACCCCCGAGCCCACCGCACTTCATCCTCTACAAGGAGGGACCCGCGTACGGGCAGGAGCTGCGACAGCTGACCCTGTGGACGCACCACGTACTGCTGCCGGTCTACGGCAGGGAGGTCACCTCCACGGCCCCCTGGTGCTCCCGCTGGTGGGAGCACCCGGAGGCGGTCGCCCAGCTTCACGGCCTGTGGCTCGCCTGGGCCGAACTGACCGGTCCCGGCTCCGGGATGTGCGGGGCCGCCAACTGGCACCGGGACTACCTGGGGCCGGTGATGGCGTCCCTGCGGGACCCGATGGGTCCCTTCGCCGGCTGCAAGCCCGGCAACCACCGGCCCAAGGAGAGCCCTCCCGTCGACGCCAAGGACCCGTTCGGCCCGCCGCCGGGTCCCCCGCCCCCACCCCCGCCCGCCGGGTCCGCCCGCCCGGCCTGACGGACGGGGCCGCCGCCGCGGCAGGCCCCGGCCCCGTGGCGGGCCCCCGGACCCGCTGGGGCGGCCTTCCCCGGCGGGTCCGGCGGCAGCCCGGCCCGCGCCTCCGGCACGTCCGGTGAACCGTCCGGCCCGCCTGTCCGTCGTGCCCCCCGCGAACGGCTCCCGATCACCAGTCCGTGATCGCCGATTCCGTGATCGCCCCTCCCGAACTCCGCGCAAGCCCGACCGAGAGGCACGTTCCATGCCTGTGCGCAGACGCCCACTCCTGCTGGCCCTCCTGCTGGCCGTCGTCGCCGCCGCGACGGTCGTGGTCTCAACCGTCTACGCCCCTCCCGCCGACCGCGACGACGGAAGCGACCGCGTGACCGGGGTGGTGGCCACCGCCGAGCACACCGTCACCTTCCGGAACGAGATGTCCGAACGCATCTGGATCGGCGCCACCGCCAACGCCGACGGTTCGGCACCGCTCACCGGACTGCCGACGCTGGACCCGGGGCAGTCCGCCACCATCACCGTCCCGGAGAACTCGGGCGCCGGGCACTGGCGCGGCAAGTTCTTCGCCCGCCAGGGGTGCGGTGGTGAGGAAGGCAGCACGTTCCACTGCGCCGTCGCCGACTGCGGACCGCACGCCGACCGCTGCACCACCGGGGAGCAGCCCGCCAGCCTCGCCGAGTTCAACTTCGATCCGGCCGACGCCCGGGCGCCCTGGTACAACGTCAGCTACGTCAACGCCGTCTCCTCGACCATCACGATCACCCCCGACGGCGCGGCACCGCCCGAGAACGGTGGCGAGTGCGCCGAGGTGGGCTGCCCCGGCGACCTGCTGGCCGCCTGCCCGCCCGAGAACCTCACCACGGACCCGGCGACGGGCAAGCCCCTGGTGTGCGTCAACCCGGACCGGGACGCGAAGACCGCCTACAGCGAGGCGCTCACCGCGCAGTGCCCCAAGGCGTACGCGTGGTCCAAGCACGACACCGAGCCGGGCAACGAGGTGGTGCGCCAGTGCGCCCAGTGCACCGGCATGACCGTCACCTTCCACGGAGCCGGCGGCGGCCCGGACGCCCCCGCGCCGGCCCCCGACCACACCCTCACCCCCGATCCCGGTACCCCCGTGTCCTCGGACGGCAAGGGCGTCAGCCTGAACCCCGTCGACGGTGCCGCCCGGGCGCTGGCCGACTCCGGCGCGTCCTGGTACTACAACTGGACCTCCTCCACCGGCGAGGTCGCGAAGCCGGAGGGCGTCGAGTACGTCCCGATGATCTGGGGCCCCGGCTCGGTCACCGACGCCGAACTGGACCGGGCGGCCCGGGAGGGCACGCACCTCCTCGGCTTCAACGAGCCCGACTCACCCGCCCAGGCCGGCATGAGCCCCGAGCAGGCGCTGGATCTGTGGCCCCGGCTGGAGCGGACCGGCCTGCGCCTGGGCGCCCCGGCGGTCGCCACCGGCGCCGAGGTCCCCGGCGGCTGGCTGGACCGCTTCATGACAGGGGCCGCCGAACGCGGCCTGCGCGTCGACTTCATCCCCCTGCACTGGTACGGCGCCGACTTCGGCCCGGCCGCCGTCGGTCAGCTGCGCGACTACCTGCAGGCCGTCCACGACCGCTACGGCAAGCCGGTCTGGCTGACCGAGTACGCCCTCATCGACTTCTCCCGGGAAACCCCTCGCTACCCGAGCGAGCAGGAGCAGACCGCCTTCATCGCCTCGTCGACGGAGATGCTGGAGGGCCTGGACTTCGTGGAGCGCTACGCGTGGTTCGCCCTGTCCACCGAGACCAGCCCGACCGGTCTCTACGACGGGGCGACCGTCAACGCCGGCGGCCGCACCTACCGAGAAGCGGACTGACGCCCGTGCGCGGGGGTGCGAAGGGCCTTCGGGGAAACGAGGGGGAGAAACTCCTCCACCGCCTCCCGCGGCCGGGCCGGATCCGCCGTGATCCGTCCGGGGTCACGGCGGGCCCCCGGAGGAAGGCGCACCCGCGTGCAGGTGCTCGCCCGGTGACCGCGCGGGGACGTGCCCGGGCGTCGCGTCCCGGTCGCGGAGGCCACCTTTCAGGGAGAAACCGGGACCGGCCGCGTGTCGGGCGTACGTCCGTCCAGACGGCGAAGGCTCTCCCGGACCTTCCCGGCGTCCGGGTGGTCGAGCTCCTCGAAGATCGCCAGGGCCTGCCGCCAGCTCGTGTGGGCCTGCTCCGGCCGGCCGGCGGCCAGCAGGACCTCACCCAGATGGCCCAGGGTGTGGCCCTCTCCCCACCGGTTGCCGACGTCCCGGTGCGCCTCCAGCGCCCGGCGGTAGTCCCCGACCGCGTCGTCATGACGGCCGAGCCGGTGCCGGACCGTGCCGAGAATGTCGAGCGTGACGCCCTCGACCCAGCGGTTGCCGCTGGCGCGCAGGACGGTCAGCGCCTCCTCCAGGCAGCCGGCGGCTTCGTCGAACCGGCCGAGCCGCTGGTAGGTGTCGCCCAGATTGGCCAGGCCGATTCCCAGCCCCCAGACGTTGCCGGTGATCCGGTCGATGGCCAGCGACCGGCGGTGGTACTCGACAGCCTTGCGGAGGCGCCCGGCCCGCTGGTAGGCGTCGCCCAGGTTGCCCAGGGCCGCCGTCCTGCCCACCGTGTCCCCCAGTCTCCGGCAGAGGGCCAGCGCCTGGTGAAGGTGGTCGATGGACTCGTCGTGCCGGCCCGCGAGGTTCAGAGCGTTGCTCCGGTC
Source organism: Streptomyces rubellus (assembly GCF_036323805.1). Classification (NCBI taxonomy): domain Bacteria; kingdom Bacillati; phylum Actinomycetota; class Actinomycetes; order Kitasatosporales; family Streptomycetaceae; genus Streptomyces; species Streptomyces rubellus. The sequence continues at coordinate 187,422 of NZ_JAZDCX010000012.1, forward strand.
CGCGAGTGCCCGGGCCTCGCCCACCCGGTCGTGGGCCCCACGGGCGGCCGCGAGGCCCGTCCTGGTGGTGTCGAGCCAGTCGTGCAGGTGGCTGCGGACGTAGAAGAATCCCCACAGGACGGCGGGCAGCCGCCACGCGATACCCGGCTGCCCGCCGGCGGCGGCCTGGTGCACCGCGGCGACGAGGTTGAGCCGTTCGGTCTCGCACCAGTTCAGGGCCTGGTCGTGCGCGGTGAACGTCAGGGGATGGCAGCCGGGGGGCGGCGGTTCGAGGGGGACCCGCCGGCGGTGCGGGGTGAGGAACGGATAGGTGGCGTCCGCGGTGTGCAGGTACCAGGCTAGGAGCCGTTCGACGGCCCCGTCCCGCTCCTGCGGTGCCTCCTCGTCGCGGACGCGTTCGGCGGCGTAGAAGCGCAGCAGGTCGTGCAGCGTGTAGCGGCCGGGCAGGTGCTCGGTGAGCAGGTGCGCACGCGTCAGTTCGACGAGCAGGCCGCGGGTCTCCCGGAGGGGGAGCCCGGCGAGGGCGGCCGCGGCGGGTGCGGAGACGCACGGGCCGGAGTGCAGGCCCAGCAGGCGGAACAGCCTGGCGGCCGGGGCGGACAGGGAGTGGTAGGACCAGGAGAAGACAGCTCGTATGTCGGCACTGAGCTCGCCGCCCGCGAAGGCGTCGAGACTGCCGTGGCTGTCGCGCAGTTCGTCGGCGATGGCGCTTAGCGGGAAGCCGGGATGGGCGGCGGCCCGGGCGGAGACGATGGCCAGCGCGAGGGGCAGCCGGGCGCAGTGCGCGATGATCGCCTCCGCTGCCCGCGGTTCCGCCGCCGGCCGTGCGGCGCCGAGGCGGCGGGCCAGGAACTCCTGTGCCTCGGCGGGTGTCAGCGGATTCAGTGTCAGCGGATGTGCCCCGTCGCCGGCGACCAGGCCGGTGAGCTGGTTGCGGCTGGTGACGATGACCAGGCAGCCGGGGGAGCCGGGCAGCAGCGGGCGGACCTGGTCGGTGTCGCGGGCGTTGTCGAGGAGTATCAGTACCCGCCGGTCGGCGAGCAGAGTGCGGTACAGCGCCGCCAGGGCGTCCAGCTGGGTGGGGATCCGCTGCGCGGGGACACCGAGCGCGCCCAGGAAGGCGCGGATGGCCTCCTCCGGCGCCACGACCGAGCCGGTCGGGTCGAAACCGCGCAGGTTGACGTAGAGCTGTCCGTCGGGGAAGCGGTCGGCGACCTCGTGGGCCCAGCGCACCGCCAGGGCCGTCTTGCCGATGCCGGCCATGCCGCCGATCGCGCTGATCACCACGGTGCTCGGAGGGTCGCCGGTCTCGGACAGCAGGGCGCGGGTCCGGTCGAGTTCGTCGTGCCGGCCGGTGAAGGTGGGCAGATCGGCGGGCAGTTGTGCCGGGCGGGCCGAGCAACCGGGGCGTCCGCCGGGCCGGGTGTCCGGGGTGTCCGGCGGCGGGTCCGCCGGCTCGTGCGTCGGAGAGGGGGTCAGCGACGGGTCGGCCGCCAGGATGAGGTCGTGCAACTCCCGCAGGGGCGCGCCGGGTTCGATACCCAGTTCGGCCACCAGGACGCCGCGTGCCCCGCGGTAGGCCGCCAGCGCCTCGGCCTGCCGCCCGGATCGGTACAGGGCCAGCATGAGCAGGAGGCACAGCTGCTCCCGCAGCGGGTGATCACCGGCCAGCGAGGCCAGCTCGGCGATCACTTCGCGGTGGCGCCCCAGCTGGATGTCGAGGTCCAGCCGGGTCTCCAGCGTGGTCAGCCGCTCCTCGTCCAACCGGGCGCGCTCGGTCTCGGCCAGCGGTCCGGAGAGCCCGGCGAGCGGTGTGCCCTGCCATGTGCCGAGCGCCGCGTGCAGCAGGTCCGCGGCGGCGGACTCCTCGCCCGCGGCACGCAGCTTCCTCGCCTCGGCGACCCGCCGCTCGAACAGGCCCAGGTCCAGCGCGTCGTCGGGGACGCGGACCAGGTATCCGTCCGTGACCGAGACGATCACGCGCGCCGCTCCGGCCGTGCCACGGCCGGGCTCCAGGGCCCTGCGTAACCGCGACACGTAGGTGCGCAGGACGGAGACGGCGGCCGCCGGCGGCCTCTCGCCCCAGACGGCGTCGACGAGTTCCCTGATCATGACGGGGCGCCCGCGCCGTAGCAGCAGTGCCGTCAGTACCACTCGCTGTTGCGGCGAACCGAGGTCCAGTTCCTGTTCGCCGCGCCACGCCCGGACCGGCCCCAGCACGGCGAAGCGGATGGAGTCTTCGTGGGACGTATTCACTCCTGCGACTTTACTGACGGACGCCCTCGATACCGCCGCCCACGCGGAATGTGCCCTTCCGTACCGGCGAACGCTGCCCTGTCTTCCCGGTACGGCGACAGCTTCGGGGCAATCCGCGGGGTTACCGGCGGTCATATCGAGCTCGTGCCGAACGGGCCGCCGTCGCGTGCGCCACGGCGGTGGAGCCGGGGAGTTGAACCGTTTCCCCCCGCTGCCCGTTGCGGTGCGCGGGCACCGCCGCGCCGTCCGGTCCATGACCGTTCGGAGCCGCGGCGGACCCGCACGAGGCCGTCCGTCGGCTGGCGGCCGACAGCGCAGCGAAAGGGATGGGCATGAGCCTGGGTGAAGAAGCGGACAGGCCGGGCACGGAGGACGGTCCCCCCGCGTCCGGGGAGGTGGCGGAACCCGGCCGGCCGGGGCCGGACGGCGGGAAGTCCGAGCCGTCCTCCCACCTCGCCGTGATCATCTCCGGTGACGGCTCCGCCGTCGTTGACGGCGTGCCCGTGCCGGTGGTGGAGGGCGAGTCGGTCGACGTCGCCATCCTCGACACACTGCACGGCTACGCGCGCAGCAGGGACGCCCCGGTGACGGCGGCCATCTCCGACCCGTCCGCGGGGTACGTGGCGATCGTCGAGGTCGCGACGGACGGCTCCAGCACACTGCTGGAGCAGCATTACGAGGAGGAAGGGCCGGACAGGCCCGCCGAGTCCGCGGGTCCTGCGCTCCCCGCGGATCCCGCGGACCTCTCCGGGGCCGGTGACGCCGTCGGGCACGACGACGGGGTGGGCGTGCCGCCGCGGCCCGCGGGACCGCGGGTCACGCCCCCGGCTCTCGGCCCGGTCCCCGGCCGGAGCCCCGGCCGCGGAAAGGCACTGCCCCAGTCCGACGACGAGTACGAGCCGCCCGGACTGCTCCGGAGGCCCCTGGTCGTCGGATCGGTGGGCGTCGCGGTGGCGGTACTCGTCGTCGGCTCGCTGGTGGCGCTGGGCAGCGCCGGAGCGGCAGGCGACGGGAAGGCGGACCGGACCACCGGAGCGGGCAGCGGCACGGACAGTTCCCCGATGAACCTCCAGCCCCCGCCGCCCGCCCCCGAGTTCCGCAGCACATCGCCGTCGGCGTCGCCCTCGCCGTCCTCCTCACCGTCGCCGTCCTCCTCGCCATCGGCCTCGGCTTCGCGCTCCCCCTCCTCCTCGGCACCCGCCCGGCCGCGCGCCGCGCAGAAACCGAAGCCGGCCAAGCCCGTACAGAAACCGAAGCCGGCCAAGCCCGCGCAGGAGACCGCGGCGACCGCCGTCTCGAAGCTGGCGGCCAGGGAACCGGGACGGCACATCTGCTACCGCGTCCACTTCGAGCGCGGCGGCTGGCAGAAACCGGTGTGCGACGGAGCCACGGCCGGCGCAGTGAAGGGGGACAAGAAGATCAGGTCCCTCAACATCGCGGTGTCCGGCACGAAGGGCACGGCCGCCAACGCCTTCCTCCACAAGAAAGGCTGGTGGCGGACGCCCTGGCCCAGTGCGGTCGACGGCCTGGACAACTACATCAACGTCACCGAGAAGGGCGCTCCGCACATGCTGGGCTTCGCCATCCACGTCGGCGAGGGTTCGGTCTGCCAGAACGCCCACGTCCACACCCGGGGATGGCTGGGTCTGAAGTGCGCCGAACCCGGCAGCTACATCTTCGGCGGCACGCTCAGCGACTCCCGCTGGCTCAAAGCCGTCAGGTTCACGGTGTGAACGGTTCCGGTGTGCACGGCACACCGGAACCGCGCCGGGAGCGGTGGTGGCCGGCCGGCCCGCCCCGTCCGGCCGGTGCCGCCCTCCGCACAAACGTGCACTCCGTCACATTCCCCGCCTGAGCCGACCGCCGGAACCCCTGCCGGGACCCCTGGTCGACAGGGGTTCCGGCGCACAGCGGCGCGCGGGGCGAGCCGGTACGCGCCGACACCCACCCGTGCTGATCGCCTAAGGTCCGGACCGTGGAGGCTTCTGATCACCCGGCCGCGCACCCCGTTCGCATCTCGTTACTCGGGCCGCTGCGGGCCTGGCTCGGTGACACGGAACTGGCGCTCGGGACACCTCAGCAGTGGGCCGTTCTCGCACTGCTGCTGCGCCGGGGACGGCCGGCCGGCCTCGACGACCTGGTCGACGGCGTATGGGGTGCCGACCCGCCGCCCGGCGCCGTCCCGGTGCTGCGCGCCTACGTCTCGCGCCTGCGCAGGCTGCTGGAGCCCGGCCGGGCCCCGGGGCGGCCACCCCGGACCGTGCTGTCCGTCGGGGACGGATACGCCGTGGAGACCGGCATGGTCTCCAGCGATCTCGACCGGTTCGAGGACCAGGTGAACCGGGCCGGGCGCCGGCTCGCCCGCCGAGGACGGTACGGCCCTCCCAACTGCCCGCCGACCTGTCGACGTTCACCGGACGGCGGGCCGAACTCGAGCGGGTGGCCGGGCTCCTGCCCGACGAGGGGCACCCGCGTACGGCCGTGGTCGCCCTCATCGACGGAATGGCCGGCGCCGGCAAGACCACCCTGGCCGTGCACCGGGCCCACCGGGTCGCCCACCGTTTCCCCGGCGGCAGCCTCTACGTGAACCTGCGCGGATACGACCGGGACGGCTCCGTGATGGATCCCTCCGACGCGCTCACGGCGTTCCTCGTCGCGCTGGGGGTGGCCCCGAACTCCGTCCCGGACGGCCTCGACGCGCGGGCCGCCCTCTACCGCAGCGTCCTCGCCGACCGCCGCGCCCTGATCGTGCTGGACAACGCCCGCGACACCGAGCAGGTACGGCCGCTGCCGCCGGGCACAACGGGCAGCGCGCCGCTCCGGTTCGACGACCGGAAGGGCGCCACCCCGTGGCCGCGCACGGAGCGGTACGTTCTGCGGGCGATCGTCGGGCACGCCGCCGCCCACGGCTTCGACGACCACGCCTGGCGCACCGCCTGCGCCCTGGACGTGTACTTCAACCGCCTCGGCTTCTGGCACGACCTCACGGAGATCAACAGCGCCGCGCTGAATGCCGCACGGGCCACCGGCGACCGGGCCGGCCAGGCGTACGCCCTGTGCGGGCTGGGCTTCGCCCACACCCAGCTCGGCCGCACCGACCAGGCACTGCGGTACCGGACACGCGCGCTGGAACTGTTCCGGGAGATCGGGGACCGCTACCTCGAAGCCGACGTCCTGCGGCACCTCGGAGCCTCGCACCGGGCCGACGGCGACCGCGACGCGGCCCGCGCGGCCTGGTCCAGGGCGCTCGTGCTGCTGGCGGAGGCCGACGACACGCGCGCGAGCCTGTACGAACTGGACGCCGAGGACGCCGGGGCACACGCGGGCGACGAGGAGTGCGCCGTGCGTTGAACCGTCCGTCCCGGCGGCCCGTTGTTCCCCGCGTCAGCGCCTCCGACCGGGAGAGAGGGACACCATGGCCGACGCCGACACGCGTCCCCGGGACGACAGGAACCGGCTGACCCGGGCGCAGCGAGCGCCCCGGGGGATGCGGCGGGCGGGAGAGTGGGCGCGGGAGGAGCCGCGCCGGATACGGGAGGCCGGGCAGGGGCTACGGGCCAGAAGGCTGGCGCGACGGCTGCTCAAGGCGGAAAGAGGGCCGGGCGACGACGGTCCGGCGCGGACGCTGTTGGAGGCGTTCCGCCGTTTCGCGAGGCGGCTGCGGTCGCGCGGGAGGGGCGCCCCCTCCGCCGGTGGAGAGGGGAGCGGCGGCCCCGGTCCGGGCGAGGGCCGGCCGGGGTCCGGACAGCCGGGGACGCACGGGCAGCAGGAGATGCCCTGGCAGCCCGGGATGTCCGGGCAGTACGTGCCGCCCTTCTCCGCGGAGCCGGCGCGCGGGGAGCCCTCACGCGAGGAGAGAAGGGCGGCGAGGCTCGACAGGCTCGAAGCCCAGGTCGATGCCCTGCCGAAAAAGGCGCGCGAGGCCTTCGAGGACGCGCTCCTGAACGGGATCAGGAAAAGCGATGGGCTGGGGAGCGCATACAACGCCGGTCTGCTGCCGAGAGTCGGAGAGTACGCCAACAGGGCATACGAGAGGGAGCTGTTGAAGACCGCCCCCGCCGAGCAGCGGCCCGGCACACCGGAGGAGAGCCGGCGGAGCGCGGTGGCCGGTTCCGCGCCGCCCCGGCTCGACCTGCCGGAGGAGATCGTCAGGGGGGAGGTGTCGGCGTCGATACGGCGGGAGGGGGAGGAGATCCGGGAGAGGTTCTCCGCGTCCACCTTCGAACGCGAGGCACCGTCGCTGCGAGGCTCCTCGGAGACGAGCACGCCGGAGCCGTCCACCACGAGGGTGAGCGCCACCGCGCCGGACGGGCCGGGCAGGTCCGGCCACGAATACGACGCGGCTCTGGCGCAGTACTGGCTGTCCCAGAACAGCCCCCGGTCGTCCCTGTCGTCCCAGGGCGACGGACCGGCCGAGAACCCGAACAGCACCGCACCGTCGCCGGTGAGCCCGGTGTCTTCCGCGTCCTCCTCCAGACGGGCCTCGGTCGTTTCCGTCCCCGGCACACCGCTCGGCCCCGAAGGGCTCAGGTCCCTCGCCCAGACCCCGTATTCCACGGGCCCGAGCGACTCACGCGCCGTCTCCCCGGCCGGTGGAGGCCCGGCCGCTCCGGCGCAAGCGAGGGGCAGGGGCCCGGCTGGCGGCGGTAGGTAGCACACCCCCGGAGCACCGACGGAACGGCACGGAACGGGCACCCGTGCCCTGGAGCGCCGGGGCGGGACTCCCCGGTGGGGCGGTGTACGGCTGTCTCGCCGCCCCGGGCGAACTCGGTGCGTGGCGCGACGGTGACAGGAACGCGTCCGGTCGCGCGGGCGGTTCCGCGTCCTTCCCGCCGACACCGGGCGCCGGCCCGGACGGGGCCGGCGGCACCCCACCGGACATCTGGGCCACCGCCTTCCGGACCTGCCGGAAGACCCACCGGACGGTCTCGCGGAAGGAGCCCCGGAACTGGCCCGGGGACCGCCGAGCGCCGAGGAGCGCCGGTCCGCGGCGGCGGCGCGGATGCCTCACGGCACGCTCGATCCCGCGGCCGCGGCGGCGCGACTGCGTGTCCGGGGCCGCGCGGCCGTGTATCGGCCGTGTATCGGTCCTGCTGAGCCGCACCCCCGCGGTCGGGCAGCGGCTCTCGGCCACGCACGGTCCACCGTCCGGCGGGGCATGATGGAGGGCCGACCGGAGGGCCGACCGGTACCGCACCCGGTGGACGCGCATGTCTGACCCCGCTCCCGTCAGAATCCTCCTCGTCGAGGACGACGAGGTGATCCGCAGATCCGTCGCGATGGCCCTGGAGCGGTACGGCTACCGCGTGGACGTGGCGGGCGACGGGCTGACGGGACTCGAACGGTTCCGGGAGGACCGCTACGACCTGCTGCTGCTCGACGTGATGCTGCCGGGCCTGGACGGCATCGGGCTGTGCCGCCGGATCAGGGAGACCAGCGCGGGGCCGATCCTGATGATGTCCGCGTCGGTGACGAGAACCGCCTGATGCTGGGCGCCGTCCTGCACCAGCGGGCGAACACCGCGCCCGGCGAGGGGATGCGGGCGGCCCTGCGCAACAGCCGTGCGCTGATCGGCGGGATCCGCGGCCGGCCTTCTCACGGCCGGAGGGCTGAGCGAGGACGGCGGCACGCAGGGTGCCCGCGGCCAGCGCCGGCCGCACCTCGAAGTCCCGGCCCGGTACGCGGCCGTGGGTGACGGCGTTGGCGGCCGGCTCCGCCACCACCAGGGCGGCGGTGGCGGACGGCTCGCCGCCGTAGGGGATGCCCCGGGAGTCGAGCCGCTCGACGGCCGGCAGGCGGGCGAGGCGGGCGCCGCGCCGGGCGGCGCTGAAGTGCTGGACGCAGGTGCGTACGGGGGCGGCGGAGGGCCGGGCGTCCGCCGGATGTGTCATGCGGCCCCGCGTACCGGCCGGGCCGCGGCGGCGTACGGACGGTCCGCCGTGCCGGACGCGTCCGCCGCCTCGTCGGACACCCCGGCGCCGCCGGTACGCGGGGCCGTGACTCAGAGCGTGAGGGAGTCGAGCCAGTCGATCAGGAGCCGGTTGGTCTCCTCGGGGCGCTCCTGCTGGACGAAGTGGCCGCAGCCGTCCAGGACGTGTGAGCCGGCGAGGTTGGGCAGGGTGGTGGGGTACGCCGCCATGGCCTTGGCCAGCCAGGTGGTCGAGGCGTCCAGGGAGCCGCCGATGAACAGCGACGGCTGGGTGATCGGGGCTCCGGCGTGGTCGGCCAGGTCCTCCCAGTCCCGGTCCATGTTGCGGTAGCGGTTCAGGGCACCGGTCAGGCCGGTGCGCTCGAACTCCCCGGCGTAGACGTCGAGATCGTCCTCGGTCAGCCAGGCCGGAAGCCGGCCGTCGGCGGGGGCGCGGTCGCGCATCGTGCCGCCGGGGCTGACGAAGTACGGGTGCGGGGCGCCGGGCGGGGGCATGGTGTCGGCGGACAGCGCGGCGTAGAGGCCGCCCAGCCAGCCGCGTACGTCCGGCTCGATCTCGGCCTCGGCGCGGCCCGGCCGCTGGAAGTAGGAGATGTAGAACTCCTCGTCCCCGCCCATCCGTGCGAAGACCTCGGTGGGCCTCGGCCCGCCGGGCGGGGTGTAGGGGACGCTGAGCAGTCCGACCGCGCGGAAGGTCTCGGGTCGCAGCAGGGCGGAGGTGGCCGCGATCGGCGAGCCCCAGTCGTGTCCGACGATCACCGCGCTCTGCTCGCCCAGGGCCTGCACCACGGCGGCGTTGTCCGCCACCAGGTCGAGCATCCGGTACGCCTCCACGGCCTCGGGCCGGGAGGAGCGCCCGTAGCCGCGGACGTCGACGGCCACCGCGCGGTAGCCCGCCTCGGCCAGCGCGGGCAGCTGGTGGCGCCAGGAGTACCAGGACTCCGGGAACCCGTGCACGAGCAGGACCAGCGGTCCGCTGCCCTGCTCGACCAGGTGGACGCGGCCGGCGGGTGAGGGCACCAGCCGGTGGACGGGGCCGGGGTTGGGCGTGCGCTGCATGAATCCTCCACGGTGCGGACGGCCGGTGCCGGCCGTTGTCGGCGAACGGAACGGCCCGGAGCCCGCTGTCGCCGCTCCGGCCGCGCCGGTGCCCATCCTGCTGCGTCCTTCCCGCGGCCCCGAAATCCGTTGCCGTTCCGGCAAGAAGCCGGTGCGCAGCGGCTCCGTTCCTCTCTCCCCTTGAAAAGCGGAACGCTGTTCCGTAAGCTACCGGAACAACGATCCGTTTCGGCTGGAAGCCGGGGCGGGTACTCCCTTCCACCGCGCCCGCCGCCGAACGCCCGAGACCGGGCGGCCGGTCGGCGGCCGGTCAGACACGAGAAGAGTCACGCAATGATCCTGGTCACCGGAGGTCTCGGCTTCATCGGCTCCCACACCGTGCGGGCCCTTTCGGACCTGGGTGAGGACTGCCTGCTGGTCCAGCGCCGGACGGCCGAGGTGCCGGCCGACCTCGCCGGCACCCGGACGGTGGTGGAGCGGGCCGACATCACCGACCTGACGGCACTGCTCGACGTCGGTGCCCGCCACAAGGTCACCGGCATCGTGCACCTCGCGGGCTCGATGCCCTGGCCGCCCGACCCCGGCCGGCCCGTCGAGCAGACCCGCAAGGCGCTCGACGGCCTGTTCAACGTCTTCGAGGCCGCCCGCGCCTGGGGGGTGACGCGGGTGGGCGTCGCCAGCACGATCGGCGTGTACAGCGGCGTCACCGCCGAGGGCGCGCTCGGCGAGGACCTGCCCCTGCCCGTGACCGCGCCCCATCCGATCCCCACCTTCAAGAAGATCGGCGAGCTGCTGGGCGGCCATCTGGCCGACGCCACCGGCGTCGAGGTCGTCAACTACCGCATCTCCGCCACCTGGGGACCGCGCGACCCCCACGGCCCGCTGTTCTTCGCCGCCCCCGAACTCGTCCGCGCCGCCGCCCTCGGCACCGAGCCGGACCTCTCCCTCCTCGGCCGGCCCGCGTACGCGGAGGACGCCATCGACCTGTGCTACGTCAAGGACACCGGCCGGGCCATCGCCCTCCTCCAGCTCGCGGACCACCTCGACCACCGCACCTACAACATCGGCTCCGGCCGGGCCACGACCAACGCCGAGATCATCGCCGCGATCCGGAAGACCGTCCCCGACGCCCGGATCGACCTGCCCACCGGCGGCACCGCCTCACGGACCCACCTCGACATCACCCGCCTCCGGGAGGACACCGGCTACCGGCCCGCCTACGACACCGACCGCGCCGCCGCCGAGTACCTCGCCTGGCTGCGCGCGGGCAACGAACGCTGAACGCCCCGTGTCCCGGCCGCCGGCCGCACTGACTCCCGCCGGCCCGTCCACCGGCGGGACCCACGGGCACGGGCGGACCCCGCGACCGCCGGGCGCACGTGTCGCCGGGGCGCACCGGCGGCACGTACGCCCGGCCCGGGCACCCGCCGCCCCCTACCGGGTACCGGGACGGGCGACCACGTTGATGTTGAACGTGTGGGAACCCAGACCGTCCGCGATGGCCATGAAGAGCAGCGCGAAGTGCTCCTGCCCCCGCGCGGTGGTGATGCCGCCGATGTCCAGCTGGGACGAGGCGGGCCAGCCGAGATCGGTGAGCAGCCGGCCGGTGGTCCGTTTGGCCTCGGCGTCGTCACCGGAGAGGAAGACGGTGCTCGGGCCTTCGAGACCGCCGGGGTCGGTCATCGCGGTGGAGTCCATGGTGCACAGCGTCTTGACGACGGGGGTGAGGGGGAAGGCCTGCTGGATCTGCTCACCCAGGCTGCTGTTGGGATGGGCGAGCTCGGTGAAGTCGTCGGAGAGGCCGACCCCGACGTCGATCAGCGGGGTGCCGGCCAGCGCCGGTGCCCCGATGGAGCGCAGCAGTTCCACGGAGACGGTCCCCGGAGTGGCGTTGACGAGCACCTCCGCGTGGGCGGCCGTCTCCTCCAGACCCGCCACGGGGAGACCGAGATCCGTCCGCTCCCCGGGCCGGCGCGAGCCGAGGAGCACGTCGTGCCCCGCGGCGCTCCAGGCGCGGGCCAGTGCCCGGGCGACGTTGCCGGTGCCAAGCAGTCCTATACGCATGCTGTGACGCTATGCCGTCGCCCGGGCCCGGCGAATCGGCCCCCGGGCCCGGCCGGAGTGCCACCGAAGACCTGGTCCGGTGGTCGTACACCGCTCGCCACCACAGGACGCCGGGACGCGGTGGCGTACGAACGGCCGTCCGTGCCCGTCCGGGAGGAACCCGGCCCGCTGATCAACCACCCGCCGCGCCCCGCCGGTTCGGCCGGACGGAAACGGCCCCGGCACGGGCCACGGGAAGGCCGACGGTGCCTCACATCTGCCTGCCGCATATTCTTCTGTCCCCTCCGCACACGGAACCGCGGCGGAACCGCGGCCCGTGCCGGCGGGCAAGGCCCGGCCGCCCTCTCCGGACCCGCCGGACGGGGAAGACCACGGGCCGGAGGAGAACCGACAGCGGCGTGACGGCATCCGACAGGCCGGGGGACTTCCGCGGGGCCCGCCCGCCGGACGAGGCCGGCGACGGCCGGAACACCGCGTCGGCACGTACGTCCGGCGGCCGGGAGGCCATACGGCCCTCCGCGGTCCGTCCCCGGCAGCCGGGGACACGCGACAGCACGAACAAGGAGACACGTGATGCCTCGCCAGGAGCGTTCCAGGGACAGGGAGACGCGAGCCTCCTCGGGTCCTCCGGAGAACGACTCGTCCGTCCGCCGGGCGGTCGCGCTGCCTTCCGTGGCCGCGGACCCGGGACAGGCATTGACCCCGTCCGCCCAGGCCCGGACGCCGGAGGCGGGGAACGCGGACAAGGCGGTGCGCCCCGGCACCGCGCCGGACGAGCGGACCGCCCCGGCAGCCGCCTCGGCGGCGAAGACCCCGGATGCGGCCGCAGCGGCTCCGGAGCCGGAGCCGGAGCCGGAGACCGAACCGACGAAGGAGCCGAAGACGGCTCCGGAGGCCGCCACCACCCCGGCCACCACCCCGGCCTCGGCGCAGGGCCGGACCCCGGCCCAGGACCGGAGCACCGCCGCAACCGCCGAGCCGGCCGCCGCCGCGGTGGCCGCCTCGGCCGCCGTACCCGCCGCGCCGCTCGGCACGGGCGCTGCCGCCGGGAACGGCGCCTCCCCGCCCGGCAGCCCGAAGAAGCCGATGCTGGCCGCGGCCGGCATAGCGGGCTCGGTCCTCATCGCGATCCCGCTGCTGATCATGGTCAACAACGGATCCGACGAGGAGAAGAAGGACACCGTCGCGGTCGCCGACAGCGCCGACACCTCGCTCGGCGACGACGGGCCGCGGCGCCCTCCGGCCACCTACGCGCCCGCCACGCCGGACGCGAAGCCCTCGGCGGCCAAGCCCTCGGAAACACCGTCGGCCGGAACGGTGACCAAGCGGGCCGTGCCGCCGGCCGGTGCCGGGCCGGACAAGGAGACACCCTCCAAGGAGGCTCAGAAGAAGAAGGTGGTCGTGACGCGGAAGACCGCGACCAAGCCCCCGGCCAAGCCCGAGACCAGGACGTTCCGGGTCGTCAGCGCCGACACCGGCAAGTGCCTGAGCGCGGGCGACGGAAAGCAGGGGGCGAGGCTGGTCGTCTGGGACTGCGACGGCTCCCAGGCGCAGAAGTGGCGGTTCCCCGGCGACGGCACCGTGCGGATCGGCGACCAGTGCCTGGACATCCAGAACGGTTCGCAGTCGACCGAGGCCGTGGTGCAGCTCTGGGAGTGCAACGGCACACAGGGCCAGCGGTTCCGGCTGAGCGCCAAGGGCGAACTCGTGGCCGAGAACTCCGGCCACTGTCTCGACGTGTGGCACGGGCGGTCCAACGGCACCAGCATCACGACGTGGCACTGCAACGATCAGCCGAACCAGCGGTGGACCCGCACCTGACCGCCCGCGGCGCCGGAACCGCGGGCCACGAAGCCGCGCCCCGCGCCCGAGCGGAGGCCCCGCCGCCCGGCGGGGCCTCCTGCGCGCCGCGCCCGGATCGGGCGGTGCACTCGGAGCCCCGTGGCGGACAGCCTCCGAGGAGGCCGCCGCCGTGACGCGCCGGGCCCCTTCGTCGCGGTTCCGGCGGCGACGGCGACGAAGAAGAGGACTCACTGACCGCAGGCGCTCGTCGCTGTCAACCGCGGTTGCCATGCCCCGGGATACACTGCTCCGCCCCACTCCGACCGGAGGTCGTCTCGGTGTTCCCTGCACGGATACTTGCCGGTGCTCCGTCGGCTCTGGTGATTCTCGCCCTGTCCGGCTGTTCTCTCTACTGGAACTGCACCGACACGACGGCGGAGCGTGGTGAGGCCGGTGTCAGGGTGCAGGTCGAGGACGTCTCCGGGCGGCCTCTCGGCGTCACCGCCGAGGTCGTTGACTGGCGCCTGGAGCCCCACCCGCAGGTGCCCTCCGAAGGTGACCGGGTTCACTTCCACTACCGCTTCGACAGCGCCAGAGAGACACCCGACCCCGCACTGGATGCCTGCGCGGTCGACAAGGAGCGCGTGGCGTTGGGGTGTCAGACGGTTTACCTGTCCCAGGCATTCGGGCCGGACGGTGCCCACACGGGCGACGACTGGCTCGCCGTCGAACACCCCGAGCAGGTTGCCGGAGTGCTGTTGGTGCCCAATGACCAGTCCTACAAAGGACGAACCTGCGAGCAGGACGTCAAGGACGGCGGCGGGCCGCATCCTCCGGAACCAGCCGCCGCGGGAGACCAGCTGTAAGCCGTTGTTCAGCCGGTGAGCCGACGGTGGCATATGAGGCTCGCGGCGGGGGTGGTGAAGGCGAGGAAGCGTTCCGCCCCTCCTGAACCGTCCCGGCTCCCCGGCCCTCCACGCCGCGCCGGTGCGCGGCCCGGCGTACGAGCCGGGTCGGCCGCGCTTCCCCACTCCCAGCGCCCGTGACCAGCAGCACCCCCCTGCTGCCCCGCCCTTCTCCGGCCCGGGGCGGCAGGGGCGCCACTGGTATAGGCCGTGCTGTGCGGGTGGGCGGTGCGGACTGGGTTGGTCACATGGTGTGACGATGACGAGTCTGTCACGTTGAGCAGTGGGGAAGGCACGCCATGTGACGCGCAGAGGTACGGGGAGGCGGCTGCCATGACGGCGGACAACGACGACGGCGCCAGGAACGGCGGTGGCGGAGCGAAGGGCCGTCCGAGCGGTGAGGCGGAGGTGTCGGACAGCCTCAGGACGTTCGGCGCGGTGCTGAAGGTGCTGCGGGAGGAGGCGAATCTGACGCAGGAGGAGCTCGCCCCGCGGGTGCGGTACTCGGCGCACTACATCGCCAAGATCGAGCAGGGCAAGCGGTACCCGCCGAAGGACCTGCCCGCCCGCGCGGAGGAGCCTCTGGGCTACGTCGCCTCCCGCGTCCTGACGGCGGCCTACCGCAGCCTGACCCGCCGCACGGGCCTGGCCTCCTGGTTCCACCAGTGGGCGGGTGTCGAGGAGGAGGCGCTGTCGCTGTACGCGTACGAGTGCCGGGCGATTCCCGGCCTGCTGCAGCCCGAGGCGTACATCCGGGCAATCTTCGAGCGCCGCCTGCCACCCGTCACCGAAGAACAGCTTGAGCGAGAGACTGCCGCTCGACTTGACCGGCAGCGGATCATCGAGCAGAAGCCGAACACCGCGTTCAGCTTCGTCATCGAGCAGGCCGTACTGGAACGGAATGTGGGTGGCGATCAGGTGACGCTGGCCGTCGTCGATCACTTGCTGGCCATGGGCAGGCGGCGCAACGTCGAGATCCAGATCATGCCTCTCTGCCAGGAGGACCACTGCGGAGTCGACGGGCACCTGTACCTGGCGGAGACCCCGGACCACCGGTGGGTCGGCTACACCGAAGGACAGAGGTCGAGCAACCTGCTCACTGCCCCTAAGGACGTGAGTGTTCTGCTCCAGCGCTATTGCAGCCTGCGCTCGCAGGCCCATGATGGCAGGGCCACTGTGAGCCTGCTGGAACAGATGCGAGGAGCGTATGAGCGCCACTGACGAACAGGGCTGGTTCAAGAGCAGTTACAGCGGAAGCGAAGGCGACAACTGCGTCGAGGTGGCCGTACGTCTCCAGGCCGTCCTCGTCCGGGACTCCAAGGACATCCGGCGGCAGCCGCTGTCCGTGTCCCCGGCCGCCTGGGCGGATTTCCTCGACCACACCGCCCGCGGCCCGTGGGGTGCGGGGACCGGTCCCCGCACCCCACGGGCTGCGGCGTCCTCGCCGTGAAGGCCCCCGCTGCGGCGCCTCTCCGCCCGGCTCAGCCGTCCGTGCGGACCAGCTTGCCGTCGGGGGCCACGGCGAACCACTCGTCGTCCAGGCCCTGGCCGTTGGTCTCGCCCGGTCCGGCGTCCCCGACGTAGTAGTACAGCGGCCACTCGCCGTACACCGCCTGGCTGATACCGCCGCCCTGCCGGTCCTGGCGGAGCAGGCTCTTGTCCACGCCCTTCCCGGCCGTCACCTCGCCGGGGCTGATCAGCGCCGGCCACTCCGCGACGCAGTCGGCGTCGCAGTTGCTCGCACCGTCCTTGTCCTTGGTGAAGGCGTACAGGGTGCGGCCGGAGGAGTCCGCCAGGATGCGCCCGAGGTCCGACTCCACCACCTGGACGGCGATGCGCGGCGCGGTACGTCTGCTCCGCGCGATGCCGGAGTCGCGGTCCGACGCACCCCCGGACGTACCGGCCGAGGTGTTCCCGGCGTCCTCCCGGCCGTCCGCCGAGCCGTCCCCCGCCCCGTTCGCCGGGGCGCTCGCGGACGGGGCCCGGGACCATGCCCCGACACCGGAGGAGTCCGCCGACACCGGCGGGGGCGCGCTCGCGGCGGAGCCGTAGCCGCTGGGGTCCCCGCCGCCGCAGGCGGCCAGAACCAGCACCAGGGGCGCTACGAGCAGAGTGATGCGTGCGCGCATGACGACCGTCCTCATGTCCGTGATGTCCGTGTGCCCGTCGTGGCGCGGCCGCCGGTCGCGGCGGCCGTGTCGCGACGGGGATACGCACGACTCCCGCCCGGTGACTCAGGGCTGGTGCGAAAACGCCAAAGTCCGGTCCCGCCTGAGCGGTCCGCCGCGCCGGTCCGTGGAGGGAGACGACCGGCCGCCCCGTGCGGGGCGGCCCGGCCGACCCCTGGCCTCCCGGAAGGACGCACACATGAGAAGGCGTTTTCTGACCCTGTCGGCCGCGGCGCTCGCCCTCGCACTGCTGGGAGGCGTTCCGGGCGCGTCCGCCGCCCCGGCCGCCTCCGCGCCCGGCGCCCTCCGCACCACGAAGAGCGCGTCGTTCTCACTGGCCGCCAAGCTCACCGGCGACCAGGAGGTCCGCGATCCCGGCGGGCCCGCCGCCGGCGACGACCAGGGCAGGGCGATCGCGCTGATCACCGTCAAGGGCAAGCGGCTGATCTACGCCCTCAAGTGGCAGGGCATCCGGCCGCCGAGCGCGGGCCACATCCACGTCGGCGGCGCCGGGCGGAACGGTGACGTGAAGATCCCGCTGTTCACCACGGCCATGCCGAAGACGGCGCGCTCCGCCGCGGGCCGGGTCACCGTGGGCACCAAGGCGCTGAAGGCACTCGCCGCCCACCCCGGCGGCTTCTACGTCAACCTGCACACCGAGGAGTTCCCGGGCGGGGCGGTGCGCGGCCAGCTCCGGCACCTGAAGAAGAAGGTCAACCCGCTCGGCGTCTTCACGGCGGGCAAGCTGCGCGCCCTGGCCGGCGGCTTCCAGGAGATCGGCGAGGACGGCGGGCCGTTCGCCGGTGACCTGGACGGCTACGGCGTCGGCTTCGTCCAGCCCCGGGGCGGCCGGGCGGACTACTCCGTGGCGTGGCTGAACATCGGCAGCCCCACCGCCGCGCACGTCCACCAGGGCGGGCCCGGCGTCAACGGCCGGGTGCGGTTCCCGCTGTTCACCCAGCCGGTGCCGGAGAACGTCTTCGCGCTGGGCGGCACCGTGGGCAGACTGGGCCCCGCCGGTCTGGGGCACATCGCCGCCAACGCACCCGACTTCTACCTCAACCTGCACAACGAGGAGTTCCCCGACGGCGCCGTCCGCGGCCAGTTCGACCACTGACGGACAGGGGCGCGAGTCACTTCACCGCGCCCCGCGCGAAGCCGTTGTAGATGTAGCGCTGGAGGAACAGGAACAGCAGCAGCGTCGGCAGGATCACCAGGATCGCGCCCGCCGAGATGTGCTCCCAGTGCGCGCCGAACGGGCCCTTGAAGCGGAACAGCGCGGTGGACATCGTCCCCAGCTCCTGCGAGGGCATGTAGAGGAAGGGGATGTAGAAGTCGTTGTAGACGGTGATGCCCTTGATGATGACCACCGTGGCGATCGCCGGCTTCAGCAGCGGGAAGATGATCCGCCAGAAGATCGTGACGGTGTTCGCGCCGTCCAGCCGCGCCGCCTCGTCCAGCGTGGTCGGGATGCCCCGGACGAACTGCAGGAAGACGTAGATCGACACGATGTCGGTGCCCATGTAGAGCAGGATCGGCGCCCACCGGGTGTCGAACAGCCCGAAGCTGTTGACCACCTGGAACGTCGCCACCTGCGTGGTCACCCCCGGCACCAGCGTGGCGACGAGGAACAGCGCCACCACCAGCTTCCGGAACCGGAAGTCGAAGCGGTCGATCGCGTACGCCGTCATCGACCCGATCACCACCGTGCCCGTGATCGAGAAGGCCAGGATGAAGGCGGTGTTCCCGAACGCGGTGAGCAGGTGCCCGTCGGTGAACGCCGTGGCGTAGTTGCCGAGGTTCAGCCAGTCGCCGGGCAGGGACAGCGCGTCGCCGCCGCCCGTCACCTCCTTCGAGGTCTTCAGCGAGGTCAGGAAGACCACCACCAGCGGCAGCAGCACCACCAGGCAGGCGAGTACCAGCGACAGATAGGTCAGCGTAGGGCCGAGCCACCGGCGCCGCGCGCGGGGCGGCGGGGTGGCGGCGGCAGGGGCGGGGGCGGTGGCGGGAGCGGGCGGCGGAGCGGTCACCGGGGTCATACGAGGTCCACCCTCTCGTCGGGCACGATGCGGCGCTGGATCCAGGTGACCAGCAGGATGATCAGCAGCAGGACGACGGCCGCGGCCGAGGCCAGCCCCGTCTTGTTGAACTGGAAGGCCAGCTTCACCGTCTGGATGACGAAGGTCTCGGTCCCCGTCGCCCCGCCGGTCATGATGTACGGGATCTCGAACACCGACAGCGAGCCGGAGACCGCCAGGATCACGCTCAGGCTCAGCACCGGTCTGATGCCCGGCGCGATGACGTACCGGAACTGCTGCCAGCGGCTCGCCCCGTCGAGCTGCGCCGCCTCGTACAGCTCACCGGGGATCGACTGGATCGCGCCGAGGAACAGCACGAAGTTCAGCCCCATGAAGCGCCACACCGACACCCCCGCCAGTGAGGTGTTCGCCGACTCGGGGGTGCCCAGCCAGGCGCGGTCGGTGCCGGCGCCGAACCAGGACAGCAGGGAGTCCAGCGTCCCGCCGTCCTGGAAGAAGTAGAGGAAGACGAAGCCGATGGCCACGCCGTTGACCAGGTACGGGAAGAACAGGATCCCCTTGAACAGGTTGCGGAAGCGGACGTTGAAGCTCAGCACCGTCGCGAAGTACAGCGCGAGGACGATCTGCACCACCGAGGCGGCCAGGTAGTAGAAGCTCACGAAGAACACCCGGAACAGCTCGGGCCGGGTGAACAGCTCGGTGTAGTTGCCGGTGCCGACGAAGTTCCGGTCCGGGCTCACCCCGTCCCAGTCCGTGAAGCTGTAGAAGACCATGTTGCCCACGGGGACGTAGGTGAACGTGATCAGCAGCGCCAGCGGCACCGCCAGGAACAGCCACGGTGTGACGCGGTGCAGCGGGTGGTCGCGCCAGGATCTCGGCGGGGCGGGGGAGGCGGTGGGGGAGCGGTCCCGGCGGGCGCCGGACGGCGCGGCGGCCGCCTTGCGGACACCGAGCGCCGGGGCGGCGTCCGTCGTGCCGGCCGTGCCGTCTGCGGCGGCCGTGCCGGTGGTGTCTGTCGTATCGCTCATGTCGGCCCTTCGTCTCGGCCTGTCGTCGTCCGCGGACACGGGAGCGGGAGGAGGAGGGGAGAGGCGGGGAGGCGGGAGAGCGCGGGGACCGGGTACGGGCGGCCGAAGGCGTACGCCACCCGTGCCCCCGGTCCACGCGGCCGGGTGTCAGCCGGCCGTCCGCACGGCCTCGGACCAGCGCTTGTTGAGCTCGGCGAAGTAGCCCTCCAGATCGCCGTCCTGTGCGCCGCGGGCGATGTCCACCAGCTTCTTGCGGTAGTCCGGCTTGGCCAGGCCGATCTCGGAGGCGTTGTCGACGGTGTTGACCTCGCCGGTCCTCGCCTCGGACCGCTCGATGAACTCGACATCGTTGTCGACGTAGGGGCGGAGGGTCTCGGGCATCGGGTCCTCCTTCAGGGCCGAGACCGCGCCCTCCGTCTCCGCGTAGCCCGACTCCTCGGTGAACCAGTCGATCCAGGCGCGGGCCGCGGACTTGTGGTCGGAGTGGATGTTCACCGCCTGCTGGTAGTCGGAGAGCAGCGTGGCGCAGAACCTCCCGTCCCGCTCGACGGGGAAGGGCATGAACCCGATGTCGTCCGGGTCCGTCCCCGCCTGCTCGGCGGCGTCCCGCATCTGCGTGATCGCCCAGGAGCCCAGCAGCATGGTGCCGATCTCGCCCCGGGCGAGCATGCCCTTGGAGTTCTCCCAGTTGGTGGTGGTCGGGTCCTTCTCGGTCAGCCCGTCCGCGACGATGTCGTGGAGCAGCTTGTCGATGACGTACAGGTCGCTGCCCTCGGTCCAGGGCTCCTCGGTGCCGGCGAGTGCGTCGTTGGCCTCCGTGTCGCAGCTGACCGAGCCGACGCTGTTGGACCAGGGGCTGGACAGCGGCCAGCCGTCCTTGAAGTTGGTGTAGTAGGGCACCGCGCCGGTCTTCTCCCCGATCGCTTCCAGCGCGGCGAGGAACTCCCCGGGGGCGGCGGGCCAGTCGGTGATCCCGGCCTCCTCCCAGACGGCCTTGTTGTGGACGAAGCCGTTGACGGTGCCGAAACTGGCGATGCCGTACGTCTTCCCGTCCACGTCGGTCTTGCCGGTGAAGCGGTACTTCTTCTCCAGTTCGGCGGTCTCGCCCAGCGGCGCGAAGAACTTGGGGTAGTCGTTCTGGGCGATCACCCCGGGGATCATCAGCACGTCCCCGTAGTTCTCCGTGTTCATGCGGATCTTGACTTCACCCTCGTAGTCGGTGATGCCCTCGAACTTCACCTTCACCTTGGGATAGGTCCTGTTGAACTCGGCGGCGTACTTCTTCATCGTGCCGTCCTGGACGAGGTCGGTCCGGTGCGTCAGGACGGTGATGTCCCCCGAGACCTCGGCCGGATCGCCGGGGGCGGTCGCGTCCCCGGCCGAGGGCGCGCCCCCGCCGCCGCAGCCCGCGACGGCCAGCAGCGCGGCGGCTAACAGCGTCCCTCCCAGCGGTTTCGTCCTCATCGTCCGGCTCCTTCCGGTGGCTGACGCCTCGAAGTCATCAGCGGATGCCGGAACTATGTCAGTGACAGGTGAACCGGTAAAGAAGGATGCCGTCTTCGATTCCGGAAGCACCGCGGGGCACGGCCGCGGCGGGCTTGCGGCGGGTTACGGGGCGCCGTCCCGGGCGGCGGGGCCGGTGCGGCGGGGCGCCTCGCGGAGGCCGCCCTCCTCGGCGGTCATGTCCTGGGCGCCGATGACGGAGAGCAGTTCGAGCCGGCCGGCGTCCCGGCTGCCGGGCGGGGCGGTGAACCACAGCAGCCGCTGGCGGCCGTCCTCGCTGAACAGGCTGTGGCAGTCCAGTTCGATCACTCCCAGCGCGGGGTGGACGAGACGCTTGTGGTCCCTGCGGCGCAGGGCGACCTCGTGGGTGTCCCACAGGGCGGCGAACTCCTCGCTGCACCGCCGCAGTTCGGCCACCATCGACCTCACCCGGGCGTCATGGCCGCGCCGGGCGGCGACCGCCCGCAGATCGGAGACGAAGGCCCGGGACTGGTGCGGGTGGTCGTCCACCGGGTAGAGCGCGCGGGCGGCGGGGTCGGTGAACCAGCGGTAGGCGTAGCTCGCCGCCGGGCCGGGCGTCAGCGGCTGCCGGCCGATGAGGGCCACGGCCAGGGCGTTCTGGGCGAGGGTCTCGTGCAGGTCGGTGATGACCTGGGCGGGGGTGGTGGTGAGCCGGTCCAGCAGGCCGAGCAGGGCCGGCTGGACATGGGCCGCCGGACCGTGGGAGGCCGGGGGGACGGGCCGGCCGGCGAGGTGGAACAGATGGTCGCGTTCGTCGCCGCGCAGGCGCAGCGCCCGGGCGAGGGAGGCCAGCACCTGGACCGAGGGCTGGGCGCCGCGGCCGCGCTCCAGCTCGGTGTAGTAGTCCGCCGACAGCCCGGCGAGCTGGGCGGCCTCCTCGCGCCGCAGGCCGGGCACCCGGCGCCGGGGTCCGGCGGGCAGGCCGACGTCGGCGGGCCGGACCCGGGCGCGCCGGGACTTCAGGAACGCGGCGAGTTCGGGAAGGTCCATGCCCGCCATCGTCCCCGGTGCGGCCGCGCCGAACCAGGGGACGGCGACCCCAGGCTCGGCGCGGACCGCCCCCGCCCTACACGGCGACCGGGAGGTGGGCGGACGGCGCGGCGGGCGGGTCCTGTGCGCGGCGCCGGGCGATCAGCGCGGCCGTGCCCAGGGCCAGCCCGATCACCGTGAGCACGCCCCCGCCCAGTGCCCCGGAGGTCAGCAGCAGCGGAACCGCCGGGCTCTCCAGAACCCGGCCGCGCACGGTGGTGGCCGGGACCGTGCCCGGCCGGTCGCCGGTGGCGCGCAGCCGGGAGTCGAAGGAGTTGGCACGGTCGTCGCCGGCCAGGAAGAGCTGCCCGGCGGGGACCGTCACGTCGAACTCCAGCCCGGGGACGCCGACCGGGTCGCCGCCTTGGACGTAGGGCTCCTCGAGCGGCCTGCCGTCGACGCTGATCCGGTCCCCCTCACAGCAGGTGACCCGGTCGCCGCCGGTGGCGATGACCCGTTCCAGGCCCAGGCTGCCGTCCGGGTACCAGGCCAGGTCCTGGAAGAGGACCACATCGCCGGGGCGGACCTCGGAGCCGTCGATCCGCTCCGCGCCGATCCGCTCCCCCGCCCGGTGTGTCGGCTCCATCGCGGACCCGGACACGGTGATGTCGAGGTAGCCGCCGCGGAGGTGCAGGCTCGCTCCTCCGGCGGCCAGTCCCACCACCAGCAGGACGATCGCCGCGATCCCCAGTCTCCGGCCCGGTCTCCGTACGCTTGCCCGATGCACTTCCCCTGCCCCCTGACTCCGTGTCGGTGTGAACGCAAAGAGTAGGATCACTCCTACCGGTTGGTCACGGGCCGTGCACCGTTTTTTACGATCTGACGGCCGCTCAGCGGATGCGGGCGCTCCGATTTGGCCGCGCTCCGGCGGTCGGTGAGTATCGGAGCGCGGGGACGGCCAGCTGGGGAGAGCGGCGCGATGTTGACCTTGTACGACCTGACCGGCGGAGCCGGACCGGTCCTGCGCCACCTGGGCGGGGCGGCCGGCGTACCGCAGGACGCCGCGCGGGTGATCGGCCGGGTGGAGCCGTGCGACGACCGCTGGCGACTCATCGCCGGCACCGCCGCCGGCACCGCCGCCGGCACCGGCGACGGCACCGGAACCGCCGCGCGGACGCACGAGGCGCTGGCCGTCGTCCCGGCCGGGGCCGCGGGACCGCCCGGTGAACTCCCCGCCGCCCTGCGGGCGCTGGCCGGCCGGGGAGTGGTCGCCGTCGCGCTCGCCACCGGGGACGGCGGCGCCGTACCGGAGGAGGAGCGGGTGGCCGCGGCGGCGCGCGCCGCGGGACTGCCCGTACTGGTGCCCGTCTCCCCGTGCGGCCCGGCGGAACTCCAGGCGCTCGTACTGCGGCGGCTGGCCGGGGTGCTGCGCGAGGGCGTCGAGCAGCGCGACCGCCTGCTGAGGCTCTCGGCCCGGCTGGAGCGGCAGGGGGAGGACCCGGGACGGCTGCTGCGGCAGCTGGCGGACGAGTGCGGCGCCCGGGTACGGCTGATCGGCCCCGGGACCGGGGAGCGGGAGGAGGAGTGGGAGGAGCTGGACGGTCACGGCCGGCTGCTCGACCGGGTCCGGGACGGGCGGGCGCACGCCGCCGCCCTGACCGCCGGGGAACGGCACGTCCTGCTGTACGCCACGGGCGCCGAGGCCCCGCACCCGGTGCTCGCCGCGGTCCGCTCCGAACCCTGGCCGCCCCGGCTGCGCGACCTGGTCGCGCTGTCCGCCGGGCAACTGGGCCTGCTGCGGCACCCGCTGGAGAGACGCGCGGCGGGCCGCCGGCTGCGCCGGACCGAGATGGCGCTGCGCGTGTCGATCCTGCAGTACCTCATGGTCGGAGGGGTGGCCGCGGCGGTACGGGCGGCCGAACCGCTGGCTCCGGGCGTGCTCACCGCGGACGGCGGCCGGCTGGCCGTGGTGGAGTGCGCGGCCGCCGAGGAGCGCGTCCGGGTCGCCCGGGAGTGCGAGGAGGCGGTGGGGAAACGGGCGCTGGTGGTGCTCTGCCCGGCCGACGACCGGCACGTCATCGTCGTCCTCCCCGAACCGTCCGGCACCGGCCCGGACCCCGGCACCGGCACCGGCCCGGAACTGGGGTCCGCCGCCCCGCTGGCCGCCGTCGTCCGCGCGCCCGGCCGGGTGGCCGGGGTCAGCGGCCCCGAACCGTGGAGCCGCGCGGCCCGGGCCTACGAGTCCGCGTTCCGGGCCCTGGCCACCGCCCGGCAGACACCGGAGCGGATCACCGTCCACACCGGCGGAACCCCGCTGGCCGCACTCCTGCCCGCCGCCGCCGGGCAGTGGGCCCGCGCCCTGCTGGAACCCCTGGA
Source organism: Streptomyces rubellus (assembly GCF_036323805.1). Lineage (NCBI taxonomy): Bacteria > Bacillati > Actinomycetota > Actinomycetes > Kitasatosporales > Streptomycetaceae > Streptomyces > Streptomyces rubellus. The sequence goes on from NZ_JAZDCX010000012.1 coordinate 211,521, forward strand.
GCGCCTGCCCGCCGAGCAGCGCGACCAACTGGTGCACACCACGCGGCTGGCGCTCGGCTACGGCACGGCGTTCGCCGCCCGGCTGGTCGGGGTGGACCGCACCACCGCGGGGAAACGGCTGTCACTGGTCATGCGGCAGGCCGGGCTGGACCGGGGCAGGCTGGCCGACCGCGCCGTGCTCGAACTCGCGTTCCGGCTCGGCGAGTGTCCGGGGGAGCCGGGGGAGGCGTGGGAGCCGGGAGGACCCGGGAGGCCGGAGGAGCCCGGCGGCGAGCCGCCGCGGCTGCGGCCCCTGCTGCTCGGGTCCGGCGCGGCCCGGCAGCAGTCGGAGCGTTTCCTCGAACCGCTCGACACCGCCACCCGTGACCTGCTGGCGGCGTGGATCGCGGCCGACGGCGCGGTCGGGAGGACGGCCGCCGGGCTCGGAATGCACCGCAACAGCTGCTCGCAGCGCCTGGAACGGGCCGGTGCGGCACTGGGCCGCCCCCTGACCCGGCCCGGGGCCGGCTGCCACGACGTGCTGTGGGCGCTGGTCCTCACCGGCGGACTGTCGGCGGAGATCCTCCACGACCCGGTGGCCGACGGCCCGCGCCCGCGGTGAGGCCGGGGCGACGGCGGGGGTGACGGTCGCGGCACGGGCCGGGGCGTCCGGCCGCCCGTCCGCGCGCATCGCCTGCACAGTGCGCCGCCGCACATGCACAGCCCTCCAGCCGCGCCCGGCCGCCTAGCCTTCTGGTTGTCCGACGCCGACGGGTCGTCGTGACACGGGGTACGTGCTGTATGGCCGCAGCACGGAGATCCGGCCCCGGCGGCTCCGCACAACGGGGGAGGGTGCGAGCGGAGCACACGCCGGGGCCGGCGCCGCCCCCGTGGTGGTCCCCTGGCCGGTACACCGCCACGGGGGCGGGCACCGGGTGCGGCGCGTGCGGGGGACGCGCCGCACCCGCTGCTTCCCCCCGACGGGCCGTGCCCCGACGACGGCGCCGCGCGGACGTGGGCGGACGCGGGCGGCGGCTCCCGCCGTCCCGGGCCCCGGTCCGCCGGTGTCACACGCCGCAGCGAGAAAGAGTGTGCCAAGCAGCGGAAAAGGAACTCTCCTCGCCGACAGCTGACGGGCACGGCGCCCGAACCACCTGGCCCGTGACCTCCGCTCCGGCCTATCCGCGGGAGCGGTCCCGGTACCAGGCGGCCAGGGAGGCGAGGGCCGCCTGCAGGGTGCCGTGCTCCAGGGCCTTCCCTATGTGGCCGTCGCCGAAGCGCTCACCGCGCACGATGTGGGTGGCCAGCCGCATCGCGTCGGCCGGAGAGGGCGGGGAGCCGTCGTCCGGCAGCCGCGGCGGGACGTACCGCGTCCAGTGGTAGGCCGGAGTGACCGCGCCGACCTCGGACAGCGCCCGGCGGGCGCGCTCCACGCGTTCGCCGTAGACCGGGTAGCCGAAGGACATGCTGCCGTCCGGCTGCCTCCTGGGCATCTCCCAGCGCACGTCGTCCTCGACGTGCGGACGGGACGCGAACTCGTCGGCCGCCGCCAGCAGACGCTCCCAGGCGTCGGCGCGTCCGGGGGTGGTGTCCAGCTGTGCCAACAGCACCGCGTCGTCGGGATCGCCGTTGTCGTTCATCGCAGCACGGTAACCCTCCGGGAAGCGCCCCGTCCCCGATTGACATGGACTGCGGCGCGCTTGCCCGGAGTGTCCCGGTGTGCTGCCCTCCGCGCTGCCCAGTGGGGCATCGCGCCAGGGTGTCGCGGAGGGCCCGGTTCCGCGTTTGACTCCGGACGGCTCACGTTTTATGCAGGAAGCAGCGACAGGCGACATCTTGCTCGATTCCTGGCCGACGGGACGAGGAGGGCGGAGATGGCACGCACGGTCGGCATCGACCTCGGTACGACGAACTCGGTGGTTTCCGTCCTGGAAGGCGGCGAGCCCGCCGTCGTCGCCAACGCCGAGGGCGCCAGGACGACCCCGTCGGTGGTGGCGTTCTCCAAGGCCGGCGAGGTGCTGGTGGGGGAGATCGCCAAGCGGCAGGCCGTGACGAACGTGGCGCGCACCGCACGCTCGGTCAAGCGGCACATGGGCGACGCGGGCTGGCGCTTCCCGGGGACGGGCGACATCGACGGCAGGCGGTACACGGCCCAGGAGATCTCCGCGCGGGTGCTGCAGAAGCTCAAGCGGGACGCCGAGACCTACCTGGGCGAGAAGGTCGCCGACGCGGTGATCACCGTCCCGGCGTACTTCAACGACGCACAGCGCACGGCGACCAAGGAGGCCGGTGAGATTGCCGGTCTGAACGTGCTGCGCATCGTCAACGAGCCGACCGCCGCCGCGCTGGCCTACGGTCTGGACAAGGAGGAGCAGACGGTCCTGGTCTTCGACCTGGGCGGCGGCACCTTCGACGTGTCCCTGCTGGAGATCGGTGACGGCGTCGTCGAGGTCAGGTCCACCTCCGGCGACACCCGCCTGGGCGGTGACGACTGGGACCAGCGAATCGTCGACCACCTGGTCGAGCGGTTCAGGAACGGTCACGGCGTGGACCTGTCCAGGGACAGGATGGCCCTCCAACGGCTGCGCGAGGCCGCGGAGAAGGCCAAGGTCGAACTGTCGGCCGCCACCGAGACCACCATCAACCTGCCCTACATCACGGCCTCGGCCGAGGGCCCGCTGCACCTGGACGAGAAGCTCACCCGGGCCCAGTTCCAGCAGCTCACCCAGGACCTGCTGGAGCGCTGCGAGGGGCCGTTCCACCAGGCGGTGAAGGACGCCGGCACCGAGGTCTCCGACATCGACCACGTGATCCTGGTCGGCGGCTCGACGCGGATGCCCGCGGTGACGGAGCTGGTGCGGAAACTGACCGGCGGCAAGGAGCCGCACAAGGGCGTCAACCCCGACGAGGTCGTCGCCATCGGCGCGGCGCTGCAGGCCGGTGTCCTCAAGGGCGAGGTCAAGGACGTCCTGCTGCTGGACGTCACCCCGCTGTCCCTGGGCATCGAGACCAAGGGCGGCATCATGACCAGGCTGATCGAGCGCAACACCACGATCCCGACCAGGCGCTCGGAGGTCTTCACCACGGCCGAGGACAACCAGCCCTCGGTGACCGTGCAGGTGTACCAGGGT
>NZ_JAZDCX010000013.1:0-193902 GCF_036323805.1 Streptomyces rubellus
CCCGGACGCCACTCGGTCCGCGCGGCGCGACTACCCCTCCTGGACCCTGGGCCCCCCGTCGACCTCCCGCAGCCGCCCGGACACCTCCCCCGTACGCATCTCCGTACGGTGACCGCGGGCGATGCAGTCGCGGACGACCGCCTCGACCGCGTCCTGCGGATTGTTGACCCCGGCCAGCACCATGACCTCGACGACCAGCTCCGCGCCGAGCGCTGTCTCCACCTTCGCCACGCCGACACCCCCTCTCTTGTCAACCAAGGTTGACACTTGCATGCTGTCAACGTAGATTGACACACATGGCCGGATCAGAGGCAAGAGAGGCGGTCGACACCGCCGAGGCCGCCATGGACCGCGACCCCCGGGTGGGCCTGCGGGCCGTCGCCGCACTGCGGCGGCTGGTGGAGCGGCTGGAAGCGCTGCAGGTGGACAACGCGCGCCGGCAGGGCTGGTCCTGGGAGGAGATCGGGGCCGCCCTGGGCGTGAGCAGGCAGGCCGTGCACAAGAAACACGCGAGGAGGTAGACGGGAATGCTCGAAAGGTTCACCCGCGAGGCCCGCGCGGTGGTCGTGGGGGCACAGGAGGAGGCCCGCGAACTCGGGCACGGCTGGATCGGCACCGAGCACCTGCTGCTCGCCGTGCTGCGGCGGCCGGACGAACCGGGCGCGGCGACACTGGCCCGGCTGGGCCTGGACGCCGGGGCGGTACGGACGGCCGCGGAACGGCTCACGGACCACGGCGGGGACGGGGTCGACGAGGCCGACGCCGAGGTACTGCGGGCGCTGGGCATCGACCTGGCGGAAGTGCGGCGCCGCGCCGAGGATGCCTTCGGCCCCGGGGCGCTGGACCGGCTCGCCGAGCCGCCGGACGAGCGCGACGGGAAGCGCTCCGTCCTGCCGTTCCGGCGCGGCGGCCGGGACCGGCGGAACCGCCGGAACCGGCGGCACCTCCGGTTCACCCCGCGGGCCAGTAAGTCGCTGGAGCTGTCCCTGCGCGAGGCGCTCGCGCTGAAGGACCGTCACATCGGTGTGGAGCACCTGGTGCTGGGGGTGCTGCGCTCCGGCGACCGGCTCGTCGGTGAGGTGTCCGCCCGGCTGGGCCTGGAGCCGGAGGCCGTCCGGACCCGGGTGATCGACGACCTGCGCCGCGCGGCGTAGCGGGCCGGAGACGGACCGCCGACACCGGCCGGGTGACTCGTTGTCACCTGTCCGCCGGTCGCCCGGCGTCCTGGAGTACGTGCCGGAAGTGATCGTGAACCGCCCGGGCGGCCCGGCCGCCGCTGCGGGCGGGCGGATCGCGTCCGCGGACGCGGACGCGGGACGACGGAGGACGTGCCTTGGGGCAGTCCCGGTACGCGCCCCTCCGCCCCGGTCGGCGTCTTCGGGCCGGCCGGGCCCCACCGCTCCGGGGGCGCCGTATGACCTCGCCCGCCACCGGTGCCCGCGGTCCGGGCGGCCGACTGCGTGGTCCACGACGGCGACCGGGTGTCCGACGAGACCGGGGTGGGCACCACCCGCTGGTACCGGGTGCGGGTGGACCGGGAGCCGTCCGGGCACGCCTGGTTCCCCGCCGTGCGCACCCGGCAGGAACCGGACTCCCTGCTCCCTGCGACAGGCCCGCGCGGCGGCCCTGACCGCGCGTCCGGCCGGGCGCGGCCCGGGACCGCGCTACCGCGCGGCGCGCAGCCGCCGCCAGACCGCCTTCGCCGCGTTGTGCCCGGACATGCCGTGCACGCCGGGCCCCGGCCAGGTGGCCGAGGAGCACAGGTAGACGGCCGGGTGCCGGGTGGCGTACGGGACGCGGGCGAGCTTCGGCCGCAGCAGGGTCTGCAGGCCGGTGAAGGCGCCGCAGGCGATGTCGCCGCCGACGTAGTTGGCGTTGCGGGTGGCCAGCTCGGGCGGGCCCGCGGTGGCGCGGGCCAGCACCAGGTCCCGGAAGCCGGGCGCGAAGCGCTCGATCTGCCGCTCGATCGCCTCGGTGGCGTCCCCGTTCCAGCCGCGCGGCACATGGCCGTACACCCAGAACACATGCCTGCCCTCCGGCGCCCGGCCCGGGTCCAGCAGGGTGGGCTGGGAGGTGATCAGGAAGGGCGGGTCGGGCTGCCGGCCCTCGATGGCGGCGGCGCGCAGCGCGCCGGCGACCTCGCCGCTGGACGGGCCCAGATGGACGGTGCCGGCCCGGCGGGCGTCCACGGAGGTCCAGGGGACCGGCCCGGAGAGGGCATAGTCGATCTTGAAGGTACCGGCGCCGTACCGGAAGTCCCGGTAGAAGTCGCCCAGCCCGGCGATCCGGGCCAGCGCGGTGGGCGAGGTGTCGAAGACGTAGGCGCGGGCGGGCGGCAGCTCGTCCAGCCGCTTGACCTCGACCCCGGTGTGGATCCCGCCGCCCAGGTCGCGCAGATAGGCGGCGAGCGCGTCGGAGAGCGACTGGGAGCCGCCGCGCGGCAGCGGCCAGCCCACCTCGTGCGCGGCCAGCGCGAAGACCAGGGCGATACCGCCGGTGGCCGGCGAGGTGGTGGGCCCGATGGCGTGGGCGGCCAGCCCGAACAGCAGCGCGCGGGCGGTGTCGTCGCGGAAGCGGCGCACCAGCCGGTCCACCGGCCGCAGCCCCAGCGCCCCGAAGCGGGCCAGGGTGACCGGATCGCGCGGCAGCCCGTCCCAGGGCACCTTGAAGAAGTCGGGGACCAGGGTGTCCCAGCGGCCCAGGAAGGGCGCCGTCATCCGGCGGTACGTCCCCGCGTCGCGCGGCCCGAAGGAGGCGGCCGTCTCGGCCGGGGAACGGGCCAGCACCCCGGCGGTGCCGTCCGGGAAGGGGTGCGCCAGGGGCAGCTCGGGGTGGAGCCACTCCAGCCCGTAGCGCTCCTCCAGGGGCATCGCCGAGAAGGCGGGCGAGCCGACGCCCAGCGGATGGACGGCCGAGCAGGGGTCGTGCCGGAAGCCGGGCAGGGTCAGTTCCTCGGTGCGCGCCCCTCCCCCGACCGTCTCCATCGCCTCGAACAGTTCGACGGAGAACCCCCGTCTGGCCAGCTCGACGGCGGCGGTCAGCCCGTTCGGCCCGGCGCCCACCACGACCACGTCACGCATCGACGGCACGTTCGGTTCTCTCCCCTCGGCCCTGAGGTCAGCCGGCGGTGGCCAGCAGGGAGAGGATACGACGTACCGTCAGCGCGTCCCGGGCGGCGGTGAACGGCAGCGCGTTGCCGCCCGCCAGGCGGAACGGCTCCCCCGTCAGGGTGGCGTGGCCGCCGCCCGCCTCGGCCACCAGCAGCAGACCGGCCGCGTGGTCCCAGGCGCTCTCCCAGGAGAACGCCACCGCGTCCAGGGTGCCGCGCGCCACGTTCAGGTACTCCAGTCCCGCCGAGCCGCACGGCCGGGGCTTGACCCCCTCCGCGCGCAGCCCGAGCAGGGCGCGCTTCTGGGCGTCGCTGGTGAAGTCCGGGTGCGAGTGTGCGACCTCCAGCGCCTCGTCCGGTCCCGGGCCGCCGGAGCGCAGCGCCTCGCCGTTCAGGTACGCTCCCCCGCCGCGCCGGGCGACGGCCAGCTCCCCGAGGGCGGGTGCGTACGTCCAGGAGGCCAGCACCTCGCCGCCGTGGGCGAGGGCCACCAGGGTGCAGAAGCCCGGGTCTCCGTGGACGAACTGCCGGGTGCCGTCGACCGGATCCACGATCCACACCGGGCCGTCGCCGCGCAGCACCTGGTAGGTGGCCGGGTTGGCGTGCACCGCCTCCTCACCGACGACCGCCGAGCCGGGCAGCAGCGCGGTCAGGGCGGTGGTCAGCCGCTCCTCGGCACGGTGGTCGGCGACGGTGACCAGGTCGTGCGGGCCGGTCTTCCGGCTGACCTCGTGCCCGGCCAGCCGCCGCCAGCGGGGCAGGACCTCCTCGTCCGCCGTCTCGCGGACCACCGTCTCGACCGAGGACACCAGCTCATCAGTGATCATCCCCCCATGGAAGCACGCCCGGCGGTGTTCCCGCCGAACGGCGGAGAACGGCGGGAGGCCGGGGAGGCGGCGCCCCGGGGCGAACGGGGAAGGAACCGCGACAGGAGCGGACGATACGGCGGACAGTCCGCGAACACGGACGTCCCGACCGCTTAGTCTCGAAGACATGAGCACCGAGGACGTCCAGGGCGCCGGCGGCGGGAGCGGCCCGGTCCGCCGCAGGCCCCTGGTGGCCATCCTCAGCGGCGCGGGGATCTCCACCGACTCCGGGATCCCCGACTACCGCGGGCCGAACGGCCTGTGGCGGACGGACCCGGACGCCGAGAAGCTCGTCACCTACTCGTACTACATGTCGGACCCGGAGATCCGCCGCCGCTCCTGGCGGCTGCGGCTCACCGGCCCGGCGCTGCGGGCCAGGCCCAACGCCGGGCACGAGGCGGTGGTGCGGCTGGAGCGCTCCGGGGTCCCGGTGCGGGTGATCACGCAGAACGTGGACGGACTGCACCAGCTGGCGGGGCTGCCCGAGCGGAAGGTGCTGGAGCTGCACGGCACCGCGCGGGCCGTGGTGTGCACCGGCTGCCGGGCGCGTTCGGAGATGGAGAAGGCGCTGGAACGGGTGCGGGCCGGGGTGGCGGATCCGGAGTGCCTGCGCTGCGGCGGCATCCTGAAGTCGGCCACCGTGATGTTCGGGGAGGCACTGGACCCGGCGGTGCTGGCGGAGGCGCTGAGCATCGCCACGGCGTGCGAGGTCTTCCTCGCGGTCGGCACCAGTCTCCAGGTGGAGCCCGCCGCCTCGCTGGCCCGGATCGCGGTCGAGCACGGTGCGCGGCTGGTGATCGTCAACGCCGACCCCACCCCGTACGACGCCCTGGCCGACCGGGTGGTCCGCGAGCCGATCGGGCGGTCGCTGCCCGTGCTGCTGGCGGAGTTCACGGGAAGCTGAGCGGGGGCGCGCGGGCGCGGATCACGGGCGCGGATCACGGTCGCTCCGTCCGCGGACCGGGCGGAGCCCGGGCCGGCCCCCGCGCCACGTGCCGTCCCGGGAGGGCTCCGGCTCGCCGGAGCCCTCCCGGCGGGGTGCGCGCCCCGCGGACGGCGCGGACGGTACACCGGGCGTCCAGGACACCGGACGGGCACCGCCCCGGGCTCCCGGCGGACCGGTGCCGGCCCACCGGGCCCGGTCAGGGCGGCCGCGGGCCCGCCCGCGCCCCTCGGCGCACCGGGACGGCGTCGGCTTCTCGAAGCCCGGCCGGCGGGTGTGCGCGCTCGCGGAGGAAGGCGCCGTTACCGGCGGGCGGTCCGGCCGCCGTACGTACCGGGCACCGGCCGGGCACGGGCCCGTGAGCCGGGCGGGCTCACCCCGCCCGGCCCGGTCGGAGCCCGGCCGGGTGTCCGCGGGCCAGCAGCCCCTCGACATCCCGCCGGCGACGGTCGGACACCCGGGCCGCCGCGGCGAGCAGTAAAGGGGTCAGCACGGCCGGATCGCCGGACACGACCTCGGCCGCCTCCTCGGGCCGCCGGGCCCGCACCAGGGCCGACAGCAGTTCGACGGCCTCGGCACGGCGGCCCGCCGCCGCCAGGGCGAGCGCGGTGGCGGCCACCTCACCGGCCGGTCTGGCGGCCGACTGCCGCAGCGTCCGCAGGCAGTCCTCCTGCCGCCCGGCCGCGGCCAGCGCGTCGGCGGCGGCGGCGAGCCGGCCGGGCGGGAGGGCGGCCGCCTCCCACAGCACGGTGGCGACATCGGCGGCCCGCCCGGCCTCCTCCAGCCGCCCGGCCAGCACCGGCAGCAGTCCGGCGGGCCGGTGCGCGGCCCCGCACAGCGCGATGTGCTCCTCTCCGGTGCGGCCCAGGGCGCGCAGTTCGGCCAGCCGGGCGACGATCTCGTCGCACTCCCGCCGGAACCGGGCCTCCCGGGCGGCCGCCTCGGCGCGTTCCTCCCGGCGTGCGTCCGCGCCGTCCCGCGCCCCGGCGAACCGGGCGCCGCGCGGCCGGACGGGCGCGGGCGGAGCCACGGCGGGGAGCGCGGCGGCCGGCTCCTCCGGGGAGGCGGCCTCCAGCCCCGCGAACCGGGCACCGCGCGGCCGGGGCCGGACGGGCGCGGACGGCGCCGCGGGCCTCGGCTCCGCGGACAGGGCGCCGGGTTCCGGCGCGGGCGGCGCGGGGCGTACGGCCTCCCGTCCCGGGCCCGGCCCGCCGCCGTGTTCCGGTACACGGCCCGCTCCGGGGCCCGCCCCAGCGCCCCGGGCGGGTTCCGGCCCGGCCTCCAGGGCCGCCAGCCGGTCGCTCAGCTCCTGGCGGCGGGCGGCGGCACGGGCCCGGTCGTCGCGCGCCCAGGCGAGATCCGCCGCGAGCCGGTCGGTGCCCGCCGGGTGGCCGCCCGCCGACAGCGCCCGGGCCAGGGCCTGTTCCCGGCGGACCGCCCGCCACTGCTCGTGCCGCAGCGCCGCCAGCCGTTCCCTCAGTTCGCCCGGATCACCGGCGGCCCGGTCCTGGGCGAGGACCGCCGCCCGGTGCAGGGCGCGCAGCCGGGCGGCCCGGGGGCCTGCCCGCCGGGGTCCGTGGTACGCCGCGAAGTCGTCCAGCAGGGACGCGACCACGTCCCAGGGCGGTGTCCGGTGACCCGCCAGACAGGCGGCCAGCCCGTCGGGATCCCGGCGGCCGAAGACCCCGTACCAGCCCGTCTCCGGGTCGAGGGCTCCGGCGAGTTCGCCGAACGCGGCCGCGAACTCGGCGGTCTCGGGTGCCCGGGGAGCTTCCCGGGAGCGGGGCGCGGCTCGGACACCGGCGGTGCCCGCGACATCGAGGACACCGTCGGCCGGTTGTGTCGTCGGCATGGCGGACATGCCACACCGGGATTGTTTCGGCCACGGTAACGGCCGTGCTACGAACAGTTCTCGCCCGTCCCTCCCCGCCTGCTCCCGCCCGTTTTCCAGCTGTTCCCCGCCCGTCCGCATCCTTCGCCCCGGTACCGCCGGAAGGGGCCGGTCCGCCGGTCCGCGGACCTCGTACCCACCGCGTGCGCGGCGCTACGCTTCCGCCCCATGAACGACAACCTGCGCGAGATCGTGCTGGGCGTGCTCGCGGCCGGCCTCACCACGTCGCTCGGCTGGTTCGGCCGCACCTACCTGTGGCGCCGCGGACTCCGCCGCAAGCAGCGCTTCTTCGGACTGCCGGAGCACTCCGAGTGTCTGCTGGTGGTCGGCCGCAAGGCCGCCACGGGAGAGGGCGCCGTCTCCCGCGACGACGTGTTCGCCCTGCTGGAGCTGTCCGCCCTGATCAAGGACTGCGGGGCCAACGCGCAGGTGATATCCCACGAGGCGGCCCGTCAGGGGTTCGGTGAGCGGACCGAGTTCTGCATCGGCGGGCCGGCGGCGAACCGGCGGACGGCCGCGCACCTCCACTCCCTGCTGCCGGGAGTGCGGATCAACACCGACCCCGAACCGGGCCCGGACCAGGCGGCGTTCGCCATCGGCAGCGAGCGCTACCGGATGGTGAAGGGCTCGGTGGAGTACGTCCTCCTCGCCCGGCTCACCGCGGGTGAGGGCTCCCATCCGGTGTTCGTCCTGTGCGGCCAGCGGGCCGTCACCAACCAGGCCGCCGCCCGCCATCTCGCCCGCCACCACCGGGCGCTGGCCCGCAGACACGGCCGGAACGGCGACTTCTGCCTGCTGCTGAAGGTGATCAACTCCCAGGCGTACGGCCCCGACGTCGTCGAACTGGTCGGGGACGTCACCCAGGCGGCCACCAGCCCGCCGCCCGCCCCCGCCCCCTCGCCCGCTCCCGCGTCCGGCGGCCGCCGGCAGCACCGGGCGCAGGGCTGATCACCGACTGAACCGATCAAGTCCCTCCGGGTCCGCGGACTTTCCCCCAACCGCGGCGCGGATGCCGCGATGATGTTGCCGGCGGCGCCCGGTGCGAGGGGGACCGCCCTTCTACCCTGTTGACCTAGGTACGAAGATCACTCCCCGTACCCGGCACAGGCGGCAGCACGGAGAGGAGTCCCCGCATGGGCGACAGCAGGCCGGTCTACCAGCGGATCGCCGACGACCTGCGGCAGCAGATCGACGAGGGAGTGCTGGCCGTGGGCGCCCGGATACCGTCGCGCTCGGAGCTGAAACGCACCTACGCCGCCAGCGACCAGACCGTGGACCGGGCGGTACGGGTCCTCAAGGCCGCGGGGTACGCGGAGGGCCAGTTCGGACGCGGGGTGTTCGTCACCGACCGCAGTCCCATCGGGAGCCTGCTGCGGACCGGCGAGGCGGCGGACTCGCCGTTCGCCGCCCGGATCAACGGCGGCGAGTCCGTCACCGCGCTGCTGTGGGAGGCCACCTCCACCACCACCGCAGCTCCCCCGCGGATCGCCGAGCGGCTGGGCGTCAGCGCCGGCGAGCGGGTGATGTGCACCCACTACGAGTACCTCGCCGACCGGCGGCCGCTCCAGCTCGCCACCAGCTGGGAGCCCCTGGCGCTCACCGAGGGCACCGAGGTGGTCTCCCCCGAACGCGGCCCGTACGCCCGGCGCGGGGTGCGCGAACGGTTCGCGGCCATCGGCGTACGGGTGACGGGCGCCACCGAACTGGTCGGCTCACGCCCGGCCACCAGCGCGGAGGCCGAGGCCCTGGGCTGCTCGCCGGGGCAGTGTGTGACGGTCATCGAACGCACCCACCACACGGCGGACGGCCGGGCCGTGGAGACCTCCGACATCGTGGTGCGCGCGGACCGCTGGCGGCTGGAGTACCGCATCGCCTTCTGAGAACCGGCCCGGGGGCCTCCCCCGCGGCCCGCTCCTCATGCCTCGGACGCCTCCGCGTACAGCTGCGACAGCTCCGGGCTGCCGCTGAGCGCCCAGTCGTGACCGGCCGCCACCACGTCGATCTCCCGGCCGGAGGCGAGCCGCACCACCGGGCGGCCGTTCGGCCACACCTGCCAGGCCGCTCCCGGCACCGTGCGGACGATGACCGTGCCCAGGTACAGGCCGGCATCGTTGCCCAGCCACTGCTGGGTCTCGGAGTCGTCGCGCCAGCGTGGCAGAAGCTGGTCGATGGCCGCCAGGGACTCGGCCGTGTCGTCCAGCTCGATCCCCGCCGATCCGGCCTGCCTGCGCAGCAGTTCGCACTCGGACAGCAGCTGGGACACATCCTCGTCGTCGTGCCGGCCGGCCGTCATCACCGCCACACCGCGGGACATGCCGTGCCGCTTGCGCCAGTTGTCCAGGAAGGGGATGTTCATGTCCTCAGGGTGACACCGCGGCGGCGGTGAACACCACCGGCACGCGGGGCGAACGCCCGCCGAACACCCCGCGAACGCCCCCGGCCCGGCCGGGGGCGCACCGGTGCGAGGAGCCGGCGGGAAGGGCGGTCACACCTCGAGGTCGACGACGACCGGAGCGTGGTCGGAGGCGCCCTTGCCCTTGCGCTCCTCGCGGTCGACGTAGGCGTCCCGCACCGCCGCCTCGAAGGCCGGGTTGCCGTAGACCAGGTCGATGCGCATGCCCTTGTTCTTGGGGAAGCACAGCTGGCGGTAGTCCCAGTAGGTGTAGGGGTGGTCGTACTTCAGCGGCCGCGGCACCACGTCGGCCAGGCCGGCCGCCCGCAGCTCGGCCAGCGCCGCCCGCTCGGCCGGGGTGACATGGGTGGCGCCCTCGAAGAGGGCCGGATCGAAGACGTCCTCGTCGGCGGGCGCGACGTTGTAGTCGCCGAGGATCGCGAACGGCCGCTCGCCCGACTCCCGCACCGCCAGCTCCCGCAGCGCCGCGAACCACTGGAGCTTGTACTCGAAGTGCGGGTGGCCCACCTCGCGCCCGTTGGGCACGTACACCGACCACACCCGTACCCCGCCGCAGGTCGCGCCCACCGCGCGGGGCTCGGTGACGCCCTCGTACGCCGGGCCGCCGGGCAGACCGGTCACCGGCTCCGCCAGCCCGACCCGGGAGAGGACCGCCACCCCGTTCCAGCGGCCGGTGGCGTTGACCGCCGCCTCGTAGCCGAGCTCGCGCAGCGGTTCGGCAGGGAACGCCTCCGCCGCGCACTTCAGCTCCTGCAGGCACAGCACGTCCGTGCCGCTGCTCTCCAGCCAGGCCAGCAGCCGCGGCAGCCGGGCGGTGATCGAGTTGACGTTCCAGGTGGCGATGCGCATGACGGCGAATCTACCGTCCGCCGCCGACACGACGGTGGGACGGCCCGGCACCGGACCGTCCCACCCGGTCCGCCGGGGCCCGCTCAGAGCTCGACGCGCTCCCCGGGCACCAGCCGGACGTGCTCCGCGCCGCCCACCCCCGGCCCGTCGGGACCGAGCATCCGGCCGTAGACGGGCGGGGCGAAGTCCGACAGCAGCCCGTCGTGGACGTCGTACGCCACCCTCGGCCGCACCTCGCGGAGGTAGTCGATGACCTCGGCGACCTTGTTCCAGGGGGCCTGCACCGGCAGCAGCAGGGTGTCCACCGGACGGTCGGGCACGGTCAGGGCGTCACCGGGGTGGAACAGCGCGCCGGGGGCGCCGTCCGGGCCCGGGACGGTGACGGCGTAGCCGACGTTGGTGACGCGCGGGATGTCCGGGTGGATGACGGCGTGCAGCTCGCCGTGCACCTCCACCTCGAAGCCCGCCGCGGTGAAGGTGTCGCCGCCGCCGACGGTGTGGACCCGGCCGGGGAAGGCGGCGGTCAGCTTCCCGGCGACGCTGCGCAGGGTCCAGATCTCCGCGGCCGGGTTCGCCTCCAGGGCGGCGCGCAGTCTGCCCTCGTCGAAGTGGTCGGGGTGCTCGTGGGTGACCAGGATCGCGTCGGCGCCGACGGCGGCGTCCGCCTCGCTGAAGGCGCCCGGGTCGATGACGAGTGTGCGTCCGTCGTGGCGCAGGGCGACACAGGAGTGGCCCTTCTTCGTGAGCTCCATGGGGTCATTGTGGCGGTCGCCGTGCCGGTGCGCCCCGCCCGGCTCAGAACTCGACCGTGGAGACGACATGGACCTGCGGCCGGTCCTCCCGGGTGACGTCCACGGTGATCTGCAGGTCGGGCCGCTCGCCGGGCCGGTCGATCCGGGCGCCCGCGTACCGGTGGCCCGGGACGTCGAAGTCCCAGCCCACCACGTCCGCGTGCCGGTCGCTCACGCCCGGCCGCCCGGCGGCGAGCCCGGCGGGATCGCCGCCGGCCTCCGCCAGGAAGGCGTCCAGCCCCTCCGGCGAGGTGCGGAACTGCACGTAGAAGGAGCTCCGCTGCCAGGAGTTGCGCTCGTAGTGCGCCACATAGGTGGTGTCGTCGGGGAGGGGCAGCTCGTAGACGCGGCGCTCCACCTTGCTGGGCCATCGCCACATCAGGCCGGGGGCGGCGGCGTCCCGCTGCTTGTCCTGGCCGCTGTCCCGGCTCTGGGCGGCGGAGAGCACCAGGTAGCCGGCCGGGATCGCGATCAGCAGCACCACCACGATCGCGGCCAGCAGGCGGTGCCGCGGGCGGTGCGGCGGACGCTCCGGCGGCGGGACGGCGGGCGGGGAGGCGGACGGAGGCACGGTCGCGGTCACCTCCCCGTCACCCAGCCGCGGGTCATCAGCAGACCGACCCCGGTCCGCTCGTACCGCTCCACCCGGCGGCGGTTGGCGCGGCGGAAGCGGCGGGCGACCAGCCGGGCGAGGTCGGCGGCGCCGACCATCCCGGCCTCCGGCCCCAGTTCGGCACGGGCGATCCGGGCCTCGGGGCGGTAGCCGCGGCCGGTCAGATGGCGGCGGAAGGCGTCCCGGGCCGGGCCGATCAGCAGCTCGTCGGCGGCGCTGACCCCGCCGCCGATCACGAAGCAGGAGGGGTCCAGCGCGGCGGCCAGGTTGGCGATGCCGATCCCGAGCCACTCGCCGATCTCCTGGAGGAGTTCGGTGCACATCGCGTCGCCCTCGCGGGCCAGCTCGGTGATGAGCGGTCCGGTGATGTCGCGGACGTTGCCGCCGACCCGGTCGATGATCCCGTACGCCACCGGGGACTCGGCGGCGGCCAGCTCGCGGGCCTCCCGGACCAGGGCGTTGCCGGAGCTGTACTGCTCCCAGCAGCCGCGGTTGCCGCAGGGGCAGCGGTGGCCGCCGGGCACGACCTGCATGTGGCCGAACTCCCCGGCCACCCCGTACCGGCCGCGCTTGACCCGGCCGTCCTCCAGTACGGCCCCGCCGATACCGGTACCGAGGGTGATCATGACGAGGTGGTCCTCGCCGCGGCCGGCGCCGAACCGCCACTCGCCCCAGGCGGCGGTGTTGGCGTCGTTGTCGACCATCACGGGGACGGCCAGCCGGGCGGTCAGCGCGTCGCGCAGCGGCTCGTCGCGCCAGGCCAGATGCGGGGCGAACAGCACCCGGGAGCGGTCGGCGTCCACCCAGCCGGCCGCGCCGATGCCGACGGCGTGCACGTCGTGGCGGTCGGAGAGGTCCAGGACCAGCTCGACGATGGTGTCCTCGACGGCCTGGGGGCTCTTGGACTTGTCGGGAGTCTCGGCGCGGACCTTCTCCAGGATGTGGCCGTCGGCGTCCACGACGCCCGCCATCACCTTCGTACCACCGATGTCGATGCCCACCGTCGGCACGCGCGGCGCGGACAGGTGCGAGCGCCGCTCGCGCGTGGCGACGGTCCTCAGCACCGTCGCTCTGGCCGATCCGCGGCGGGCACGGTCACGGTACGTACTCATCGGGTCGATTCTGCCTCATGCGCGCTCCCCGTCCGGCCCCGAGGGCGGGGCGTGGCCCGATTCGTGACGGAGCTGTTCCAGTACGCCGCCCGCCGCGGGGCGGGCGGGCGGGAACGGGCGGCGGGTGTCAGAAGCGCACCGGCAGCCGGTGGGGGCCGCGGATGAGCATGCCCTCCCGCCAGGTGAGGCCGGCGGGGTCGGCGTCGAGGGCGAGGGCGGGGCAGCGGTCCAGCAGCGCCCGGACGGCGATCCGGCCCTCCAGCCGGGCCAGCGGCGCGCCCAGGCAGTGGTGGATGCCGTGCCCGAAGGCGAGGTGGCCCCGCGCCGGGCGGCGGATGTCGAAGCGGTCCGGCTCGGGGAAGCGGTCCGGGTCGCGGTCCGCGTCGGCGGTGGCGACCAGCACCAGCTCGCCGCCGCCGGGGATCACCGTCCCGCCGATCTCCACCGGCTCGGTGGTGAAGCGGGTGGTGGAGGTCTCGACCGGGCCGTCGTAGCGGAGCATCTCCTCGACGGCGTTCTCGGTCAGGGACGGGTCCGAGCGGAGCAGCTCCAGCTGGTCGGGATGGGTGAGCAGGGCGAGGACGCCGTTGGCGATCAGGCCGGTGGTGGTCTCGTGGCCGGCCACCAGCAGCAGCCAGGCCATGCCGAGCAGTTCGTCGGCCGACAGCCGGTCGCCGTCCTCGTCGGCGGTGTGCAGCAGGGCGCTCAGCAGGTCCTCGCCCGGCTGCTCCCGCTTCGCCGCCAGCAGTCCGGCGAGGTAGCCGGTGACGGCCTCCTTGGCGGCCTTCTTCTCCGCGAAGGGGGCGCTGCCCACGGCGGTACCCGACCATTTCCGGAAGGACTCCCGGTCCAGGGACGGCACGCCCAGCAGTTCGCAGATCACCGTGATGGGCAGCGGGAAGGCGTAGGCGTCGACCAGGTCGGCCCGCCGCCCGGGGGCCCGCAGCATCTCGTCCAGCAGGCCGTCGGCGATCCGGCGCACCCGGGGCTCCAGGGCCTCCACGCGCCGTGCGGTGAACTCGCGGGCCACGAGCTTGCGCAGCCGGGTGTGGACCGGCGGGTCGGAGCTGAGCATGGTGATCCCGGCGGCGGGCGCGCTCGCTTCCAGGGCGGGCGAGGCGTTCTCCCAGTCCTTGGAGAGCCGGGGATCGGCGAGGGCGGCCCGGGTCGCGTCGTGGCCGACGACCAGCCAGGCGAGGGTGCCCTCGGGGGTCCGCACCCGGTGCACCGGGCCGCGGGCGCGCAGTCCGGCGTAGACGGGGTACGGGTCGCGGGCGAAGTCCTCGCCCAGCGCCGCCAGATCGACCGGTGCGAGCTCGTCGGTGCTCATGCGCCGCGCCTCCCTGTGGTCACGGGGTGCCCTCGATGATGCCCGGGCCGCGGGTCCGGGCCAACAGCGCCGCTTCGCCGGGGAGTCGGCCGGATCCGGGCGATCACGCACGCCCGGCGGAGGTCCCCCGGGAGTCGCGTCGGGCCGCCGGAGGGCCGGGTCCGGATACCCGGAAGGCGGTCCCCGGGGTCAGCGCGCGGGCCGGCCGAACAGCTCGACCGCGTTGCGGAGCTTTCCCAGCGGCTCCGAGAGAGCGCTCACCGAACCGATCGCTCCCGCAATCAGCAGCAACGAATGACGCAGCCGGGCGACCTCGGGCGCCCCGGTGCGGAGCGCGGTGCCCACGGCCGTCAGTTCCTCCTCGGCTATCCCGCGGTCCGCCAGATGGCCGCGGTAACCGGCGAGTTCCCGCTGTAAGCGGGTCACGGCCCGGTTCAGCTCGGCGACCCGGGGATCGTCCTGCCCGGGTACGACCGTACGCGGTTCTACCGTTTCCTTTCGCAACGCAGCTCCCCCCACACGGATGCTGTGTCCGCCGTCGGTTGTCGTCCTCGTTCGTCGTTCGCCGCTGTCGGGCGACGAGTGCCCGCCTTCACGGTCGGGCCTGTCCACCCCGCTTCCCACACCAGCCGGACGGAAGGGGTCCGCACAGTAAACGGCACGCTCCGCACATCACGCCACACGGAGTGCGAGAACCGGGGCACGGTTCAAGCCATTCGGATCAGCGTCGCATCCTCCTTTTGGCATATGCCAGTCTCCGGTAAATCCCCTGCCGGCGGAAGGGGGCGGCGCCCCCGGGCGGGCAGAGGTGAGGCATGTCCTCCTCTTCCCTCAGCGCCGCCGCCGACTCCTCCGTCACCGCCCCCGCCGGCCCTCCCGCCGGTGCCGCCCGGCCCGTCCCCAGGGTCGCCGGGCTGCTGCTCGCCGCGGGCGGCGGGCGGCGGCTGGGCGGGCGCCCCAAGGCGCTGCTCCCCCACCGCGGCCGCCCCCTGGTCGAGTACGCGGCACGGGTGCTGCGGGCGGGCGGCTGCTCCCCGGTGCACGTGGTGCTGGGCGCGGCGGCCGCCGAGGTGCGGGAGCGAGCCGTCCTGCCCGGCTGCGTCCTGCTGGACAACCCGGCCTGGGAGGAGGGCATGGGATCGTCGCTGCGCGCCGGCCTGGCCTCCCTCGCCGGTACGGGCGCCGGCGCCGCGGTCGTCGCGCTCGTCGACCAGCCGGGGATCGGCCCGGCGGCGGTGGCCCGGCTGCGGGCGGCGCACGAGCGGGGCGCGGAACTGGCCGCCGCCGCGTACGGCGGGCACCGCGGGCATCCGGTACTGCTGGGCGCCGGTCACTGGACGGCGGTCGCGCGCCGCGCGGCCGGCGACCGGGGGGCCCGCGACCACCTGCGGGAACACGCCGGGGAGGTGGTGCTCGTCGAGTGCGGCGACATCGCCGACCCGGCCGATGTCGACACCCCCGGCGACCTGGCCCTGCTGGAGGGTCCCCCGGCGGGGGAAACGGCCGGAAGTTGACCGGAAGTTGATCCTCCGGTCCCCTCCCGCCCACCGGACCGCGCCGCCGGGGACGGGCGACGGGCGCCACCGCGGCCGGTGCGTACGGCCGGCCGGCGGCGACCGGGACGGCGCGCCCCGGAACGACGGGATCCTCCCGAACCGTTCCCCACCGCCAGGGCCATCGGGGACGATGGGACGCGAACCCTGGCCCCGTGGCCCTCGGGCCCGACTGTCCGCGCTGGAGCCGCCGATGACGGAGAACGTGCCGGTGCGGTGCCCGGTGTGCCGGCGGGAGCACGCCTACGTCCCGCCCGTCTACCCGTGCCCGTGCGGCGCCCCGGTGGCGCCGCCGCTGCTGCGCGGCGGCGTCCCCGTCCGGATCCACCACCGGGTGTGGGCGGACTCCTGGCTGACGCTGCGCTGCGCGTCCTGCGGGCGGTACGACGAGTGGCCGCGGCCGGAGCTGGGCTGCCCGTGCGGTGCGCTGCTGCGGCTGCCGCTGGCCCACGACCACGCCTCCCCGGTCCCCGGCGCCGCCCCGGCCGGTTCCCTGGCCGGCCCGCCGGCCGACACGGCCGGACTCCCCGAGGCCGCCGGCGTCCCCGGCACCGGGCACCCGGCGCCGCAGCCACCGCCGGGCGCGGCGCCCCGGACCGCGGCCCGGGAACGGCCCGCCTTCCGCCCGGTCACCATCCGCACCGCGCGGGACGCCGTGACGGCCGCCGCCCGGTACCTGGACTGGCTGGGCTTCGAGCGGGTGCGCACCACGACCGAGAGCCACCCCGCCTCCGGTGTCGACCTGCGCGGGCCCGAGGTGCTGGCCCGGGTGGACCCCACCACCTCACCGGTCGGGCCCGCCACCGTCGAGACGCTGTGGCTGCACGGCCTCAACGAGTCGGCGGTCGCCCTCTGCTTCTCCCTGGCGGGCTACACCACCGCCGCCCGGACCCGCGCGGACGTCCTGGGGCTGCCCCTGTTCGTCATGGATCTGACGGGCACGCCGCAACCGGTCAACGACACGGCGCGCGAACTGGTGCGCACCGGCGCCCCCCGCTGACGGCCGGCCCGCCCACGACGGCGGATCACCACCCCTCGCGGATCACCCTCCCGGGTCATCCCCCGGTGAAGAGGCAGAACGGGTGCCCGGCCGGATCGAGGAGCACCCGTACGTCGTCCTGGGGCTGGAAGTCGGCGACACGGGCGCCGAGACCGACCGCGCGCCGCTCGGCCGCCGCCAGGTCCTCGACCTCGAAGTCCAGGTGCAGCATCATCTGCTGACGGTCGGCCTTTCCCGGCCAGGTCGGCGGCCGGTACTCCGGCTCGGTCTGGAAGGAGAGCCTCGTGGCGTCAGGGCCCTTCAGACTCACCCAGTCCGGTCCGTCCTCGACGGTCTCCCACTCCAGCAGGCGCCGGTAGAAGCCGGCCAGGGCGCGGGGATCGGGGGCGTCGAGGACGACACCGGCCAGTGCCTTCGGGATGCCGTCGCGGTGCGGGGTCTCGCTCACGGTGCCTCCTGGGGGCTGGGCTCCCGGTCGTCGCCGGGCGTCGCCGGTCACCGGACCGGGTGCCCGCCCCGGCTGCGGGCTACGCCCCGGCCGCGTCCCACCGGTCGGCCTCCGCCGCCGCCCGCTCCGCCAGCACCCGGTGGGCGCGGTCGAGTTCGTCCGCCGCGGGGCCGCCGGCGAGGTCCCCGCCCAGCGGCACCCAGAAGTCCGCGTCCGGCGGCGCCTGGAACTCCAGCCGGGCCCCGGGGCCCGCCCAGGGCGCGTCGAAGGCCAACCACCAGGAGTGCAGACGGGTACGGGCCCCCGCCGCGGCGCTCTCCCGGTCGAAGAGCGGGTCGCCCTCGATGGCGTGGCCGGTCCAGGCCAGATGCACCCTGATCTGGTGACGCCGCCCGGTGACCGGCCGCACCGCCAGCACGGTGTGCCGGCCGTCGTCCCCGACGCGGGCGAAGACGGTCAGCGACGGATAGCTCCTCTTCTCCCCGAAGCCGGCCCCCGGGGCGAGCGACCAGCGCACCTCCCCGCCGTCCCCGCCGTCCCCGCCGTCCTTCTCGTCGGCCACGATGTCGCCCCGGTTGCCGGCCACCCGCACCCGGTTCTTGCGCCCCACCCCGAGCGGCAGGTCGATCGTGCCGGTCCGGGGCAGTCCGGTGGAGCGGGTGACGGCGAGATAGGACTTGTCGACGGTGCGCCGGTTGAACTGACGGGTCAGCACGGAGTGGAAGCGCACCTCCTTGGCGAACAGGACCGCCCCCGAGGTCACCTTGTCGATCCGGTGGACCGGGTAGAGGGTCTCGCCCTCCTCCTCGGCCAGCCGGACGAGGTCGGTCTCGTGGCGTTCGCCCATGACCGAGATCCCGGCGGGCTTGTCGAGCACCAGGATCGCCTCGTCCTCGTAGAGGGCCGCACCGTCCCGGATCTCGCTCCAACGGCTCACTGGCCCATCCCCTGCTCTCGCCCGGTCGTTCGCTGCGGGCGCCGGGGTGGTCTCCCGGGGCCCGTCTCCGACGGGATGCGCCCGGCCGCCGATCATAGCGACGGACGGCACCGGAACCGGCGCGGGCGCGTGGTGCGGGGTCACCGCGCGCGGGTCAGCCGTACCAGGGCGCCTCCCAGGTCAGCTCGTGGTCCGCGCCGGGTACGCGGAAGGCCAGCAGGGCGGCGCCCTCCTCCTCCAGCGCGGCGCGCGCGGCGCGCGGCAGCGGGCCGAGAGGGCGGAGGAGGAGGGTGGCCCGGGCGCGGCGGGTGTCGGTCTCCAGCCGCCAGGTGCCGCCCACGAAGCCGTCGGTGAGGAAGGCCGGGCGGGCCGCGTTGCCGGTCCAGACCGCCGCGCGGGCGGCGGCACCGACGACCCGGGTGCGGTCGGCGTGCCCGACGAGGAGGTTGTCGTAGTCCGGCAGGAAGCGGGCCGGTGCGGGGGCGTCGGCGCCGGGGCGGGGCGCGTCGGGCAGGTCGTACAGCTCGGTGCCGTCCTCGGCGCGCAGGACCACCAGACGGGGCCGCAGCCGCCGGAAGACCTCCGTCAGGCGGGTGAGCCCGCTCCAGGTCTGGGCGTCCTTCACGGAGGCGGGCCCGAAGGCGGCGAGGTAGCGCAGGACGAGCGCGTCGGGGGCGTCGGATGCGTCGGATGCGTCGGGGGCACTGTCGGCCGCCGGGCCGGTGCCGAGCCAGGACTCGGCGGTGGTGTGGCGGGCCGCGCCGCCGCGCCGCCACAGCCCGCGCGGCGGCACCTGGACCAGGGGGAGGAGCTGGCGGGCGACCGTCGCCAGGGCCTGCGGGTCGCCGCCGGGCCACTGTGCCGCCAGCAGGGCACCCAGCTCGTGGAAGGTCAGCGGGCGCTCCTCGACCAGCTCCCGGGCCCGGGCGGCGACCTCCACCGGTTCCGCGCCGGCCA
Organism: Streptomyces rubellus; assembly: GCF_036323805.1. Lineage (NCBI taxonomy): Bacteria > Bacillati > Actinomycetota > Actinomycetes > Kitasatosporales > Streptomycetaceae > Streptomyces > Streptomyces rubellus. Next base: position 18,813 of record NZ_JAZDCX010000013.1, read on the forward strand.
GCCGCCTGCCGAAGGCCGGGGTCAGCAGGCGCTCCTGCGCCGCCTGGAGCACCGGGCGCAACGCCAGGCAGTCGCGGGCGGTGACGGTGTGGAGGGTGGAGCGCTGGAGGCTGATCCGTACGAGCTCGCGCCGCTCGATCCGCCGGGAGAACTCCTCCGGGTCGAAGCCCTCGATCCGGCTCCACAGCGCGGTGTAGGGGTTGCCGGGGAGCTGGGAGTGCAGGCCCACCAGGTGCTCGACGACCTCGGCGGCGTCCCGGCGGTCCCGGTGCTCGCGGCCGAGCAGCAGTTGCCGGGCCAGGGTGGCCCGGTTGAGCTCGCGGGTACTGAGCGGCGGTGCCTGCGGCGGGCGCCGCGTCTGCTGCCTCGGCTGTGTCATGGGGCCACGTTAAGGACCCTTGCGGACGGTTCCGGTCCTCGTTCGCGGGGACGGCGGGGTCCGGCCGGGACGCCGTTCCCTGTTGTCCCGTTTCCCGTTTGACCCGTGCCGCGCCGGGAGTTACCTTCGACTCCACTAGTCAAATTTGACGAATGGGGGATCCTTGTTCCGGGACATCGAGACCGCCGCCGCCCTCACCGGCTACACGCCCACCGAGGAGGACCTGCGCGGCCTGCGGGAGTGGTTCGAGACCTACGACGCCCGCAGCGCCGACCCCACACCGGAGAACGTCGAGCGCATGGCCGACATGGCCGTCTTCCCGCTCAACCTGGTCACCGACGGCTCGGACGGCGAGCCCTGGACCGGCCAGTGGGACCGGGAGCGGTACGTCCGCACGATGAACGCCGTGCTGGGCGGCACGACAGGCGGTGACCTGAGCTTCGAGTCGGTCCGCACCCCGCTCTTCCTCTCCCCGTCCATGGTCGTGGTGTTCTCCTCGTCGGTGATGCGGGCCGGGGGCGAGGAGCACCGGATGAACTACGCCGACATCCTGGTCCGCCAGGAGGGCCGGTGGGTCTTCCAGACGATGGCCCAGCGCGGCTGGGCCGACATGCTCAGGGAGCAGGAGAAGGAGCAGGAGCAGGGGCAGGTGGGGTAGCCCCGCCGGCCGCGGCCCGTGCGTTCCGCACGGGCCGCGGGCCCGCGCCGCCCCGGGGCACGGAATCGTGGTGGATGGGGAGTTCGCCGCCGGTGAGCGGGGCGCCGGAGCCGCCGTGCCGGGCGGCGACGAGCTCGGCGGCGATGGACACCGCCGTCTCCTCGGGCGTACGGGCGCCCAGGTCCAGGCCGATCGGGGAGCGCAGCCGGGCCAGCTCCCCCTCGGTCAGCCCCGTCCGGCGCAGCCGGGCCAGCCGGTCGGCGTGGGTGCGGCGCGAGCCCATGGCGCCGATGTAGGCGGCGGGCTGCCGCAGGGCGAGCTCCAGCAGCGGCACGTCGAACTTCGGGTCGTGGGTGAGGACGCAGACAGCGGTGCGGGCGTCCGGCGCGTGGGCGGCCAGATGGCGGTGCGGCCAGTCGGCGACGACCTCGTCGGCCTCCGGGAAGCGGGCCGGGGTGGCGAAGACGGGCCGGGCGTCGCAGACGGTGACCCGGTAGCCCAGGAACCGGCCCATCCGCACCAGCGCGGCGGCGAAGTCGACCGCGCCGTAGACCAGCAGGCGCGGCGGCGGCACGCTGGACTCCACCAGCACGGTCACCGGCTGCCCGCACCGGCCGTCCGCCGTCCCCGCGCCCACCCCCACCGTCGCGGTACGGCCGGCCGCCAGCAGGGCGCGCGCCTCGGCCGCCGCGGCGCGGTCCAGCTCCGTCCCGCCGCCGAGGCCGCCCGAGACGGTGCCGTCGGGGCGCACCAGCAGCGGGCGGCCCAGTAACTCCCCCGGCGGCTCCCCCGGCCCGGCCACCACCCGGACCAGCGCCGCCGTACCGCCCGCGGCGGCGGTGGCCAGCGCCTCGGCCACGGTGGCGCGGTCCGCGCGGCCGCGGGGGTGCGCGGTGACCGGGACGGCCAGCACCTCGACGGTCCCGCCGCAGGTCAGGCCCACCGCGAACGGATCGCCGTCCGCCGGGCCGGGCGGCGCGTCCGGGTCCGGCGCCGGGTCCGCGTACCCGAAGCGCTCGGTGACCGGCCGTCCGGTCTCCAGCGCCGTACGGCACAGCTCGTAGACGGCGCCCTCCACACAGCCCCCGGAGACGCTGCCGAGGGCGGCGCCGCCGGAGTCGACGGCGAGCGCGGCGCCCGGCTGCCGGGGCGCGCTCCCGCCGACCGCCACCACCGTGGCGACGGCGAAGTCGCGGCCCTGCTCGCACCACCGGTGCAGTTCGGCGGCCAGCTCGAGCATGGGGTGTGCCTCCTCGGCTCGTGGGTGGGAGAAGGACACCACCACCGGCCGCCGCGTGAAAAGACCGGGTTCACGCCACCGTCGCCGGCGGCGCTAACCGAACAGCGGGAAACGGCCGGCGTCCGCACCGAGCCGCTCCCGTTCGGCCTCCGTCAGGGGTGCGCGCCCGGTGGCGGCGCGCGCGTAGTGGGCGTCGTCCCAGGGCAGCGGCACCGGACGGCCGAGGAGCCCGTCGAGGGTGCGGCGCACCTCACCCAGCCCCTCCCGCGACGGCTCCGGGGCATCGGGGAGCGAGACGGTCAGGTCCAGGTGGTGGACGGTGGCCTCGACTGCGAGGGTGCGCACGAGGTCGCCCGCGGTGAGCACGTGTTCCTGGTCGGCGACCGGTTCCCCGTCGTCGGCGCGGTCGGCGGCGTGCAGGACCGCGGCGGAGGTCTCCAGGTACAGGTCGCGGAGCTGCGCGAACTCCGCGAACAGTCCGGCGATCACCCGCGGGACCGCCCGGTCGACGGAGCCGCCCGCCGTCCCCGGCCGCCACAGCTCCCAGTACGTCACCGCGTCGCGGTCCGGCTCCCGGCCGGCGGGGGTGTGGAGCACCACCAGTCCGCGCCGGGCGTCGTCCAGACAGTGGAGGACCAGGTCGCGCACCGCCCAGCCGGTGCAGCCGGTCGGCAGCCACGACTGCTCCTCGTCGACGCTCGCGACGACGGCGCCGAAGGCTCGGTAGGACGCGCGCAGCACGTCGGCGGGCGGGGGCGGGGGTGTCTCCTCGTACGGCACATCCCCGATGATGCCCGGCGGCGGGCGCCGGACACCCCCTCCGGTGCCGGGTCACGGCGTACTCGCGGGGCGGCGGAAGAGGGCCGTCCACAGGAAGGGCTCTCCGAAGCACGGCGACCGCGGCGGCTCGTCGCGCATGCGGCGCAGTTCCACCACCTCCAGGTCCGAGAAGATCCGGCGCAGGCCGTCGGGGGCGTAGGCGAGGCCGCCGTGGAGCCGGGACTGGCGGTAGAAGTCGGCGTCGTCGAGCTCGGAGCCCATCGCTCCGGCCGCGAAGCAGGTGAGGGAGAAGTGCCCGCCGGGGACGAGGACCCGGTCCAGGAGGGCCAGGTGGCTCACGCGGCGGTGCGGCGGCAGGTGGTGGAAGCAGCCGGAGTCGTGGACCAGGTCGTACGGGCCGCGCGGTCCGGTCCCGGCGGGGTCGAAGGCGTCGCCGCACCGGAACCCGATCTCGGCACCCGCCTCCCGGGCGCGGTCCCGGGCCCAGTCGATCGCCGCCGGGGAGAGGTCGACGGCGTCCACCTCGAAACCCGCCGCGGCGAGGTGGAGCGCGTTGCGTCCCGGTCCGCACCCCAGGTCCAGGGCGCGCCCCGGGGTGACCAGTCCGCGCTCGAGGTACGAGACCAGGTTCTCGTCCGGCTTCGCCGCGAAGAACGGCACCGGCTTGGTGCGGTCCGCGTAGAAGCCGTCCCACCAGTCGGCCGCGTCGGCCGTCCAGCGGTCGGCCTCCGGCGCGAACAGGCCGTCCAGCAGCCTGAACACGTCCTCCACGGTGCGGACGCTCCGGTCCGTCCGGGCCCCCTCTCCCCGCCCGGGACCGTAGGCCGGATGGCCTTCCGACTCCTGGTCAGGCGCTGTGAGACGGCGGCTCGTTCGGCCGTGTGACGGGCCGGGGCGGATGCGGGAAGGCCCGCCCCCGCGGCCGGGGGCGAAGTGCCGTCCGCGCCCCTGCCGGGGGCCGTCACGGTGCCTTTCCCAGCCGCCCCGGTCCGGTTTTTCCCGGACCTGCGGGGCGGCGGAGGCAGTGCGGTCAGGTGGTGAGGTGATTCAGGTCCACGGGGGTGCAGTCGCGCAGTTCCAGGACCAGTCGGTGGGCGGTGACCCAGCGGATCGCGGGGTCCTCGTGGGCCACCTCGTGCAGGGAGCCGTCGGCGGGTTCCAGCGTGGCCGGGTGGTGGACGATCCCGGCCACGCCCCACACCTCCGCGCGGCCCACCAGCGCGGCGGCGTACCCCTCCCGCAGCCGCGGGCACTGCCGTACCGAGAGGCGGGCACACGGCGCGCACACCGGCGGCGCCGTGGTCCGCTCGCCCTCCTCCACCGGGCGCCCCACATCCCGCAGCACGAACAGCCACGGCCCGCCGCGCGGGGTGGGGTGTCCGCACACCTGGCAGAGCATGCGCCGCACCGCCCGCCGCTGCCGCAGCACGTGCACGTTCTGGAACTGCGGCCTGCCGCTGCCCCGCGCGAGGGCCTGCCGCACCCACAGCACCCCGCGCCCGTCCCGGTCGTACGGGGTCTCGTCCAGGTACCCGACGCCCTCACCGTCTCCGACCGCCCGCCGCGCCATGGCGGGCCGGTACGTCCGCTCCCGGCTCCAGGCGGCGATGTAGGGGACCGTGCCCGGACGGGCGTCCTGGGTGAGCCGTCCGCCCTGCTTCTCGTCTGCCGTACCTGTCGTCACGGGTACCTGACCTCCGCTCGGGTTCTGTCACGCGCTGCCCGGGGTCGTCCCACCAGGAAACGCGCCTTTTTCAGGCATGCGGGGATGCGGGGATGCGGTCTCGGCTCCGTACCCCCGAACACGAAACATCCCTAGGGAGATAGATAGGCAACTTCCCTAGGGATATCAATCGATTCGGCATCAGGTCACTCAAAAGGGAGCCCGCCTGGAGCGGGCTCCCCGGATTCGGAGACTGGCGGGTCCCTCAGCCGTGCAGGTGGTACTCCATGACATAAACCCCCGCGTCCAGCAGCATCCGGTTCGCCTCGACGGCGCGACCGTCCTCGGTGAACGCTGTGCGCCAGATCTCCACCACCGGCGTCCCCTCCGCCAAGTGCAGCCGTTCGACCTCGGCCTGGCTGGGCATGCGCGCCCGCAGTTCCTCAGTGAAGCGGACGGGCTTCGCTCCCAGCTCCGCCAGGCGTGCGTACGTGCCACCGGGACCGGTGTCGTGCTGCGCGATCGCGGTGTCGCGCACCAGCTCGGCCGGGAGGTAGGAGACGGCCGCCTGGACCGGTTCACCTTCCACAACGAACAGACGGTCGCGGACCACGACCGGGGCTTCCTCGGCCAGGTCCAGCAGGCGTGCCACGTGGTCGGGTGCGGCCGTCTCGTAGACCTCCAGGTCAGTGACCGACATGGGACGATCACCCACGTCCGCGGCCCAGATGGAACGCCCGGTTCCCCAGCCGTCCTCGGCCAGGCGGCGGTTGGCCACCCGCCGAATCGGCCGGAACTCCCGCACGTATGTTCCACTGCCCCGCCTGCGGACCGCCAGCCCTTCGGTGACGAGCAGTGTCAACGCCCGGCGGGCGGTCTCCTTGGCGACACCGTACTCACCCACCAGGGCCGGCTCACCGGGAAGCCGAGTTCCAGGCGCCAGCTCACCGGAGTGGATACGCTCCCGCAGCTCATCGGCGATCCGCCTGGCACTCTCCGCCATCGATGGCCCTCACTTCCCTAGGGTGCTTCCTTTCCACCTTGGCACACCAGTCCCAGAAATGATTCGCGGGGGTAGCGCCGGGGTGAAGACAGCTCAGCGGGCAGCCGCCGCGTCCGGCCCGCCGCCGGGGCGTTCCGGGCGGCGGGGCAGGGCGCACAGGGCCAGGAGCGGGACGGCGGCGAGGGCCAGCCAGGGGACGGCCGGGGGCAGCCCCCCGTCCAGCAGGGCGCCGGTGGCCGAGCTGCCGAGGAGGACCAGCAGACCGGAGAGGGAGGAGAGCGCCCCGGTGTAGAGGCCGAGGCGGCCGTCCTCGGCGAGGTCGGGCACCCAGGCGCGGGCGGCCGGTACGACCAGCATCTGGCCGAGGGTGAGCAGCACGACGAACCCGGCCGCGGGCACCAGCCCCCCGGCACCCGTCCACCCGGCCGGGCGGGCGGCGGCCACCGCCGCGAATCCGGCGGCGACGAGCAGCAGTCCGGCGGCCAGCGAGCGGCGCAGGTCCAGCCGCTCCCCCGCCCAGCGGGTGACCGGGAGCTGCGCGAGGACGACCAGCAGCGAGGAGAGCGCGAACAGCCAGGCCAGCGGCGCCTGGGAACCCGTCGCGCGCGCCACCTCCGCCGGGAGCGCCAGATAGAGCTGGTTGTAGGAGAGCAGATAGGCACCGTACGCCCCGCACAGCGCCAGGAAGCGGCGGTTGCGCAGCACCGCGCCCGCGCCGCCCCGCACCGGCGCCCGGGTGCGGCCGGGGATGTGCCGCGGCAGCAGCCGCAGGTGTCCGGCCAGGACGAGGACGAAGACCCCGGCACCGGCCAGGCAGGCGGTGCGGAAGTCCGCGGCGAGCAGCAGGGCGCCCAGCAGCGGTCCGGTGAACGCGCCCGCCTGCCCCGCCACGGTGAACAGGGCCAGGACGCGGGTGCGGGGGCCGTGGCCCGCCCGCTCCCAGTGCACCGCCTGCCGGGCCGTCTCGGACTCCACGGCCGGGGAGAACAGCGCGGCGGCGAAGCCGATCAGCAGCACCGCTCCGAGCACGGACCAGGTCCGCTCCGCGTACCCCAGCCAGCCGAACCCGGCGATCCGCAGCGCGCAGCCGGTCAGCACCACCGGGCGCACCCCGTGGCGGTCGGTGAGCACGCCGCCGACCACGAACAGGCCCTGCTGGCTGAAGGTCCGCAGTCCCAGGACGAGCCCGACCAGCCAGCCCGCCATACCGAGCGCGCCGCCGAGGTGCTCGGCGAGGAACGGCAGCACCGCGAAGAAGCCGACGTTGAAGGCCAGCTGGGTGAGGATCAGCAGCCGCAGCAGCGGGGGGAGGGTCGGCCAGATCCGTTCGCGCCGGGGGCGCCGTGCCCGGAGGCGGGGCCGGGGCGGGGCGGGCCGGGGAGTCCGGCCGGTCACGGGGCGTCCTCGCGGGCGGTGGCGGGCACGGGCTCCCGGGGCGCGGCGGGCGGCCCGGCCTGCGGTGGTACGGACGGGAACGGGGGCCGGGCCGGAGGGTGTCCGGCGCGCCGGGCCCGCCGCGGCGGACGCGGCAGGCGCACCCCGTCCGCCGCGGTCACCGCCAGCGCGCCCAGCAGGGCGAGCACGGCGGCGGGCGCCAGTACCGCCCAGGGGGCGCGTTCCGCGTAGGGCAGGTTCTCCGCCAGCAGCAGGCCCCACTCGGGTGACGGCGGCTGTGCGCCCAGGCCGAGGAAGCCCAGGGCGGCCAGGGCCAGGGCGATTCCGGGCACCCGCAGCAGGGCGTGCCGGACGACGGGCGGCAGGACGGCGGGCAGCAGGTGGCGGCGCAGCAGGTGCCGCCGCCCGGCGCCCAGGGCGCGGGCGGCGGCCAGGTGGGTGGTGGCGCGCTCCTGCCGCAGCAGGGCGGAGGTGTGGGCGGCCAGCGGGGACCAGGCGACGGCGGCCACCGCGAGCGCCGGCGTCCACGGACCGCCGCCCACGGCCCCGGCCACCAGCAGTCCGGCCAGGACGGGCGGTACGGCGTTGACGGTGTCGACCAGCGGCGCGGACAGCCTCGGCAGCAGCCCCAGCAGCACCCCGGCCACCAGGGCCGCCGCGCTCACCGCGAGGGCGAGCGCGAGGGTGTCCAGCGCGCCGTGCGCGATCCGGGCCAGCAGGTCGCGGCCGAGCGCGTCGGTGCCCAGCGGGTGCGCGGCGGACGGCGGGTGGAGCCGGGCGGCGGTGTCCACGGCGAGCGGATCGCGCGGCAGGCCGAGGCAGACGACGCCGGCCGGCAGCGCGCCGTACAGCAGCGGCAGTGCCCGGGCGGGGGGCGGTTCGGGCCGGTGCGGGGAGGTCAGCGCGCCGTCGCGCAGCGCGGGGCCCAGCAGCCGGCGGGCGGCGAGGCGGGCCAGTGCTCCGGCGAGGGCCGCGAGCAGGACGAGGGCGAGGGTGCCGGTCTGGAGGACGGGCAGGTCCTGGGCGAGGGCGGCACGCAGGGTCAGCCGGCCCAGGCCGGGGATGTCGAAGACCTGCTCGACGGCGACGGCGCCGCCGGTCAGGCCGACCACGAACAGGCCCAGGTTGGGCAGCGTTCCGGGCAGGCAGCGGCGCAGCGCGTACCGGGCGGCGCGGCGCGGCGGCAGGCCCCGGGCGGCGGCGGCCCTCGCCCAGGGCTCGGCGAAGGCGCCGGGCAACTGGTCGCCGAGCAGCCGCCCCAGGACCGCTCCGGCGGGCAGGCCGAGCGCGAGGGCGGGCAGCACCGTCCACTTCGGCCCGTACCAGCCCAGTGCGGGCAGCCAGCCAAGCCGTACGCCGACCACGGCGGCCAGCACGGCGGCGAGGAGGAACTCGGGCAGCGCGGCGAGCGCCGCCGCCGCGCTGCCGCCGGCGCCGCGTCCGGCGAGCCGCCGCCGCGAGCCGAGCCACAGCGTTCGGGCGCACACCGCGCCCGCCGTGCATCCGGCCACCGCCAGCGCCCCGGCCATCAGCAGCAGCGAGACGCCGAGGGCCTGGAGGACGGCGGGCAGCACCTCGGTGCCGGAGACCCAGGAGCGTCCCGCGTCGCCGCGGAGCAGCCCGCCGAGCCAGCGGCCGAGCAGCCGCAGCGGCCCGTCGTCGAGGCCGAGTTCGGCCCGGACCGCGGCCAGCACCTCCGGCGCCGGGTCGCGTTCGGCCGACCGGGCCTTGAGGACGGTCAGCGCCGGGTCGGTGCGCGACAGCCACGGCAGCAGGCCGATGCCGCACACCGGGGCGGCGGCGAGCGCGGCGCGCCACAGCAGGGCGGCGGGACCGGCCGCGGTGCCCTTCGGGGAGTCCTTCACGGCGCCTTCCACGGAGCGTCGGGCGCGCGGTTCAGCGCCGGGTCCCCGTACCGACGAGGGTGCGCTCGTACGGGTCGAGCAGTACGCCCCGCACCGGCGTTCCGACGCCCGTGACGGTCTCCAGGTGCGCCAGCGGCACCACCGCGTCGGTGCCGAGGACGGCGGCCTCCGCCGCCATGGCCGCGTCCCGGCGCCGGTCGGGGTCGGCGGTGGTCTGGGCCCGGGCGACGGCCGCGTCGACCTTCTCGTCGCACAGCCGCGAGAGGTTGTAGCCGCCCTCGCAGGTGAAGTCGGCGGCGAGGACGGCGACGGGGTCGCCGGTGTCGAGCATCGTGTTGCGGGAGAGCACGACCGCGTCGAACTTCCCGGCCAGCGCGTCGCTCTCCAGCCGGGAGTAGTCGCGCACCTCCAGCTCCACCTCGAAGCCGGCCTTCTCGAGCTGCTGCTGCAGCACCTGGGCGGTCTCGGGCAGTTCGGGGCGGTTGTCGTAGGTGGCCAGGGTGATGTCCGTGCCGCCGGGGTCGGCGGGCTCCGCCCGGCCCTTCGGTTCCTTCCGCTTTCCGGCCGCCCAGGTCAGCGCGGGGCCGTAGACGCCGCGGCCGGGCTCGGCGCGGCCCTCGTACACGCCCTTCGCGAGGGCGGAGGTGTCGATCGCCTCCCGGGCGGCGGCCCGCAGCCCCGGGTCGGCGAAGGGGCCGGAGGAGGTGTTGAGGTGCAGTCCGGTGTTGCGGGCGGTGGCGGCGGCTCGGACGGTGTCCGCGTCGAGGGAGGCGAGCTGGGCGACGGGCAGGGACTCGGCGATGTCCACCTCACCGGTGCGCAGGGCGTTGGCCCGGGCGGTGCCGTCGGCTATGAACCTCGCGTCGATGCCGGGGGCCTGGGCCCGGCCGCCCCAGTGGTCGTCGAAGCGGTCCAGGCGGACCGCCGTGTCACCGGTGACCTCGGTGAGCTCGAAGGGGCCGGTGGCGGTGCCCGCCGGGTCCACGGCGCCCTTCCTCCCGTACGCCTTCGGGGAGAACACCGACAGGGAGGGGTTGGACAGCCGCAGCGGCAGGACCGGGTCGGCCTCACCGGTGCTCACCCGCACCCGGTCGCCGTCCACGGCCTCGGCGGTCAGCTCCACGCCGGTCAGGGCGGCGGGGGGCGGGGTGGCCCGGGCCGCGCGGGTGAGGGCGTCGGCGACGGCCTCCGGGGTGACCTCGGCGCCGTCGTGGAACCGCGCGTCCCGCAGGGTGAACAGCCAGTCGCGGCCGCCCTTCTCACTGCTCCAGGACTCGGCGAGCGCGGGCGCCGCGGCGCCGTTGGCGTCCAGCCGGGTCAGTCCCTCGGCGACGCCCAGCCGGGACAGGAGCAGGGCGTCCTGGCCGTGGGGGGAGAAGTTCTGCGTCGGCGGGAAGGCGAGCGCCACCCGCAGCCGCTTGCCGCCCCCGGAGCCGGAGGAGTCCGAGGAGCCCGGGTCGCCGCCGGAGGCGAAGCAGCCGGAGAGCAGCGGGGCGATCAGCAGGGCGGTGGCCGACCGACGGCGGATGGGTCTCATGGTCCTCGTTCTCGCCTTCCGGGAGCGGATGTCGGACACAGACTACATGAAAATGATTTTCATTCAGCCCAGAGGGATCTCGAAGTGCACGGTCCCGCTCCCGCCGCCGGACGCCCCCTCACGCCGGCCGTCCCGCTCGTCGCAGACGATCTTGCCCAGGGACCGCCACAGGTCCATCGCCCCGGGCGAGTGCGGATGGGTGTGCAGGTAGACCGCGCGGTAGCCGCCGTCCGCCCGGGCGAACTCCAGCAGCTCGCCCACCAGCCGCCGGGCCAGTCCGCGCCGCCGGTGCTCCGGGCGCACGCACACCCGCCGCAGCTGGGCGGTCTCCCCCGACGGATACCGCTCGGCCAGCCACCGCGGGTTCGGCGGGTGGGCGGGACCGCGGGCGTCCAGGGCGGCCGTGGCGACGACCGTCCCGTCCGCCCCGTCGGCCGCGACCAGCAGGGTGTGCCGGGGCGGGGCAAGGTAGAAGGCGCCGGGATCGATGATGTCGGCGTGCCAGCGCGGCACGTACCCGGTGCCGAAGTCCCGGTACACGGTGTCGAGCAGCACGGCCCGCGCCCCGTCGAGGTCCGCCTCGGTCGCCGTACTGATGCGGTAGTCATGCACCTGCGAATCATACGCAACAAGGATCGCGCGGCCGGCACCCGCCCCCGGCCCGGCCGGTCCTACGCTGAGGACGTGTACGCACGCCGGCGCCGCCGCTACCTCGCGCTGATGACCCTGTGCCTGCTGCTGTTCGTCGGCGCCTGGGCCTTCGTACGGCTGTGGTCGGTGCCGCTGGCGATCGCGATGTGCGTGGTCGCCGCGGCCGTCCCGCCCGTCGCGGCGGTCGTCGCCAACCGCCGCGGGCCGGACGACCGCTGGTGGGACGAGGGGCCGCCGGGCTGACCCGCGCTCCCGGGCGCGGGCCCCGTCCCCGACCGCGGGCCCGGATCCCCGCCGCCCGACGCGCCGCCGGACGGCGGGCCGGCCGCGCCGGACGCGGTGGGTACGGGAAGGACGCGGGCAGCCGGAACGCCCGGCGGCGTCCGGCCGGGCGCCGCCCCCGGCGGCAGGGCGCACCCCCGCCCGGTCCTCGCGAGCGGTCGGTCCGTGCTCCGGGCGGGACCGGCGCGTCTCCGGCCCGCTGCCGGCCCGGGAGCCGGGAGTCCGGGCCGGCAGCCGGAAGGGCCCGGATCAGTCCCGCGCCTCGGGCAGCACGCGGGCGAGCGCGCCGGAGGCGGTGAGCTCCTGCCAGGTGCCCTCCGCCGCGATCCGGCCCGCCGCCAGGACGGCGATCCGGTCGGCGCGGCGGACCGTGGCGGCGCGGTGGGCGATCACCAGGGTGGCGCGGTGCGCGGCACCCTCGGCCAGGGCGGCGGCCAGTTCGGCGTCGGCGGCGGTGTCGAGCTGGGCGGTGGTCTCGTCCAGGACCAGCACCCGGGGCCGGGCCAGCAGGGCGCGGGCCAGCGCCACCCGGGCGCGCTGGCCGCCGGAGAGGCCGGTGCCGCGTTCGCCCAGGACGGTGGCGTACCCGTCGGGCAGCGCGGCGGCGATCCGGTCGACACCGCAGGCGCGGGCGGTCGCGTACAGCTCCTCGTCCCCGGCCCCGGGCGCGCCCAGCCGGAGGTTGTCGGCGAGCGTGCCGTGGAACAGCGGCGCGTCCTGGCCGACGACGGCGACGGTGCGGCGCAGTTCGGCGTCGGAGACCTCGCGCAGGTCCAGCGGCGGCCCGGTGCGCGGCAGCAGTTCGACCGCGCCGCGGCCCGGGTCCCAGAAGCGGGCCAGCAGCTGGGCGCAGGTGGACTTGCCCGCGCCCGAGGCGCCCACCAGGGCGACCGTCCGCCCGGCGGGGACGGTCAGGTCGAGGCCGTCCAGGACGGGGGCGCCGCCGTAGTCGAAGCGCACCCCGCGCAGCCGCACGCCCAGCGGGCCGTCCGGTACGGGGCGGGGCTCGCGCGGCGGCGGGGCGAGCGCCGGGGCCCCGGCCGCCGCGCCCACCCGGGCCGCCGCCGCCCGCAGACCGGCCGCCCGGCCCAGCGCGGCGGAGGACTCGGCGACCGGGCCGAGGATGCCCAGCGCCAGGGCCACCGCCGCCGGGGCCCACTCCCCCGGCAGCCGTCCGGCGGCGACGGACCAGGCCGCCACCGCGACCGTCCCCGCCACGGCCGCCGTCACCAGCGCCTCGCGCACCGCCGCCGTGCCCGCCTCCCAGGAGACCTCGGCCCGCTGGGCGGCGCCCAGTTCCCGGCCCCGGTCGGCCAGCCGGGCGCGGTACCGGTCCAGCGCGCCGAAGGCCAGCAGTTCCCGGAGCCCGTCGACGGTCTCCACGGCCTCCGCGGACAGCCGTGCCGCCCGCTCCCGGGTGCGGGCCCCGCGCTCGGCCCGGATCCGGGCGTCCAGCAGGGGCAGGGCCGTCAGCAGCACCGCCGCGGGTACGGTGACCGCCGCCGTCCACGGCTCCGCGGCGGCGCACACCGCCGCCCCGGCGGTGAACACCGTGCCGGAGGCCAGCAGGGTGGCGGTGGTGTGGGCGTAGAGGAACTCCAGCGCCTCCACGTCCGCCATGGCCGTGGCCGCCAGGTCGCCGCTGCGCCGCCCGGCGATCCGGGCGGGCGCGCTGCGGGCCAGGCCGTCGAAGACCCGTATCCGCAGCGCGGCCAGCACGCGGTAGGCCAGGTCGTGGGAGAGGTCCATCTCGCGCCAGGTGGTCACCGCCCGCACCAGCACCAGGGCGGCCAGCGCCGCGACGGTGCCGGACGAGGGGGCGGCGCCCCGCAGCACGGCGGCGCCGGTGGTGTGCGCGGCCAGCGCCACCAGGGCGACCAGGGACGCCTGCTCGGTCAGGGCGGCGGCGCAGGTGCGGGCCATCATGGCCCGGTGCCCGGCCAGCGCGGGCAGCAGGGCGCGCAGCGCGCCGGGCGGCACGGACGGTGCGGACGGTGCGGTCGTGGTCACTGGTGGGCCCTCTCTCCACGTGTCGTGGGGCTTCCCCCGGGCCCGGCGGGCTCACGGCCCGCCGGGGCGGCGGTGTGCGCCGCCGCGGAGCCGTGGACGGCGGCGGTCACCGTACCCGCGGCGGCGCGGCGGCCGGCGGAGGCCGTCGACGGCCTCGACGGCCTCCGGGAACCGTCGGCCTTCGGCCCGCTGGACCGGTACCGCGCCCGGCGGGCCGCGGTCTCCCGGACGGCGGACACGGCGGCGGCGCGCGAGGCGCCGGTGACGGCTGCCGGGGCGCGGGTCATGCCGCGCGCCCCCGGTCCGTCTCCCCGGCCGCGACCAGCTCCGCGTACACCCCGCCCCGGTCCAGCAGCCCGCGGTGGTCGCCGGCCGACTCGACCCGGCCGCCGTCGAGGACGACGATGCGGTCCGCGTCCCGCACCGTCCGCAGCCGGTGGGCGACCACCAGCCGGGTGCGGCCGCGGGCGGCGTGCAGCAGTTCGGCCGTGATGGCCGCCTCGCGCCGCTCGTCGACGGCGCTGGTCGCCTCGTCCAGGACGAGGACGAGCGCGTCGGCCAGCAGGGCGCGGGCCAGTGCCAGGCGCTGCCGCTGGCCGCCGGAGAGGGTGGCGCCGCGCTCGCCGAGGACGGTGGCGTACCCGTCGGGCAGCGCGGTGATCTCGTCGTGGACGCCCGCGGCCCGCGCGGCCCGCTCCAGCTCCTCCTCGTCCGCGTCCGGGCGGGCCAGCCGCAGGTTCTCGGCGATGCTCGCCGGGAACAGGTACGTCTCCTGGGAGACCACCGCGATGCCGCGGCGCAGCGCCTCCAGGGAGTGCTCGGTGGTGGGGACGCCGTCCAGGGTGATCCGGCCCCGGTCCGGGTCGCGGTGCCGCAGCAGCAGCGCCAGCAGGGTGGTCTTGCCCGCGCCGGAGGGGCCGACGATCGCGGTGGTGCGGCCGGCCTCGGCGGTGAAGGTCACCCCGTGCAGGGCGGGCCGGGCCGCGCCGGGATAGGTCAGGTGCACGTCCTCGAAGCGGATCCCGGGCGGCGCCTGCCGGGCACCGTGCGGGCGGTCCTGCGGACGGCCGGCCCACGCGGGCGTGCGTACCCCGCCGTCCGGCACCGCGGGCTCGGCGCGGCGCAGGGCGGCGATGCCGTCGGCCGCCGAGACGCCGAGGTAGCCCGCGTGCCACTCCCGGGCCAGGTCGCGGACCGGCCGGAAGCACTCCGAGGCCAGCAGGAGCAGCAGGTACGTCCCGGTGGTGGTGGCCCGTCCGGAGGCGGCCGAGGCGCAGGCCAGCAGGGCCGCGGCGACCGTGCCGCCCTGGACGGCCAGATCGGTCAGGGCGGTGTCCGCCAGGGAGACCCGCATCTTGGCGACCGTGGCCCGGTGCAGGGCGGCCGACCGCTCCTCCAGCCGCTCGCGGGTGCGGCCGACGGCACCGGCCGCGCGCAGCGCGGGCATGCCCTGGAGGGCCTCCAGGTAGTCGGCGCCCAGCGCCTCGTAGGTGTCCCAGTGCTCGCCGCCGCGCCGGGCCAGCAGCCGGTCCCACCAGCGGGGGGCGAACAGCGCCAGGGCCAGGGCGGGGGCCAGGACGAGCGGGGCGTACGGCTCGACGGCCCAGACCGCCGCCAGCAGCGGCAGCGGCAGCAGGCAGGTGGTGGCCAGCTGCGGCAGATAGCGCGAGACGTAGGCGTCCACGCCCTCCACGCCGTCCACCACCGCGGCCCGGACCGCGCCCGCCCGGGAACCCGCCGACCAGGCCGGGCCCAGCCGCCCCAGGTGCGCCAGCAGCGCGTCGCGCAGCCGCACCCGCACCAGCGCCCCGGCGCCCGCCGCCATCCGCCGCTGCCACCAGCCCAGCAGGGCCCGGACCGCGACGGTGCCCAGCACGGCGGCCAGCAGCGCGGGCACCTCGCCGGCCGCGCCGCGGGCGATCGCGGACAGGGCGAGGGCGAGCAGCAGCGCCTGGACCAGATGGGTGGCGGCGACGGCCAGGAGGAGGGCGGTGGCGCCGGCCAGCGGGGCGCGGGCGGTGCGGGCGGCGGTGAGCAGTTCCCGGTGCAGCATCACGGCCGGTCACCCCCGCCGGGCGCGCCGGGCGTGCCGGGTGCCGCCAGGGCCAGACCGTGGACCACCCAGTCGCGGCCCGGCGGTTCCCCCAGCGCCGCGCCGAGGTCGGCGCCCTGCCAGGAGCCCAGCGGGCGGGACCGCAGTCCCAGGCGGGTGGCGACGGCCTGCGCGGTGCCCACGGCGTGTCCGGCGGTCAGATGGTCGGCGCGCACCCGGTGCGGCGGGGCGCCGGAGGGGCAGCCGCAGGCGAGCAGGACGGCTCCGGCGTCCGCGGCCCAGCCCTGCCCGGCGGCCCAGGCGGCGAGGGTGGGGCGGGCCTCCCCCGCGGCCACCCGGCGCAGGCCGCCGGGGGCGGCCGGGTCGGGGGCCAGCAGCCCCGGCCCGGGTTCACCGCCCGGGCCGCCGGTGGCCGCGTACCACCGCAGGCCGGGGCCCGCGGCGGCGGCAGCGGCGAGGACGGCGGACAGGTGGGCGCACTCCGGCGCGCCGGACAGGGGCGGGGGCGCGCTGCGGCGGGCGAGCAGGTCGTGCCCGGTGGGGGCGGGGAGTGCCGGGGGCGGCGTCCACCAGCTCTCCCGGCCGCCGCCGGGGCGCGGGGCGGCGGTCAGGGCCCGCAGCACGGCGCCGGTGTCGTCGGCGTCCGTGCCGTCACCGTCGCCGGCGGTGCCCGTCAGGGGCCTTGGGGCGCCGTCGGTGCCGTCGGTGCCGTCGGTGCCGTCCGCCCAGCGGGCCAGCGGCCACGGCCCGGGCCACGGGTCCGGGGGCATCAGCCGTACGGCGGCCAGGGGGTGTTCGTCCGTCTCCCCCACCGGGCGGTCCAGTCCGGCCGCGGCGGCCAGCAGCGACCCGGCGGCGTCCCTGCAGACGGCCGGGCGGACGGCCGGGTGCCCGGACGTCCCGCCGTGGGCGCGGGCCGCCAGCACCAGCGCCGCCGCGGCGTGCCCGGTGTCGAGCAGCAGCAGGGGCCAGGCGCGGTGCCCGTAGTGGGCGGCGGTCCGCCGGGGGGTGACGGTCAGGACGGCGACCGCGCCCGCCGGGACGCCGCCGGGCGCCGGGCCGCGGGCGTGGACGCGGTGGGCGAGCGGGTCGTAGGCGTAGCGGCCCGGCGGCAGCGGGCAGCCGGGGCCGACCAGCAGGTGGGCGCTCACCGGGTGGCGGCCGCCCGCCGAGGCGTGGGGCCGCAGCCTGCCCCGGCCGCCCCGGCCGGTGGCGCCGTCGGCGGCCAGGGACAACCGCAGCAGCGGTTCCAGGGGCAGTTCGCCGGGGCCGGCCGCGGGGACGGGCAGTCCCGGGCCCGGCCGGGCGGGGACGAGGGGTCCGGGGTCGCGGTCCGGGCCGGGTTCGGCGGCCGAGCGGGCCCGGGCCAGGGCGGCGGCCACCACCGTCCGGGCCGGATCCGGGCCGCGGCCCGTCCCCGCTGTCGTCCCGGCCGTCGTCGCGGCGGCCGGCCCGGGGGCCGTCCCGGGGGCTGTCCCGGGGGCTGTCCCGGGGGCTGTCCCGGGGGCTGTCCTGGAGGTCGTCATGTCCCGTGTTCCCGGTCGTGTCTCACATGTGCGGCGGCGGGGCGAGGGTGAAGTCGTCCGGCGCGCTCGGGGCGGTGGTCCGCCAGCCGCGGGCGAGCGCGGCCTCGGCGAAGCGGGGGCAGCCGTAGTAGGCGAAGGCGGCCGGCGCGTTGGGCACCAGCCCGGAGACCAGCACCCGGGCCACCCGCAGCGGGGTCTCGGCCACGTCCTCGGTGGTCAGGTCGAAGGTGACGGTGCGGTGGCCGCCCGCGCGCAGCCGGGCGTCCAGTTCCGCGCGGCTGCCGGGCGCCACCTCGCCGATCCCGGCCGTGCCGTGCGCCGGATCGGTGAAACGTCTCGCCAGCGGGGCCGCGCGGTCGTCCAGCCACACCTGGACGTGCGCCCCCAGGTCCCGCACGGCCGCGAAGTCCGGCCCGCAGTCGTCCAGGTAGCGGCGGTCGGCGCGGTGGTCCAGATACAGGCCGCGGGCCAGCAGCCCGGCCTCGACCGCCCGGAACACCCAGCCGTCCGCCTCGGTGAGGCCGAGGGTGAAGACCCAGGTGTGCACCGCCTCCAGGACGGCCTTGCGGGCGGCCTCGGCCGGGTCGAAGCGGCAGGCGAAACCGGCGGCGTGGATGCCGCGCCGCGCGTCGTGGACGAGCGCGGCCATGCAGGGGGCGAACTCCGAGGGCATCTCGGCGATCCACACCCGCAGCCCGGCTCCGGCCAGATCGTCGGCGAGCCCCGGGACGCTGTCGGGGTCGATGCCGCGCGTCGGCCCGTCCAGATGCCACCACAGCTCCAGCGCGTCGCGTTCGACGACCTCCAGCAGCGCGCGTTCGACGGCGTCGGCCAGGCCCTGCCCGGTGGCGATCCCGGCGTAGTTGAGGTGGTGGGTGCGGGGCAGCGAACGCAGTTCGCCCTGGCGCCAGTTGAGGTGGGTGAGCGCCACCGGCGCCCAGCACTCCCGGGTGCCGCCGTCCGCCGTGTGCTCCGTGCCGCGCGTCCACAGCGCGGGGGTGTCCGCGGTGAGGCGGCGGTACGGGAAGCGGGGGCGCTCGTACTGCCAGTCGGCGTGGACCGGTACGTCCTGCGGCCCGTACCGGCGCAGCCCCTTCTCCGCCAGTTCCCGCGCGGTGGCGGGCAGGGGCGCGGCGGGGTGGCCGGGCGGCGGCACGCGGTTGCCGCAGTAGCGCTCGACGGCCTCGGCCACGGCTGCGATCCGGGCGCCGTCGGGGTCGCCGAAGGTGGTGCCCAGCGCGACCCGGTCGGCGGGCCAGGCGCCCAGCCGCCGGGCGTCGCCGACGTCGGCGGTCATGGCGGTGTAGCGGGGCGGGGCGCCGTCGGGGTGCTCGACGGGGCCGACGGCGCGGACGATTCCGCACACGGGGTCGACGAGGGCGTCGACCGGCAGTGCGCCGGCCGGTGGGACGGTCATCGGCGGGTCTCCCGGAGGGGGTCGGCGGACGGATGGGAGGTGCTCACCGGCAGCAGCAGGGCGCTGCCGGTGAGCACCGTGCGGCGGGAGGGGCGCGGGGCGGTGGCGGTGACGGGGTCCTCGCCGGTGTGCGGGTTGCGGGCGTGGGCGGGGAAGTGGTGTCCGGCGATCTCCAGCCGCAGCCGGGTCCCGGCGGGCAGCCGGCGGGCCAGCACGCCCAGCGGGACGCGGATCGCGGTGGTGCGTCCGGGAGCGGCGCGGCAGCGCTCGATGCCCGCCGCCAGGGGCGCGGCCCGCCCGTCCGGGGCGAGGGCGACGAGCCGGGCGGCCCAGTCCGCGTCGGCCGTGTCGGCGGCGGCGGACAGCCGCACCTCGGCCTCGCCCAGCAGGTCCAGGGAACGGGGCAGGGGCGCGGTCAGCAGCAGGCAGCGGTCGGGGACGCCGGTTGCGGGCACGGCCAGGTCGTCGGAGCGCACCGGCCGCAGCGGGTCGGCGGTGAACTCCCGGCCGCGCAGCAGCCGCAGTTCCCCGCCGGTGCCGTCCGTGCCGTCGGTGCCGGTGCCGGCCCGGTCCGCGGTGAAGCGGTACGGGGTGCCGGGCCGGGCGAGCGCGGCGGCCGGCAGCCACCGCCCGCTGCCGCCCAGCGCCACGGCCCCGGCCCGGCCGGGGGCGAGCCGCCCGGCGAGGGCGGCCCGGGCCCATGCGGCGTACAGCTCGCCGAGGGGTGTCCGGTGCGCGTCCGTGGCGTCGGGACCGGGGTCGGCGGTCAGCCCGTGTCCCCAGGGGCCGAGCAGCAGCCGGGCCGGCCCGCCCCAGTGGCGCCACAGCCGCAGCAGGTCGGCGGCGAAGGGGTCGTGGCTGCCGCCGACGGCCAGCAGCGGCACCGCCCCCGCCGCGGCGGGCAGGGGGGCGGGGCGGGCCCGCCACAGCTCGGGCCAGGTGGGCAACTCGCGGCCGAGCCGCCGGGGCAGGTCGGTCAGGGGGAGGTGTTCGAGCAGGCCGGGGTCGCGGGCCAGCACCCGGGCGAGGGCCTCCTCGTCGCCGTCGCGGCGGTCGCCGTGGGCGGCCCACCAGCCGGCCCGGGCCAGCAGCCGCTCGCAGCCGGAGGGTTCGCGGGCGGTCTCGGCGAGCCCGAGGGCGGGCACCGCGGCGAGCACCGCGTCGGCCCGTCCGGCGGGGTCGGCGGCCAGCGCGGTGACCAGGGCGCAGTGGGCGGCGTAGGAGGCGCCGCAGGCGACGAGGGTGCCGTCGGACCAGGGCCGCTCGCGTATCCAGCGGACGGTCGCCGCCCCGTCGTCCGCCTCCGGTCCGTAGGGCCGCCACCGCCCCGCCGAGCCGTACCGGCCGCGGACGTCCTGGGCGACGGCCGCGAAGCCGCGCCGCGCCCAGCCGCGCAGCTCCGCGTGGTGGCGCCGGCGGTCGTAGGGGGTGCGGACCAGTACGGCGGGGTGCGGGCCCGGGCCGTCCGGCAGGCACAGGTCGGTGGCCAGCGGTGTGCCGTCGGGCGCGGGGACCAGGGCGATGCGGACGGGGAGCCGCGCGCCGGTGTGCGGCGCACGGACACACGCACCGGGTATCGCGGGGTTCACGCCGCGCCCCGCGGGGCGGGCAGCGGCGCCACGTCGGGCACCGGCAGGACGGGGTGCTCGGTGACGGTCAGGCCGCGCAGGTCCACCCGGCGCAGCCGCCGCCGGGCGGGCAGGGCGCCGGGGGCCGCGGGGGCCGCCGCCTCCCCGGTGCCCCGGGCACCGGTTGCCCAGTCGGCGAGGTCGGCGGTGAGCAGGGCGGCGGCCAGCGCGGCCGAGGCGGGGGTGGTGAAGCGGTCGTCCCCCGTGACCCGCTCGCCCGCCCAGTAGGCGGCCAGTTCCCGGTGGGCGGGGGTGGCGGCCAGCCGCCGCAGCCGGACCTGGGCGGCGGTGACGTCGCCCGGTGCCACGGCCGGCGGTTCGAGCCAGAGCTGCCGGCCCTCCCGGTGGCAGCGCAGCCAGGCGACACCGAGGGCGGGCAGCCGGTCGGCGTCGTCCCACAGCCCGGCGGGCACCGGCCCGTCCAGGCACCACACCACCGCGGCGGGCCGGCCGTCCCCGCCGGGCGCCGCTTCCCGTACGAGTGCGGCGACCTCCCCGGGCGCGGCGGGGCGGGGTGCCGCTCCGGCGCGCCGCAGGCAGTCGCCCAGCGGCTCGGTGAGGACCGCGTCCCCCAGCAGCCACACCGTGCGCAGCCGGGCGGGCCACCGGTCGCGCGGGGGCCCGGGGGCGTCGCCGGTGCGGGTGTATCCGGCGGCGGCGAACGCGCCGAGCAGCCGGGCGAGCGCGGGCTCCGGTTCCCCGTCCGCGGTGTCCGGGGCGTCCGCGCCGTCGCCGGAGAGCCGGTCCAGCAGGTCCGCCACCGGCACGTCCCCGGTGGCCACCCGCAGGAACTCCCCGTCGGCGGTACGGACGGCCGCGCCCCGGCCGGGGACGGCGACGACGGTGACACCGGGTGCGAGGCGGATGCCGGTCACGGGTCCTCCGTGGGGTGTCGGGCGGCCCGGGAGGGCCTCGGGTGGCTGTCGGATCCCCGCCTTCGGCGGCTCACCGGGAGTACCGTCCGGTTCTCCGGGGCCTCCCGGCCGCCGGTGGGCGGACGGACCGCGGTGCGGTGGGCGGACGCGGGACGGGGCGGGCCCGCCCGGGCGGGAAGAGACGACCGGGCGGGCCCTGGGGCTTCGCCCCGTGTCACTCCTCGTCGTCGAAGGGGTTCTCGACGAGCGCGTTGGAGTGGGTGGCCGAGGCGTGGGCGAGCTGGCCCGGGTCGGCGATCGGGGTGAAGACCTTCTCCTGCTCCAGGTTCTCCATGGGGCAAGCCTCCTGAGTGATCGTCAGTCGGTACGACATCCGTTCGGATGCCGCACCCACACACTAATGAAAATGGTTACCGTCTTCAAGAGGGATCGGACGATCCGGATAGCACACCGGCCAGCCGCCCTCGGGATCCCGCCCCACCCGGCCCGCCACCCCCAGCACCCCGGCGAGCAGTTCGGGGGTGACGACCTCGGCGGGCGGCCCGTCGGCGGCCACCCGGCCGCCGCGCAGGGCCACCAGCCGCTCGGCGAACCGGGCGGCGTGGCCGAGGTCGTGCAGCACCATCACCACCGTCAGACCGCGCTCGGCGCGCAGCCGTACCACCGTCCGCAGCACCTCCAGCTGGTGCCGCAGGTCGAGGTAGGTGGTGGGTTCGTCCAGCAGCAGGATCCGGGTGTCCTGGGCGAGCGCCATCGCCAGCCGCACCCGCTGCCGCTCGCCGCCCGAGAGGGAGTCCACCGGCCGGTCGGCCCAGTCCGCCACCCCGACGTCGGCCATCGCGCGGCGGCAGACGGCGTCGTCGCCCTCGCGGAGCATGCCGAGCGGGCCGCGGACGGCGTACCGCCCCTGCCGCACCAGCTGGCGCACCGTCATCCCCGGCACGGCGGGCGCGGACTGGTGCAGCAGCGCCACCCGGCGGGCCGTGGCCCGCCGGGAGAGCCGGGCCGGGTCGTCCCCGCCGAGCAGCACCCGCCCGGCGGTCGGCCGCAGCAGTCCGGCGGCCAGCCGCAGCAGGGTGGACTTGCCGCAGCCGTTGAGGCCGACCAGGGCCACCAGCTCGCCCGCGGCGATCCGCAGGTCCACACCGCGCAGCACCGGCCGCCCGGGGTAGCCGAAGCCGACGCCCTCGACGGCGATGTCCGCGCCACCGCTCGTCCCGCCGTCCGGGCCGGACGCGGCGGCGGACGGCTCCGGGCCGCGGATCACGGGATCGGTCACTTCGCTCACTTCGGTCGTGCCGCCCTTCTCGGTACGTGTGGCTCGCTACGTGTGGCTCAGTACGTGTGGCCGGGCGCGCGGCGCACCACGAGCAGCAGCAGGACCGCGCCCAGACAGGTGGTCAGCGCCCCGACGGGCAGGGTGAGCCGGTCGGCCGCCAGCGCGGCGGCGAGCAGCCGGGACAGCAGCTGGGCCGCGGCGTCGGCGCCGCAGACGACCGCCGCGCCGGTCAGCGCGGCGCACGGCAGCGCCACCCGCAGGTCCGCGCCGGCGACGGCCAGGGCCAGATGCGGCACCAGCAGGCCGACGAAGCCGAGCGCCCCGACGGACGCGACGGCACCGGCGGTCAGCGCCACAGCGCACACCAGCGCCGCCACCCGGGCCCGGCCGGCGGCCAGCCCGGCCGCCGCGGCCTGCTCGTCACCGCAGCGCAGCAGCGTCAGCGGCCCGGTCAGCAGCCAGGCGGCCGTCAGCCAGAGCAGGGCCCAGGGCCACAGCAGGTGCCAGTGCTGCCAGACCCGGCCCTCGGTGGTGCCGACCAGCCACTGCACGACACTGCCCAGCTCCCCCGGCGCGACCAGCAGGACCATCGCGGTGAGTCCGGACAGCACGGCCGAGACCAGCACCCCGTGCACGGCCGTCGCGGCCGGGTCGCCCCGGTCCCGGCCGGCCAGCAGCCACAGCAGCCCCGCCCCGGCGAAACCGCCCGCGCACGCGGCGGCCACCACCGCCGCGGGGGACTCCCAGCCCGCCAGGCCGAGCCCGGTCGCGGTCACCGCCCCCAGAACGGCGCCCGGGGTGACGCCGGTGACCTCCGGTCCGGCCAGCGGGTTGCGCAGCGCCGACTGCAGGACGAGTCCGGCCACCCCCAGGCAGGCCCCGGCGGCCAGCGCCACCAGCAGCCGGGGCAGCCGCAGCTGGAGCACCACGTGGCGCGCGGTGGGATCGCCGCCGCCCAGCAGCACCTCCCCCACCCGGCCGGGCGTCGGGGAGCGTCCGGCCAGGGCGTCGGCACAGGCCAGGACGGTGACGAGGGCCAGCAGCAGGAGCAGCCGCCGCCCCGGGCGCACGGCCTTCCCGGCGCTCTTCCCGGCTCCGGCACCGACACCGGTCCCGGACACACCCGGCGCGCTCACCGGACCGCCTCCGTCCCCGCCGGACGCTCCCGCCCGGGCGCCGGGACGCCCGCCGGCGGCCCCGCCGGGCGGTCGGCCGGAACGGGCGCCGGCCGGTCCGTACGCCCGCCGCGCCCGGTGCGCAGCAGCGCCACGCCCGCCGGTACGCCCAGCAGCGCCGTCCAGGCGCCCACCGGGGTCTCGACCGGGGCCAGCGCCAGCCGGGCGGGCAGATCGGCGCAGACGACGACCGCCGCGCCCCAGACGGCGGCGAGCGGCAGCCACCGCACCGCGCCGGCGTCCGGCCGCAGCCGCCGGGCCAGGTGCGGGGCGAGGAAGCCGACCCAGGCGACCGGCCCGCACACCGCCACCACCGGGGCGATCAGCACCACTGCGACGGCCAGCGCGCCCAGCCGGGCCCGCCGCACCCGCACGCCCAGGGCGCGGGCGTCGTCGTCGCCCAGCCGCAGGACGGCGAGCACCGGCGCGCACAGCACCAGCGCGGGCACGGAGACCAGCAGCCAGGGCCACAGCCCTTCGACGTCGTCCCAGGTGCGGGCCGAGAGGCTGCCCAGCAGATAGCGGTAGAGCAGTTGGAGGTCGAGCTGGTCGGCGAGCACCATCAGCACCAGCAGCCCGGCCTGCAGGGCGGCGGCGACGGCGGCCCCGGTGAGCAGCACGGCCGACGGGCTGCGCCCGAACCCGGCCGCCAGCAGCGTCAGCGCGCCGCCCAGCGCCGCGCCGACGAGCGCGAGCACCGGCTGGAGCAGCGCCGGCACGGACAGGGCGAGGACGAGCGGCGCGGCCACGCCCAGGGCCGCCCCGGAGGAGACGCCGAGCATCTCGGGAACGGCCAGCGGGTTGCGCAGCGCCTCCTGGAGCACCAGTCCGGCCGCGCCCAGCGAGGCCCCGGCGACCAGCCCCAGCACCAGCCGGGGCAGCCGCAGCTCGGTGACGACCACCGCCGCGAACCCCTCCCCGTCGCCGCTCAGCGCGGCGGGCAGCTCCCACGGCGGTACGGCGGGGGTGCCCAGGCACAGGGCGCATCCGGCGGCCGCCGCCACCAGCAGGGCGACGGCCGTCCACTGCCGTGCGGCCCTCACCGCAGCGCGGCCGTGGCCTCGTCGAGGACGACGCCGAGCGAGCGGGTGCCGCGGCCCTTGGCCCACACCTCGGAGTTCACCTCGTGCACCCGGCCGTTCGCGACGGCCGGGATCCTCGACCACAGGGGGTTGCCGGCCAGCTTCTCGGAGAGCTTCCCGTCGCTGTCGCCGAAGGAGAGCGTCTCCACGAAGAGCACGTCCACCTCGCGGGCGAGGATCTCCTCCAGGCTGTAGCTGCCCTCCACACCGCGGGACTTCCAGGGGTAGCGGGAGATCTTCGGGAAGAGCCCGGCGGCCACGTCGGTGCCGGGGGTGGCGACGCCGAAGTTCTCGTCGCTGCCGTAGACGATCAGCGCGGTCTTCCCGCTGGGCTTCTCCTCGGCCGCCGCCAGCTTGGCGCGGAAGCGCTTCTCGGCGGCCTCGCCCCGCTCGGTGCGGCCGGTGAGGGCGGCCAGGGCGCGCAGGTAGCCGACGCTGTCCTCCCACTTCTCCGGCTGTACGGGCCAGAAGACGGTGGCGCCCTTCAGGGCGGGGGCGAGCTTGCCGTGGGTGTCGCCCAGGCCGATCACCAGGTCCGGCTTGTGGGAGAGGACCGCCTCGACCTCGGGGGCGAGGAAGCCGCCGGGGATCACCGGGACCTTCCCGGCCTTCTCGGGGCCGAGGAAGTCCGGGTGGGCGAGCAGGGCGGAGTTGGTGGCCACGGGGATGATGCCCAGCTCCGTCAGCATGTCGTCGCACAGGGCGACCAGGCAGACGACGCGCCGGGGTTCGGCGTCGGTGGTGACGGCGGTGCCGTCGGGGCCGGTGACCCGGCGGGCGGGCTCGATCGGTTCGACCGTGACCTCGGTGCGCGGCCCGGCGCCGGTCTCCCCGGCGTTCCCGTCGTCGGAGGCCGTTCCGCCGGTGGTGCCGCAGCCGGTGAGCCCGGCCAGCCCGGCGAGTACAGCGCCCAGCAGGACCGGTACGGCGGCGGCCCGTACGGGGCGGGGGGTGCGGTGCGGTGGACGCGTCATCGGTGGCTCCCAGTCCTTGTCAACTCCCGGGGGTGAGCAGGGGATACGGCCGCGGCGCGGGTCCCCGGAACACCCGGCACCAGAGTGGCACATGATAATCGTTATCAGAACCAGTTGACGCGTCACCCGTTTCGGAGGTTCTCCGCCCATGACCGCAGCCGCTGTGCTACTGGCCGCCGACCACGTCGCCGGCACCGTCGATCTGCTGGACCTCCCCGGGGGCCGGCCGCTGGCCCGGCTGACGGGCCGCCACATCTCCGAGCACACGGGCTTCCTGGCCCTGCCCGGCGACCGGGTGGCGTGCGTGGACGACCGGGCGGGCGAGCTGCTGGTGCTCGCCCCCTTCGAGGCGGCGCGCGGCGGGGTGCTCCTCGCCGCCGCGGCACCGGTGGCCGTGCCCGCCGAGCAGCTGGCCGCCGACCCGGACGGGCGGTTCCTGGTGGTCACCACGGGGCTGGGCGCCGCCGCCGAGCCGTGGAGCGATCTGCTGACCGTGGTGGACCTGGCCGCACCGGGCGGCCCGTACGCCGTCCGGACGCGGACCCGGACGGGCGAGCCCGGGATCACGGTCCTGGACGGCGGCCGGACGGACGGCCCGCTGGCCGTCCTGCGGCACCGCGAGCCCGGCGCCCTGGACGTCCACCGCCTCGCCGGCCTGCTGGCCGCCGCGCCGGGCTGCCCGGTCGTGACGCCGCACGCCCGCCTGCCGCTGCCCGGCGACGGACACGGCGACGCGCACGACCCGGTCACCGGGTACCTGTTCGCCGCCACCGGCTCCGGGGTGCACCGGGCGCACCGGTCGGGCGAGGGACTGACGGCCGCGCCGCCGCTGCCCTGGGCGGCGGACGGCCGCACGGGCGGGCGCGGCTACTTCCTGCGGATCGACGTACGGCACCGGCTGCTGTGGTCCTGTCTGCGCGGCGGCCCGGCCGGTCCCGCCGACTGGCCCGCCTGGACCAACGACGCCTGGTGGCACCACCTGGACACCGGCCGCACCGGCCGGATCGGGCTGGGCGAGGGACTGGTGTTCCGCATGGCGGTGGCCGCGGACCACGTGGCGTACGCGCGCTGCCACCCGGACGGCGACGAGCTGGTGCTGCTGGCCACCGGCGGCGGGGTCCCGCGGATCACCGCCCGGGTGCCGCTGCCGCCCATGGCGGGCGCGCCCCGGCGCGGGCGGACCCCCTGGGACGACGGGGCGCAGCGCCGGGCCGTCGCCGCCTCCCCGGGCGCGCCGTGGGTGGCCGTCTCCCGGGGCGGGCACGGCGAGGTCCACCTGTTCGACGCGGCGAGCGGCACCGAGCGGGCCCGGCTGACGCTGCCCGGCCCACTGGACGAGGGCGGCCGGCTGGCGCTGCTCACCCCCGGCGACGGCGCGCACCGCGACCCGGCCGGCCGCTGACGGGCGGTGGGCGGCACGGGAGCCCGGCGCCGCACGGGCCCGCCGGGCCGCCGCGGCGGCCCGGCGCCGACCCCCGGCCGGCGGGAGCGCAGGTGGGAAGCGTTCCGCCATCCGTGCCAAGAACCGCTCAAGATTGTGAAATCTTTCACACTTTCCTCTTGGCTGGACCCTCGACTTCGTGCTGAGATGCGCTCACATCCGGCTCGACGGCGCGCTTGGGGAGGGCACTGTGACGGAGACCGCCATCTCACGTTCGGCACGGACGACGGGTGCGGGCGGTGATACGGGCGGCGATCCGCTGGATCACGCGGTGTGGCGGCTGAGATCGCGCGGATGCTGGGAGGACGCGGCGGCACTGCTGGAGCCGCACATCGCCCGGGGAGACGTACCGGCCGCGCTGCGGCGGGCGGCACTGCTGGTGGAGCACTGCATGTTCACCGCCGGCGGCTGGGCCGAGGCCGAGGACGCGCTGCGCGCGGCCGAGGCCATGGCGGGCACTGACGAGGAGCGCGGCGCGGCCGCCTGCGAACGCGGGCACCTGGCCTACGCCGCCACGGTGCTGGGCGTACGCGACCGGGCCGACGAGGCCCGTGCCGCGCTCGGACGGGCCGCCGCCCTGCTCCCGCCCGCGTCGCCGCAGCGGGCACTGCTGGACTTCCGGCGCGGGCTGACGACCGAGCACTTCGGCGACAGCCCGCAGTCGGCCCGGGCCGCGTACCGCCGGGCGCACGCCGGGGCGACCGCGCAGGGCGACGCCCTGCTGTGCTCCTTCACCTGGCGCCACCTGGCCGGGCTCGCCCTGCGCGCCGGAGAACACGCCGAGGCGCGGCACGGCTTCGCCGAGTCGCTGCGGATCCGCGAGGAGCTGGGCTACCTGGTGGGCATGGCCCCGGCCCTGGCGGCCCTGGCGGAGGTCCAGCCGGAACCGGACGCGGACCGGCTGCGGGCCGAGGCGCGACGGCTGTTCCGGCTGCTGGGCGGGGTGCCGACCTGGCTCACCGACCAACTCGGCGGCTGATCCCGCCGGTACCGCCGGGCCCGCCGCCGGAGTGATGTGCGTCACTCCGGCGGCGGGAGGACTGGAGTCCCCGGCGCGTGACTGGGGTAAGGTAAGCCTTACCTGTTAAAACCGTCGATCCGGTGGTACCCGCATGGCCATGTGCACCCTCGCCCCGGCGCCCACGGCGTCCGCCGCGTCACCCTTCGCCGCGTCCTACACCCGGCTGGCGGAGGTCCTCCCCAGTCTGCGGGTCGTGGAGACCGGCGTCGGCGGCGAGCTGCCGCGCGGCGGCCACTGGGTGCGGGCCGCGGAACTGGCCGGCGGCGGTACCGCCCTGGACTCCTTCCTCGCCTGGGACGACGAGCAGGTGCGGCGCGACTACGGGCGGCCGGGCCGCCCCGACGTGATCGCCAGCTTCGGTCTGCACCGCTACGCCTGGCCCGCCTGTCTGCTGGTCACCGTCCCCTGGTTCCTGCACCGCCGGGTCCCCCGCGTCCCGGTGGACGCGGTCGCCTTCGACCGCGCCGAGGGGCGGATGGCGGTCCGGATCGAGGAGTTCTCCTGCCTGCCCGGCGACCCGGCGGCCCGCCTGCCCGGCGCCCGGGTGGTGCCGGACGCCGAGGCGCTGCGCGCGGCCGTCCGGGAGGCGACCGCCGAGCACCTCGCCCCCGTGCTCGACGCCTTCCGGCCGCGCATGCGCCGCGGGCCGCGGGCGCTGTGGGGGATGGCGACGGACGAGATCACCGAGGGCCTGTGGTACGTCGGCCACCTGCTGGGCGAGGAGCCGCGCGCCCGGGCCGAGGCGGAGCTGCTGCTGCCGGGCTCCGTCACCCCTTACGCGCAGGGGGCGGGCTTCCGGGAGCTGACCGGACCGGACGGCGAGCGGTTCCCCACCCGGGACCGGGCGAGCTGCTGCCTGTTCTACACGCTGCGCCCCGAGGACACCTGCGCGACCTGTCCGCGCACCTGCGACACCGAGCGCGTCAACCGCCTGACCGGTTCGAGTGCCTGACCGATTATCGACGGTAATTCCGGGTCGCTACACTCCTGGTCGCGCGTCCTGGTTCCCGTTCGCCGGTTTTCCGACCCGAAAGGACTGCCGGACAGTATGTTCTTCCGCCAGGATGCTGCGCATCAGTAGCCAATGCGAGTACGGCGGGGCCGGTCCACGGCATGCCGCCAGGCAAGGGACACCCCCGGATGAATCTGACGGACATATCGATGACCTGGGTGCTGCTGAGCGCCGTACTGCTCGTCGGCGCCCTGGTCGCGGTCGTGATGATGGGCCGCGGCCGCGGCAAGCACAGAAACGAGGAGGAGCAGAACTCCGACTCCTGGGAACGCATGGAGGAGCGCCGCCGCCGCAAGGAGACGGTCTACGCCATCGCCTCCTACGTACTGCTGTTCTGCTGTGCGGGAGTGGCCGCCGCCCTCTCCTTCCACGGCCTGGTCGGCTTCGGCCGCGAGAACCTGGGGCTGAGCGGCGGCTGGGAGTACCTCGTCCCCTTCGGCCTGGACGGCGCGGCGATGTTCTCCGCCGTCATCGCCGTCCGCGAGGCCAGCCACGGTGACGCCTCCCTCGGCTCCCGGCTGCTGGTGTGGCTGTTCGCGGGCGCCGCGGCCTGGTTCAACTGGGTGCACGCCCCGCGCGGCGACGAGCACGCGGGCGCCCCGCAGTTCTTCGCCGGCATGTCGATCGCGGCGGCCGTCCTGTTCGACCGCGCGCTCAAGCAGACCCGCCGCTCCGCCCTGCGCGAGCAGGGCCTGGTGCCGCGTCCGCTGCCGCAGATCCGCGTCGTGCGGTGGCTGCGCGCCCCGCGCGAGACCTACGCGGCCTGGTCGCTGATGCTGCTGGAGGGCGTGCGGACGCTGGACGAGGCGGTCGACGAGGTCCGCGACGACCGGCGCCGCAAGGAGGAGGAGCGGACCCGCCGGCGCGAGCAGCAGAAGCTGGAGCGAGCCCGGCTCAAGGCGATCAGCCGGGGCCGGATGCTGCCCCGGGGCAGCGACCAGCCGGCCGAACTGGAGCGCGGCACGGTGCCGCGCGCGGCGCTCCAGCCCGCCGCGGAGGAGAGCGGCGGGACCGGGACGGGACCGGAGGGGCTGCGCAAGGTCGACCCGCCCCGCCCGGCGGACCCGTTCGGCGGCGAGGAGAGCCTCACCAGCCCCCGGCTCGACTCGCTGGAGGCGAAACTCGCCGACATCGAGAAGCAGTTCGGCTGACACTCCCGGCCTGACGGTGTGCCGGGACCCGGCCGGGTCCCGGCACACCGTCAGGCAACCGCGTCACACGGCGCCGTACGGCCGCCGCGGTCAGTGCTCCCAGACCGCGGCGGCCGTACGGTCGTCCGCGTGCCCCTTGACCCGTAGCTGGGCGTCGGCCAGGAAGCCCGCCAGCCCCGGCGGTTCGGCACCGGCCCAGCACCCGGCCAGCCGGTCGGCGAAGGCCCGCTCGCCCCGCATCGGCTCCGCCAGACCCGCGCTGCACAGCAGCAGGGTGTCACCGGGACGGGCTACGGAGGTCCGGAAGCGGAACGGGCCGGGCATCGCGGTGGCCGGGGACTCCGAGGCGGGGAAGCCCTCGACGGGCCCGGGTATGTCCCCGGTGTCCGCCGCGCGGCCGTCCTCCTCCCGGGCTTCGGGTTCGATGTCCTGCCAGGCGCCGCCGCGCAGCCGGAACAGCCCGCCGCCGCCCGTCCCGAAGAACACCCGGGTCCGGCACCCGGGGTCGGCGGGCAGCAGCAGACAGCGCACGTCGGCGGTGTACTCGGCGGTGTCCAGGCCCAGTTCGGCGGCGCGGGCCGCCAGCCTTCCGTAGCCGCGGCCGGTCAGCCGGTGCAGACCGGACTTCAGCTCGTCGCGGCGGCCGGCGCGGATGTCCTCCGACAGCCGGGTGTGGCTGCGGCCGACGTACGCCCCGATCCAGCGGCACACCTCCCGCGCCGCCCGGTGCGCCTCCCCCGCCGTGCGGGCCCCGCCGGCGACGGCGACCAGCACCAGGGCGTGCCGGCCGCTGCCGAACCGGGCGGTGAGCAGGGCGTCGCGGCGCGGTTCGCCCCGGTAGCGGGCCGAGTCGCCGCGCAGGGACACCGCGCGCAGGGTGAAGCAGCCGTAGCGGGCCCCCTCCAGGACGGTGTCGGGCGCCGCGCCGGGGACCGACACCGCCCCGGCCGCCGCCTCGGCCAGTTCCTCGGGGTCGGCGGCGGGCAGGGCGGTCGGCTCGGGCTCGTAGGTGGGCGGGCGGTCGCCGACGAAGTCCGGGACGGGGGCGGTGGCGGGTGCCGCGGGGGCGGGTCCGGTCTCCGGTGCGGGGGCTCTCGGTGCGGGGACCTCCGGCGTGACGGCTTCCGGTGCGGAGTCCGCCGCCTCCGGCACCCCGCCGGCTCCTTCGGTGTTCCCGGCCCCCCGGCGGAACAGGCCGACCGTACGGGCGGCAGAGTCGAAGCGCTCGTCCACGCTGTCCCCCGCCGGCGTACGGCCGGTGTCCGGCGCGTCCTCGTCGTAGAGCCGGCCCCACCAGTCCGCCCCGCCGGCCCGCTCACCCTGTTGACCCATGTGCTCATTGTCCACGCCGGTGGCCGGTAGGCCACCGGCCGAGGCGGGTCCGGCGCGGGCGTGTCGGGTTCACCGGCCGGTCACAGCACCCCCTCGTGGACGAGCAGCCACCGCTTGCGCTCCAGGCCGCCCGCGTAACCGGTCAGCGCGCCGCTCGTGCCGATGACGCGGTGGCAGGGTCGCACCACCGTCAGCGGGTTGGCGCCGACCGCGCCGCCGACGGCCCGCACCGACCGCGCCTGGAGTCCGGCCATGGCAGTGAGTTCGCCGTAGGTGACGGTGCTTCCGTAGGAGACGCGCTCCAGGGCGGCCCAGACCCGCTCGCGGAACTCCGAGCCCCGGGTGGCCAGGGTGAGGTCGAACTCCTTCAGCTCCCCGGCGAAGTAGGCGTCGAACTGCCGCACCACCTCGGCGAAGGCGGCGTCGTCGCGCCGCCAGTCGGGCAGCACCCGGGCGCCGCCCTTCTGGCCGGGCACGGTGACCGAGGCCAGCACACCGGGCTCGGGGCCGGCGAGCAGCAGGTCGCCCAGCGGGCTGGGGTGGACGGTGTACAGGGTGCTCATCGCTTCTCCGGTTCGTGCGTCTCGGTCGGCTCGGTCGGCTCGGTGATCGTGGTCGAGTGCCACAGGTGGTGCAGGGCGTAGGAGCGCCAGGGCCGCCAGTCCCCGGCCCGGTCCGTCCCGGCGCCGAGCCGCGCCAGGGCGTGCCGTACGCCCGCGTCACCCGGCAGGAAGACGTCCGGGTCGCCCAGGGCGCGCATCCGGATGTAGCCGGCCGTCCACGGGCCGATGCCGCGCAGGGCGAGCAGCGCGCGCTCGGCCTCGTCGCGGTCGGCGCCGGGGTCGAGGACGAGGGCGCCGTCGGCGAGGGCCGCGGCCAGGGTGCGCAGCGCCGCGCGGCGGGCGGCGGGCATGCCCAGCTCGGCCAGGGGCGCGTCGGCCAGACTGCCGGGGTCGGGGAAGAGGTGGGTGAGGGTGCCGTCGGGGGCGGGCAGCGGCTTGCCGTACGCCGCCACCAGCGTGCCCGCCAGGGTACGGGCCGCGCCGACGGTGACCTGCTGGCCGAGCACGGCGCGCACCGCCAGTTCGTGCGGGTCGGCCGCGCCCGGGGAGCGCAGCCCCGGCCGGCGGTGGACCAGGGGGCCCAGCAGCGGGTCGGCGCCCAGCCGTTCGGTGACGGCGTACGGGTCGGCGTCCAGGTCGAGCAGCCGCCGGATCCGCTGGACGGCGGTGGTCAGGTCCCGCAGGTCGGCCAGGTGCAGCCGGCACGGCAGCCAGCCGCCGCCCGCGGTGCCGCCGCCGGCCGTGGTGCCGCCGCTCTCGTGGATCTCGGCGATCCCGTGCCCGTACGGCAGTGCCAGGGTGCGCCGGTAGACGCGCTGTCCCGGTGTGCCGGTGACCTCCTCGATCCCGGGCACGGCCCGCCGCGCCAGGAAGTCGAGGACGGCGCCGGTGGCGTACGGCCCCCGGCAGGCCAGCCGCAGCGCCACTCCCCCGGCCCCGGCGGCGGGCGCCCCGGACCGGGTGCGGCCCCGGGCCCGCAGTTCGCGCGGGGTGCGGGCGTGGATCTCCCGGATGGTGTCGTTGAACTGCCGCACACTGGCGAAACCGGCGGCGAAGGCGATCTCGGTGACGGGCAGCTCGGTCGTCTGGAGCAGCACCCGGGCGGTGTGCGCCCGCCGCACCCGGGCCAGGGCCACCGGCCCCGCGCCGAGTTCGGCGGTGAGCTGGCGGCGTATCTGGCGGACGCTGTAGCCCAGCCGCCGGGCGAGCCCCTCGACGCCCTCGCGGTCCACGACCCCGTCGGCGATCAGCCGCATCGCGCGGCCGGTGAGGTCGGCCCGTACGTTCCACTCGGCCGAGCCGGGCACGGCGTCCGGGCGGCAGCGGCGGCAGGCCCGCAGCCCGGCCCGCTGGGCGGCGGCCGCGGAGGGGAAGAAGCGCACGTTGTGCCGTTTGGGGGTGACGGCCGGGCAGCTCGGACGGCAGTAGATGCCGGTGGTCAGCACCCCGGTGAAGAACACCCCGTCGAACCGCTCGTCCCGGCCGCGTACCGCCTCGTACCTGCTGTCGTCGTCCATCACGGGATCCAGTGTGCGCCGCGCGGCGCCGCGCCACTGGCGGAAATCGGACGCGGTGGTGAACGGCTCCGCACCGGGCCGGTCCACTGTACAAAGATTTCTTTGCAAAAATCTGTTGCAAAGATTCCTTTGCACCCTTACCGTCATCCCATGCCCGACGATCCGTCCCCCGACTCCCGGCGCCCCGGTCCTCAGCATCCCGTCCGTACCCTCGACCCGCGCTCACTGCGCGCCCTGGCCCACCCCCTGCGCATCCGCATCCTCGGCGCGCTGCGCGAGTACGGCCCGGCCACCGCCTCCCGGCTGGCCGACCGGCTCGGCGAGTCCAGCGGGGCGACGAGCTACCACCTGCGGCAACTGGCCGCGTACGGCTTCACCGAGGAGGACACCGGGCGCGGCACCGCGCGGGAGCGCTGGTGGAAGGCCGTGCACCGGGGCACGCAGGTGGGCGACGTCGAGCAGTTCCTCCGGCACCCCGACCCGGAGGTGCGCGGCGCGCTCGGCCTGCTGCTGCACGAGGTGGCCACCATCCACGCCCGGGAGCTGGACACCTGGCTGGGGACGGTGCACGAGTGGCCCGAGGAGTGGCAGCGGGCCTCCGAGCTCAGCGACTTCAGTCTGCGGCTGCCCCCCGAGCTGGCCAGGGAGCTGAACGAGCGGCTGCACGAGCTGGTCGAGAGCTACCGCGACCGGGCCGCCGGGGACGAGCGGGCCGAGCGGTTCCGCGTCCATCTGCACTCCTTCCCCCGTGCCGGGGACTGATCCGGCACCCGACACCGGCGGAGGCATCCGTGCATCCCTTCCAGCCCGACGCCCACCTCTTCGTCGCCCGGTCGCGCTCGGCCGAGTTGCGGCGCGAGGCCGCCGCCTGGCGCCTGGCCCGCGCGGCCGGGCCCCGTACGGCGCACGGGCCCCGCGCGCGCCCGCGCCGGTCCGCCGTACGCCGCCGGGTCGGCTGGGCCCTGGTCGAGACGGGGCTGCGCCTGGTCCACTCCGGCCGGAGCGCGACAGCGCCGTGACCGGCGGCCCCACCGCGGCCCCAGCCGCGGTGGAGGTGGCCGGGCTCGGGCCCGCGCTGCTGGTCACCGGAGGGCTCTGTCTGGCGGCGACACTGAGCCCGCTGGTCCTCCCCGCCTGGCGGACGATGGACCGCCCGGCGGAGGAAGCCCGCGGGAAGACCGGGGTCAGTGGTCCGGGAGGCGCTGGAGCAGGCCCCAGGTGAACTCGGCGAGCACCGTGTGCCGCGTCCCGGAGCGGTCCGGGGCGGTGAAGGACAGCCGCCAGCGGGTGGGGGCGGAACCCTCCAGGGGCCGGGCGGGGGCGAAGGCGCGGGCGGCCTCGTCCACCGTGCAGCTCCACGGCAGCAGGTCCTCCACGGTGCGCAGCTCGGGGGCGGGCGCGCCCGGGGCGCGTACCAGCCACTCGTTCCAGACCGCGCCGCCTGGCGCGGTCAGCACCTCGAAGCGCAGGTCGGGCCAGAGCGGCACCGGCCAGCGCAGCGCCCGGCACGCCAGGTCGCCGACGCGGCGCGGCTCGTCCGTCTCGGGCTCGCCGAGGACGAAGCGGTAGCGGGCCGCCGCGCCGCGGGCGCGGGGGGAGCCGCCCGAGTGGTTCCACGCCTGCCAGCGGCGGTTGGCCTCGCGCAGCTCGGCCCGGTCGGCGTCCAGCGTCCGCAGCGCGTCCAGGACGAGGCCGGGCTGGAAGTCGGCCATCCGGCGCAGCAGGACGAGCTGGAACTCGCGGGGGCCGAACGGTCCGGCCGGGGTGCCGCGCGGTGCGGTGGGGGGCATGAGGACTCCTCGGGCGGGATCAGTCGAACCGGATGCTGCGCAGCGTGGTCCGGGCCCGGCGCATCCGCTGTCGCAGCGCTCCGCCGGTGGGCGGGGCGATCCGCAGCCCCGCCGCGTCCGCGACCGCCTCGGCGGCGCGCGGCAGGGGGAGGTTGTCGGTGTGGACGTGCTCGGCGAACTCCGGTCCGCGCAGCGCCGTCAGACAGCGGTCCAGCTGTCCGGCCGCCCAGCGGTCGGCGGGCAGCCCGGGCAGCGGCCTGCGCCCGCGCAGCCGGCGCAGCACCGTCTCCCGCTCGGCCAGCAGCGTCACGTGGCGCACCTCGTGGCCACCGGCGCGCAGGGCGCCGACGGTCTCCTCGAAGTACTGCGGCACCACCAGTGTCATCGGGACGACCACCGGACCGTCGTGGTGGCGCAGCAGATGGTCCAGCACCTCGCACACGCCGCGCCGCCAGGCGGGGAAGTCCTGGAAGTCGTCCCGCAGGGCGCGCGGCAGCATGCGGTGGATGCCGAAACCCAGCAGCTCGGGATCGCTGACGGTGCTGCCCGGCAGCCGCCGCGCCAGCTCGTGGGCGGTGTGCGTCTTGCCGACACCGAACGGTCCGTTGATCCAGAGGAGCACGGGGCGACGGTAGCAGCCGGGCCACCACCGCCCCGTGCGTTCCGGGAACGGTCCGGCCTACCGCCGCGGGCCGCGCTTGCGCTCCGCCATGTGGCGGCCGAGCGCCTGCTTCCGCTTCCAGTCGCGCCGCAGTTCCGCCCGCAGCCGGGCGTCGGTGCGGGCGGCGAGGTACTCGTTCTCCCGCAGCAACTTGCGGTAGCTGTCCAGACGGCGCACGGGCAGGGTGCCGTCGTCGACGGCGGCGAGGACGGCGCAGCCGGGTTCGGCGGTGTGCGCGCAGTCGGGGAAGCGGCACTCGCGTGCCAGCTCCTCGACGTCGGCGAAGGTGCGGCCGACACCGTCCCCGGCGTCCCACAGCCCGACGCCGCGCAGCCCCGGGGTGTCGATGAGGACGCCGCCGCCGGGGAGGAGGAACAGCTCGCGGCCGGTCGTGGTGTGCCGCCCCTTGCCGTCCCGGGACCGGGTGCTCTGTACGGTCGCCACCTCCTGCCCGACCAGCGCGTTGACCAGGGTTGACTTGCCCGCGCCGGACTGCCCGAGCAGGACGGCGGTGCCCTCGCACAGTGCGGCGGCGAGCGCGTCCAGGCCCTCGCCGGTGCGGGCGCTGACGGACAGCACCGGCACGCCCGGTGCGGCGGCCTCGGCGTCGGCGGCGACGTGCCCGGCGTCCGGGGCGAGATCGGCCTTGGTGAGGACGACCAGCGGCTGGGCGCCGCTCTCCCAGGCCAGGGCGAGGAAGCGCTCCAGCCGGCCCAGATCGGGCTCGGTGGCGAGGGAGACGGCGATCACGGCGTGGTCGACGTTGGCGGCCAGCACCTGGCCCTCGGCGCGTTTGGAGGAGGTGGACCGTACGAAGGCGGTGCGCCGGGGCAGCAGGGCGCGTACCTCGGGCAACCCGCCGGCACCGGGGCCGAGGGCGGCCCAGTCGCCGGTGCAGACGGTGCGCACCGGGTCGGGGCCGGTGACGGAGGCGCTGTCGGCCCGTACGGTGCCGTCGGCGGTGACGGCGTCGCACCGGCCGCGGTCCACCCGGACCACCCGGGCGGGGATCAGGCCCTGCCGCCCGTGGGGGGCGAAGGACTCGGCGGTGTGCTCGTCCCAGCCGTAAGGGGCGAGCGGATGTGCGGAAGCGTGTGCGGTGTCGAAGGCGCGCAACGCGGATGACCCTTCGGGAAGGGCGGCCCCGGCGCAGGGGGCTCCTGGCGAGGAGCCCGGAGGAAGGAGAGACGTCAGCCGGAGACCGCGGAAGTGGGACTGGCGGGCTGGTGGCCGTGGGCGGACCCCACGGCGGCGACAGCGGCGGCCATGGTCTCCACCTCCTGTTCTCCGGGTCGGCGACGGTGCGTACGGACGCGCTCGGGGAGCGGTGCTCCCCCCCGTCCGCGAGCGACCCTAGACGAGCGCGGCGCCCCGGCACCACTTCTTTTCCTTTCCGGGTTTCTCCCCGGGAGGTGGTCCGGACGGTCCGGCGAGGAAGACATAAGAGGTCATTCGGGTGAAGATTGGAGTGTAAGGGTTAAAACCTCAGAGGAGGTGGCTCACATGGCCACACCCACGCCGCGCATCGAGGAACACCCCGACCTGGTGGGAATGCGGGCGCGCTACGCGCAGGCGTCGACGACGCCGACGGCACAGGGGCTGGAGTCGCTGACCCTGCTGGCGGGGGTCTTCCTGCTGGCCTCGCCCTGGATCGTGGGCTTCACCCAGTTCAACGCACTGACCGTCAACAACTTCGTCACCGGCATCGCACTCGCCGTGATCGGCCTGGCCCTCGGCGTGGCCTTCGAGCGCGCCTACGGCCTGAGCTGGGCCGTGTGCGCGCTCGGCGCCTGGACGGTCCTCTCCCCCTGGCTGGTGTCGGGCAACGTGGACACCACCCGGACGATCCTCACCAACGTGATCACCGGAGGCATCGTCTTCCTCCTCGGACTGGCGCTCCTGGCCATCGGCAGGAAGGGCGGCAAGGGGAGCGGCGAACGCGGAAGGGGGTGAGCGGCACACCGCGACCGGAACACACGCCCGGTGCCCGACCGGAGCGGATCGGCCGGGCACCGGGCACGGGCGGGGCCGGTCAGTCCCGGTGACGGGACCGCAGCCGGGAACGCAGCCGGGAGCGCACGTCGGCGGGCGGCAGGAACTTCGTCCAGCGCTCGGGGAACTCCGCGGGCGGCTCGCCCGGCTCCTCCCCGTCGCCGTCGCCGTCACCGCCTTCGGCTCCCCGCATCGCGCGCCGCGCCGCCGCGGCGGCGACGACCTCGGCGGCGGCCTGCTCCCGGGCGCGCTCGGTGGCGCGGCGGGCGGCGGCCGTGGACACCGAGGGCCACACATGGTCGATGGCGGCGTTGACGGCCGCGCCGACCAGGACGGCGAAGGCGGAGACGCCGATCCACAGCAGGACGGCCACCGGCGCGGCCAGTGAGCCGTACAGCGTCGGGCCGTCCACCGTGCGGGTGAGGTAGAAGCGCAGCAGGGCGCTGCCCAGGATCCACATCAGCAGGGCCACCAGGGCGCCGGGGACGTCCTCCACCCAGGGCGAGCGGACGGGCACGGAGACGTGGTAGAGGGTGGTCAGGAAGGCGACGGACGCCAGCACCACCACGGGCCAGTACAGCAGCGGCACCAGCATCTCCAGCTGCGGGATCCAGCCGATCAGCGCGTCCGGGCCGACGATCAGCAGCGGCAGGGCGACCGCGCCCAGCGGCAGGGCGGCCAGGTACAGCACGAAGGCCAGCAGCCGGGTCGCCACGATGCCGCGGTGGCCGTCGAGTCCGTACATCACGGTGATGGTGTCGATGAAGACGTTCATCGTGCGCGAGCCGGACCACAGGGCCAGCGCGAAGCCGACCGAGATCACGTCGGGCCGGCCGCCCTCGATCACGTCGTCGATCAGCGGTTCGGCCAGCTGACTGACGCCCCGGTCGGACAGGACGGTGGCGGAGGCGTCCAGGATGTTGGCGCGGACGCTGGCGATGGTGTCGGTGCCGATCCAGGCGTCGAGGTAGCCCAGCAGCCCGATCAGGCCGAGCAGCAGCGGCGGCAGCGACAGCAGGGTGAAGAAGGCGGCCTCGGCCGCCAGCCCCAGGATCCGGTACTCCATGGCGGAGTTGACGGTGTCCTTCAGCAGCAGCCAGGCGAGCTTCCGTTTGGGGACGTCGCGGTACAGGGCGCGGGCCCTGCGCAGGGTGCTCCGGGACTGCTGGGGAGGTGTCGGGGCTGCTTGCACGCCCTTAACGTATCCGGCCCGCCGCGGCCGGCTCGCACCGTGGCCCACCTGCGGGCTCTTCCGGTGTACGGTGCGGGCCGGCCGTACCGGTCCGGAGCCGGGCCGGGCCGCTCACACCGCGTACAGGCCGTGCGCGGCGAAGATCTCCCGGGCCGCCGCCACCTGCCCGGGGGCGGGAGCGGGGGTGCCGGCCAGCGGGAAGGTGCGGCCGACGGCCTCCCACTTGGCGGCGCCCAGCTTGTGGAAGGGCAGCACGTCCACCCGGGAGACGTTGCCGAGCGAGGCGGTGAAGGCGGCGACGCCCTCGATGTTGTCGGGCTCGTCGGTCAGCCCGGGGACCAGCACGAACCGCACCCGCACCTCGTTGCCCAGCAGCGCCAGCCGGCGGGCGAAGTCGACGGTGGGGCCTGTCTCGCCCCGGCCTCCGGTGACCTTCCGGTACAGGGCCGGGTCCCAGGACTTGATGTCCAGCAGCACCAGGTCGGTGTCGGCCAGCAGCGCGTCGGAGGCCCGCGCGCCGAGGAAGCCGGAGGTGTCCAGGGCGGTGTGCAGCCCCAGCTCGTGCTTGAAGCGGTGCAGCAGCTCCCCGGCGAAGACCGGCTGGAGCAGCGGCTCGCCGCCGCTGAGCGTGGCGCCGCCGCCCGCGGCGCGGATGAAGGCGGTGTACTTGGCGGCCTCGGCGACGATCTCGTCGGCCGCGGTGCGGCGGCCGTTGCGCAGCTGCCAGGTGTCGGGGTTGTGGCAGTACAGGCAGGCCAGCGGGCAGCCGGCGAGGAAGGTGACGAAGCGGGCGCCGGGACCGTCCACGCCGGTGGACAGGTCCCAGGAGTGCACCGAGCCGGTCACCGGGCGGCGGGTGGCCGCCCCCGCCGGAGCGGTCTCCCGGACGCGCTCCGTACCCGGTCCCGTGTTGACGGGTGCGGTCATCACAGTGCTCCGTGGAAGGTGCGGTTGATGACGTCGAGCTGCTGCTCGCGGGTGAGCCGGACGAAGTTCACCGCGTAGCCGCTGACCCGGACGGTCAGCTGCGGGTACTTCTCCGGGTGCGCCATGGCGTCCACCAGGGTGTCCCGGTCCAGGACGTTGACGTTCATGTGGAAGCCGCCCGAGGCGGTGTAGCCGTCCAGCACCCCGGCGAGGTTCCCGGCCCGCTCCTCGGGGGTGCGGCCCAGGGCGTCGGGGGTGATGGTGTTGGTCAGCGAGATGCCGTCCTCGGCGTCGGCGTAGTCCAGCTTGGCCACCGACAGGGCCGAGGCGATGTAGCCGTGCCGGTCCCGGCCGTTCATCGGGTTGGCGCCGGGCGCGAAGGGGGTGCCGGCGCGGCGGCCGTCGGGGGTGTTGCCGGTCTTCTCGCCGTAGACGACGTTGGAGGTGATGGTGAGCACCGACTGGGTGTGCACCGCGTCGCGGTAGGTGGCGTGGCGGCGCACCTTGGCCATGAAGCCGTGGACCAGACCGCGGGCGATCTCGTCGGCCCGGTCGTCGTTGTTGCCGTACGCCGGGTAGTCGCCCTCCACCCGGTAGTCGACGGCCAGCCCGGTGGCGTCGCGGATCACCCGCACCCTGGCGTGCTTGACGGCCGAGAGCGAGTCGGCGGCAACCGACAGGCCGGCGATGCCGCAGGCCATGGTGCGCAGCACCGCCCGGTCGTGCAGGGCCATCTCCAGCCGCTCGTAGGCGTAACGGTCGTGCATGTAGTGGATGACGTTGAGCGCGTGGACGTAGGTCCTCGCCAGCCACTCCAGCATCGCGTCGTAGCGCTCGGCGACGGTGGCGTAGTCCAGGTACTCGCCCTCGACCGGGCGGAAGCCCTTGACGACCAGCTCGCCGGTCATCTCGTCGCGGCCGCCGTTGATGGCGTAGAGCAGGGCCTTGGCGACGTTGACGCGGGCGCCGAAGAACTGCATCTGCTTGCCGGTGGCCATCGCCGAGACGCAGCAGGCGATGGCGGTGTCGTCGCCGTACCTCGGGCGCATCAGCTCGTCGGACTCGAACTGCAGGGCGCTGGTGTCGACGGCGACCCCGGCGGCGAAGTCCTTGAAGCCCCTGGGAAGCGCCTGCGACCAGAAGACCGTCAGGTTGGGCTCGGGGGCCGGCCCCAGGTTGTACAGGGTCTGCAGGGCGCGGAAGGTGGTGCGGGTGACCAGCGGGCGGCCGTCCTCGCCCATCCCGGCCAGCGACCAGGTGACCCAGGTCGGGTCGCCGGAGTAGAGCGAGTTGTACTCGGGGGTGCGCAGGAAGCGGACGATGCGGAGCTTGGTCACGAAGTCGTCGATCAGCTCCTGGGCGCCGCTCTCGGTGAGCAGCCCCTGCTCGATGTCGCGCTGGAGGTAGACGTCGAGGAAGGCGTCGAGCCGGCCGATGGACATCGCCGCGCCGTTCTGCTCCTTCACGGCGGCCAGGTAGCCGAAGTACAGCCACTGGACGGCCTCGCGGCCGGTGGCGGCGGGCCGGGAGATGTCGTGGCCGTAGGAGGCGGCCATCTCCTTCAGCTCGCGCAGCGCCCTGATCTGCTCGGCGTTCTCCTCGCGGTCGCGGATGACCTCCTCGGTGGGCCAGCGGTCGTCCAGCAGCCGCCGGCCGGCCTGCTTGTCGGCGATCAGCCGGTCCACGCCGTACAGGGCGACGCGGCGGTAGTCGCCGATGATGCGGCCGCGGCCGTAGGCGTCGGGCAGGCCGGTGATGATGCCCGCCGAGCGGCAGGCGCGGATCTCGGGGGTGTAGGCGTCGAAGACGCCGTCGTTGTGGGTCTTGCGGTAGGTGGTGAAGATCTCCTTCACCCGCTGGTCGGGCTCGTAGCCGTACGCCTTCAGCGCCGCCTCGACCATCCGCCAGCCGCCCGTCGGCATGATCGCCCGTTTGAGCGGGGCGTCGGTCTGCAGGCCGACGATCAGGTCGAGGTCCTTGTCGATGTAGCCGGGGCCGAAGGCGGTGATGGTGGAAGGGGTGGCGGTGTCCACGTCGTAGACGCCGCGCTCCCGCTCGGCGGGGAACATCGCCAGGAGCTTCTCCCACACGGCGGTGGTGCGGTGGGTGGGGCCGGCCAGGAAGGCGCCGTCGCCCTCGTAGGGGGTGTAGTTGTGCTGGACGAAGTCGCGGACGTCGATCGCGTCCCGCCACAGGCCGCCCTTGAAGCCCTTCCAGGCGCCCTCGACGGTGTGCCGGGCGGGGGCGGCGGGGGTGCCGGCGCGGTCGGCGCCGGTGGGTTGGTGCGGGCGGTGCGGGGTCTGCGGCTGCGGGATGGTGGTCATCGCTGGCTCCTGAAGGGGTGGGTCAGGCGGTGGGCGGCGGGCCCGGGTCAGGCCCCGGCGGTGCGGCCGTAGTAGGCCTGGCGCATCAGCGTCCGCATCTCGTCGAGCATCGGCATCCGGGGGTTGGCCGGTGCGCACTGGTCGGCGTAGGCGTTGCGGGCCTGCTCGGGCAGGGCGGCGAGGAACTCCTTCTCGTCGACGCCCGCCTCCTGGAAGGAGGCCGGGATCCCGCACCGGGCGCGCAGGTCCTCCACGGCCCGGGCGTAGGACTCCACGCCCTCCTCGGGGGTGGCGGCCGGCAGGCCGAGCGTCTTGGCGATCTCCTGGAAGCGCTCGTGCGCCCGGTAGGTCTCGTACTTGGGCCAGCCGGTCAGCTTGCCGGGGATGCGGCCGTTGTGGCGGATGACGTGCGGCAGGAGCAGCGCGTTGGTCCTCCCGTGGGTGATGTGGAAGGTGTTGCCCAGGGTGTGGGACATGGCGTGCACCAGGCCGAGGAAGGCGTTGGCGAAGGCCATGCCGGCGATGGTGGAGGCGTTGTGCATCCGCTCGCGGGCCCTGGGGTCCTCGGGGCCGCGGGTGACGCAGTTCTCCAGGTTCTCGAAGATCAGCCGGATGGCCTGGAGGCACAGCCCGTCGGTGTAGTCGTTGGCGTAGACCGACACGTACGCCTCGGTGGCGTGGGTGAGGGCGTCGAAGCCGGAGTCGGCGGTGACGGCGGGCGGCAGGGTGGCGGTCAGCACCGGGTCGACGATGGCGACGCCGGGGGTGAGCGCGTAGTCGGCCAGCGGGTACTTGCGGGCGGCGGCCGGGTCGGAGATGACCGCGAACGGGGTGACCTCGGCGCCGGTGCCGGAGGTGGTGGGCACCGCGATCAGCTTCGCCTTCTCCCCCAGCGGCGGGAAGGTGAAGGCGCGCTTGCGGATGTCGGAGAACTTCTCCTTGGTGTCGGCGAAGGCGATCTCGGGGTGCTCGTACATCAGCCACATGACCTTGGCGGCGTCGATCGGCGAGCCGCCGCCGAGGGCGACGATGGTGTCGGGCCCGAACTCGCGCATCTTCGCGGCGCCGCGCTCGACGGTGGCCAGCTCCGGGTTGGGCTCGACGTCGTCGATGATCTGGAGGTTCACCGGCTCGCGGCGCGAGCGCAGGATGTCCTTGACGCGGGTGAGGTGGCCCAGGCGGTCCATGTTCCGGTCGGTGACGACGGTGACGCGCCGCATGCCGCGCATGTCGCCGAGGTAGCGCAGGGAGTGCCGCTCGAAGTAGATCTTCGGGGGGACCTTGAACCACTGCATGTTGCTGTTCCGGCGCCCCACCCGCTTGATGTTGAGCAGGTCGACGGCGGTGACGTTGCCGGAGACCGAGTTGTGGCCGTAGGAGCCGCAACCCAGGGTCATCGAGGGGAGGAAGGAGCTGTAGACGTCGCCGATGCCGCCGAGGCTGGAGGGCGCGTTGGCGATGATCCGCACCGCCTTGACGCGGCGGCCGAAGCGCTCGGTGAGCTCCTCGTCGTCGGTGTGGATGACGGCGCTGTGGCCCAGTCCGTCGAACTCCACCATCCGCGCGGCCAGTTCGATGCCCTCCTCGGTGCTCCCGGCGCGCAGCACGGCCAGGACCGGGGAGAGCTTCTCGCGGCTGAGCGGCTCGGCGGGGCCGACGCCCGGGATCTCGGCGAGGATGACGGAGGTGTCCTCGGGGACGGTGAAGCCGGCCTGCTCGGCGATCCAGGTGACCGGCCGGCCCACCGCGTCTGCGTTGAGCTTCGCCTCGGCGCAGTTGGCGCCGCGGGCGGTCGCGCCGAACAGGAACTTCTCCAGCTTCGCCTTCTCC
This sequence comes from Streptomyces rubellus, assembly GCF_036323805.1. Lineage (NCBI taxonomy): Bacteria > Bacillati > Actinomycetota > Actinomycetes > Kitasatosporales > Streptomycetaceae > Streptomyces > Streptomyces rubellus. Next base: position 63,038 of record NZ_JAZDCX010000013.1, read on the forward strand.
GCGGGGGTGGCCAGGTGGGCGTGGAGCTTGCGGAACTCCGCGATCGCCCGCTCGTAGATGTCCGCGTCCAGGACGGCGGCCTGCTCGGAGGCGCAGATCATGCCGTTGTCGAAGGTCTTGGAGAGCACGATGTCGTGCACGGCGCGCGGTACGTCGGCGGTGCGGTGGACGTAGGCGGGGACGTTGCCCGCGCCGACGCCGAGCGCCGGCTTGCCGCACGAGTAGGCCGCCCGGACCATCGCGTTGCCGCCGGTGGCCAGGATGGTGGAGACGTCCGGGTGGTTCATCAGGCGCCGGGTGGCCTCCATCGACGGTTCCCCGATCCACTGCACGCAGTGCTCGGGGGCGCCGGCCGCCACGGCGGCGTCCCGCACGATCCGGGCCGCCTCGGCGCTGCACCGCTGGGCCGAGGGGTGGAAGGCGAAGACGATCGGGTTGCGGGTCTTCAGCGCGATGAGCGCCTTGAAGATCGCGGTGGAGGTGGGGTTGGTCACCGGGGTCATGGCGCAGACGACGCCGACCGGCTCGGCGATCTCGGTGATGCCGTTCAGCTCGTCGCGGCGGATCACGCCGACCGTCTTCATGCCGTCCATCGAGTGGGTGACGTGCTCGCAGGCGAAGAGGTTCTTCATCGCCTTGTCCTCGAAGACGCCCCGGCCGGTCTCGCCGATCGCGAGTTCGGCGAGCTCGCAGTGGTTGCTCAGCGCGGCGAGCGAGGCCTTCCGCACGATGTGGTCGACCTGCTCCTGGGTGAACGAGGCGTACTCGTCCAGGGCCTTGACGGCGTGCGCCACCAGGGTGTCGACAGTGATCCCGACGGCCTCTGCGGTCCCGGCGGCCTTGACATCCGACGGGGCGGTGGGACGTGCGGCGGCTGCTGCCATGGGGGCTCACTCCTGAACGCGGGGGCTTCGGTACCTCCATTGCACGCCCCGGGTACCCGGTGCCACAGCCGCCGAAGGGGCCCCGGCCGCAGGCCGAAGGTCCCGGCCCCGGGCCGGGCCCGGGACGAAGGTCCCGCCTTCCCCGCCCGGCCCCGCCACAGGCCCGCTCAGCTGCGCCGGTGCCCGCCCATCTGGTGCTTCCAGGGCGGGTTGGCACCACGGGCCGCGCAGGTCGCGGCGGCGACCGCGGCCCCGGTGGCCAGCGCCTGGGCCAGCAGACCGGTGGTCAGGCCGTCCAGCCGTCCGCCCAGGGCCCCGCCGGTGTGCAGGGCGTGGAGCAGACCGGCCATGAACGAGTCGCCCGCGCCGACGGTGTCGACCACCTCCACGGGCGGGGTGGGCACCCGCAGCCGCTCGCCGTCCAGGGAGGCCAGGGCGCCGTCGCCGCCGAGGGTGACGACGACCAGCCGGACGCCGTGGCCGTGGAAGACGTCGGCGGCGGCCGCGGGGTCCAGGCCGGGCAGGAGGTGGCCGAGGTCGTCGTCGGACAGCCGCAGGATGTCGGCCGCCGCGCACCAGCGCGGCAGCCGCTCCCGGTAGACGGCCGGGTCCACCAGCAGCGGCCGGACGTTGGGGTCCAGCGAGACGGTGGCCCGCTCCCGCGCCCGCTCCAGCAGCCGCTCCACCGCCGCGGCGCCCGGCGGCCGCACCAGCGCCAGCGAGCCGGTGTGCAGGCAGGCCATGGGGGCCGCCGCGGCGGTCGTCAGCTCCTGGTCCGTCCACTGCCAGTCGGCGGTGCCCTCGGCGTGGAAGGAGTAGTCGGCACGCCCCTCGGCGTCGAGGTCCGCGACGGCCAGGGTGGCGGGCTGGGAGGCCGTCACCGCCGGGCCGAGGTCCACCCCGGATGCGGTCAGGTGCGCGCGGAAGAGGCGGCCGAAGACGTCCTGCGACAACCGGCCGAGGAAGCGGGTGGGGGTGCCGAGCCGGGCGAGCGCCACGGCGGTGTTGGCGGGACCGCCGCCGGGCAGGACCTCCAGGCCGAGCGTGGGCAGCTCCGGTCCGGCACCCGTACCGGCGTCCGGTCCGGGGGTGCCGCCGGCCGCCGGGACGGTGAAGGCGTCGGCGACGCACTCGCCGAGGACGGCGACGGGGGGCGCGGAGGCGGAGCCGTCGGCCCGGCCGCCGTTCGGGGCGCTGCTGATCGTGGGCATGCCGGTCATTGTGGCCCGGGTCCGCCCGCTTCTCCCGCGCCCGGCGGAACCGGGCCGGATCCGGGCGGGAACCGGACCGGACCCGGGGCGGAAGCGGGCCGGCGAACGCGTGTTTCAGCGGCGTGTTTCACTGGGCGGCGTGGAGAACTCCGAACACGCCGTGAGCACCGGGAACGACGGGACCGCCGGAGCCGCCGGAGCCGCCGGGGACATGATCACCGTCACCACCTGGTCGTTCGAGCAGACCTCCCCGGAGGACCTCTCCCCCGCCCGCGTCCCGGACCCCGGCTCCGGCATCCGGATCGCCCTGGCCCAGGTCCCCAGCCCGGGGTTCAGCATGTTCTTGCGAGGAACCCCGGCCCCTTCAGGGGCTCGGGAGGAATCGCGTCCTGGGTGCGGCGGCGCGGAGCTCCGCCGCACCGCTCCGCAAAGCTCCCGCGACGGTGGCGCGCTCAGCCCGGGCGCTTCTGGTTCTCGATGTACTCCTTGACCACGGCCAGCGGTGCTCCCCCGCACGAGGCGGCGAAGTACGAGGGCGACCAGAAGCGCTCACCCCGCAGGTACTGCTTGAGGTGGTCGGGGAACTCCTTGCCGGGTAGTGCGCGGAAGACGCCTGTGAGGCTGCCGACGAGCGCGGAGAGTGTGACCTGCGGCGGGTAGTGCACCAGGAGGTGTACGTGGTCGCGCTCGCCGTTGAACTCGCGCAGTTCCACACCGGCCTTGGCACACACCTCCCCGCATGACCTCCTCGCGCCGGGTGAGGACCGCGTCGGTGAAGGCCTTCCGCCGGTACTTCGGTATGAAGACCAGATGCGGGTGAAGGATGTGGACGACGCTACGGCCCCTGCGGATATCGGGTTCCGCCCCCCATTGCAGTGACACAGGGTGGCGTTACGATCGCGCTGTGAAGCTGGTTGTGCAGGTGAAACTCGCACCGGATGCCGTGCAGGCGTCGGCGGTGGAGCGGACCCTGCGCGCGGCGAACGAGGCCGCCACCTGGGTATCCGCCCTCTCGTTCGAGCACTTCGGGCTCACGGGTTCGGTGCGGGAGCTGCGCGCGCTGTGCTACGGCGAGCTGAAGGCCCGCGGGTTCGGTGCGCAGGCCGCCCAGCATGTGATCAAACGGGTCGCCGACGCCTATGCCACACTGCGCGCCAACATCCGGGCCGGGAACCTGGGGCCGCAGGGTTCGGCGCGCCGCCGCAAGGCCGGGTCCAAGCCGATCGCCTTCCGGCCGGATGCGGCGCACACCTATGACGACCGGTGTCTGTCGTGGAACTACGACACCCAGACCGTCTCGATCTGGACCTTGGACGGCCGTCTCAAGCACGTGCGGTTCGCCTGTTCCCCCGGCGCGCTCAAACAGCTTGCCGAGTCCCGCAAGGGCGAGACGGACCTGGTCCGGCGGGACGGGAAGCTGTTCCTGGCCGCCACCATCGACGTCTGCGAGCCGGAGGTGTACGAGCCGAAGGGGTTCCTCGGGGTGGACCGGGGCATCACCAACCTCGCCACCACCAGCGACGGGGACAAACACCGGCCGCCGCCCGGGCCGCTACCGCAGGTGGCAGGCCCGCAAGCGAGCCGAACTCCAAGCCGGACAGACCCGGAGCGCGAAACAGCTGCTGAAGAAGCGGGCCCGCCGCGAGGCGCGGCACGCCGCCCACATCAACCACACGATCGCCAAGACTGTCGTTGCTGTCGCCCAACGCACCGAACGCGGTATCGCCCTGGAGGAATTGCGGGGCATCCGCGAGCGGGTCACGGTTCCCCGCGACCAGCGAGCACGCCAGTCAGCCTGGCCCTTCCACCAGCTCGGCGCGTTCCTGGCCTACAAGGCCAAGCGCGCCGGTGTCCCGTTCCTGGAAGTGGATCCGGCCCACACTTCGCAGCGCTGTCCGCGTTGCGGCCACACCGAGCGCGCCAATCGGCGCGCCCGGGATCACTTTTCCTGTCGTCGGTGCGGTCTCGCTGGGCCGGCCGACCGCGTCGCCGGGGTCAACATCGCCCAGCGAGCGGCCACGGCGTGGGTATTCGTCAACATGCCCGACCCGGCCTCCGCCTGAGCGGAGACCGGTGAATGTGACCCGTGACCGTCCTGCCGTAGGGGACAGTCGGGAGCATAAGCAAAGCCCCCACAGGGACCCAGCTTCCAAGCTCGGTCCCTTCAGGGGCCGAGCAGTTGACCCGCTTCCTCTACACCGCCGTCGGCGGTGACGTCACCTGGACGGACCGGCTGGGGTGGCCGTACGCGCGGTGGCAGGCGTACCTGAACCGGCCCGGCGCGGAGACCTGGGTGGCGTTCGAGCACGGCACCCCGGCCGGATACGCCGAACTGGACCCGCAGCCGGGCGGCGTGGTGGAGATCGCCTACTTCGGCCTGATCCCGGCCTTCCGGGGGCGGGGCATCGGGGGCCGTCTGCTGTCGTACGCGACCGCGCGCGCCTGGGACCTGGCGGAGCGCGAGCCGGGGCGGGAGCCCACCCGGCGGGTGTGGCTGCACACCTGCTCCAAGGACGGCCCCCACGCGCGGGCGAACTACACCCGGCGCGGCTTCCGGCTCTTCGACACCAGGGTGACGCGGGAGCCGGCCGTGCCCGCGCCGGGTCCATGGCCGAAAGCGTTCGCCCCGCACCCCCGGGAGCTGTGAGAGACACCACAGCGTCTCATAAAACGGGACGGCTTTGTCCATATCCCGGATAGCGGTGGACTGTCGCGAGACGCGCGTGCCACGCTTCTGCCATGTCTCGAGCTGGAATTGCCTTGGTGAGTCGGCGGCACGTCGACCTCGGCCGCATGTCCAGCGCCATCTGTCCGGCGGGCTGACAGTCCCAGCACCGCCGCACCCCCGCCGCCCCGACACCGCGGGCAGGCGATCCCCGCCCCACGCTCCGCGCCGAGAGCGCGCACGTCCGCGCGCCCCGCGCGGGCCCGCCCCGCACCGGCGCAGCCGAGTCCAGCCGAAGGACGTAGACACCGCCATGGCCGACACCCGCAAGCCAGCCAGCGCTGCCCCGACCCGCCGCAAGGCCGGCCGCCACCGCGGCGAGGGTCAGTGGGCCGCCGGGCACTTCACTCCCCTCAACGGCAACGAGCAGGTCAAGAAGGACGACGACGGTCTCAATGTGCGGACACGCATTGAGACGGTCTACGCCCACCGGGGATTCGACTCCATCGACCCCTCCGACCTGCGCGGCCGGATGCGCTGGTGGGGCCTGTACACCCAGCGCAAGCCCGGGATCGACGGCGGCAAGACCGCGGTCCTGGAGCCGGAGGAGCTGGACGACGAGTACTTCATGATGCGCGTGCGCATCGACGGCGGCCGGCTGACCACCGAGCAGCTGCGCGTCATCGGCGAGATCTCCCAGGAGTTCGCCCGCGGCACCGCCGACATCACCGACCGGCAGAACATCCAGCTCCACTGGGTGCGGATCGAGGACGTCCCCGAGATCTGGCGCCGGCTGGAGAGCGTGGGCCTGTCCAGCGCCGAGGCGTGCGGCGACACCCCGCGCGCCTTCCTCGGCTCACCGGTCGCCGGGATCGCCGCCGACGAGATCATCGACGGTACCCCCGCGCTGGAGGAGGCCAAGCGCCGCATCGTCGGCAACCCGGCGTACTCCAACCTGCCGCGCAAGTTCAAGACCGCGATCTCCGGCTCCCCGCTGCTGGACGTGGCGCACGAGATCAACGACGTCTCCTTCGTCGGCGTCCGCCACCCCGAGCTGGGCCCGGGCTTCGACCTGTGGGTGGGCGGCGGCCTGTCCACCAACCCCAAGCTCGGCGTCCGGCTGGGCGCCTGGGTGCCGCTGGAGGACGTCCCGGACGTCATGGAGGGCGTCATCGGCATCTTCCGCGACTACGGCTACCGCCGGCTGCGCAACCGCGCCCGGCTGAAGTTCCTGGTCGCCGACTGGGGCGCCGAGAAGTTCCGCCAGGTGCTGGAGGACGAGTACCTGACGCGGAAGCTGGCCGACGGGCCCGCCCCCGAGCTCCCCGATCAGCGCTGGCGCGACCACATCGGGGTGCACGCCCAGAAGGACGGCCGGTACTACGTCGGCTTCGCCCCCCGCGTCGGCCGCGTCGACGGCACCACCCTCACCAAGATCGCCGAACTGGCCGAGGCGCACGGCTCGGGCCGGGTCCGCACCACCGTCGAGCAGAAGATGATCGTTCTCGACGTGGCCGAGGACAAGGTGGAGTCCCTGGTGGAGGGGCTGGAGGCGATGGACCTGACCGCGCGCCCGTCCGTCTTCCGGCGCGGCACCATGGCCTGCACCGGCATCGAGTTCTGCAAGCTGGCCATCGTCGAGACCAAGGGCCGCGCGTCCTCGCTCATCGACGAACTGGAGCGCCGGATGCCGGAGTTCGACGAGCCGGTCGCCATCAACGTCAACGGCTGCCCCAACTCCTGCGCCCGCATCCAGACCGCGGACATCGGCCTCAAGGGCCAGCTCGTCACCGACGCCGACGGCAACCAGGTCGAGGGCTACCAGGTGCACCTGGGCGGCTCCCTCGGCCTGGACCCCGGCTTCGGCCGCAAGGTCCGCGGGCTGAAGGTCACCGCCGCCGAGCTGCCCGACTACGTCGAGCGCGTCCTGACCCGCTACCAGGAGCAGCGGCAGGACGGCGAGCGGTTCGCCCAGTGGGCGGCACGCGCCGGTGAGGGGGACCTCAAGTGAGCGAGCGGGCCGCGCCGTTCTACTGCCCCTACTGCGGTGACGAGGACCTGCGCCCGTCCGAGGCCGGCCACGGCGCCTGGGAGTGCGCCTCCTGCAACCGCGCCTTCAAGCTGTCCTTCCTCGGCCTGCTGGCCGACGGGCTGCGGCGGTCCGGCACCGGCGAGAACGGAGGGAGTGCCCGATGACACCCACCGACGGCCGGCAGGGCCTGCGGCGGGACGCCGGCGAGCTGCGGCGGATCGCCGAGAAGGCGGGCCACGAGCTGGAGGACGCCCCGGCCCTGGAGATCCTGCACTGGGCGGCCGACACCTTCGGGCCGCGCTTCTGCGTGACCTCCTCGATGGAGGACGCGGTCGTCGCGCACCTCGCCTCGCGGGCGACGCCCGGGGTGGACGTGGTGTTCCTCGACACCGGCTACCACTTCCCGGAGACCATCGGCACCCGGGACGCGGTGGCGGAGGTGATGGACGTCAACGTCATCACGCTCACCCCGCGGCAGACGGTGGCCGAGCAGGACGCCGAGTACGGGCCGCGGCTGCACGACCGCGACCCGGACCTGTGCTGCGCGCTGCGCAAGGTCGCCCCCCTGGAGCGGGGGCTGCGGGCGTACGACGCCTGGGCCACCGGCCTGCGCCGCGACGAGTCCCCGACCCGGGCGAACACCCCGGTCGTCGGCTGGGACGACAAGCGCGGCAAGGTCAAGGTCTCGCCGATCGCCCGCTGGACCCAGGACGACGTGGACGCCTACGTCGCCGAGCACGGTGTACTGACCAACCCCCTGCTGATGGACGGCTACGCCTCCGTCGGCTGCGCCCCCTGCACCCGGCGGGTGTCGGCGGGCGAGGACGCCCGGGCCGGCCGCTGGGCCGGGCGCGGCAAGACCGAGTGCGGACTGCACGTCTGATGGCCGACCCGAAAGGCCGGACGGATGAACCGACGGATGACCCGACGGACGAGGAGCTGCGGATGAGCGGGGCGACCGCCCCCGGCGCGGGCGGGACCGGCGAGGGGGCCACGGTCTGGCTCACCGGTCTGCCGAGCGCCGGCAAGACGACGATCGCCCACGCGCTGGCCGGCCGGCTGCGCGAGGAGGGGCACCGGGTGGAGGTGCTGGACGGCGACGAGGTCAGGGAGTTCCTCTCCGCCGGGCTGGGCTTCTCCCGGGCGGACCGGCACACCAACGTGCAGCGGATCGGCTTCGTCGCCGAGCTGCTCGCCTCCAACGGGGTGAAGGCCCTGGTCCCGGTGATCGCGCCGTACGCCGACAGCCGCGAGGCGGTCCGCAAGCGCCACCAGGCGGAGGGCACCGCGTATCTGGAGGTGCACGTGGCCACCCCGGTCGAGGTGTGTTCCGAGCGCGATGTGAAGGGGCTGTACGCCCGGCAGGCCGCGGGCGAGCTGACCGGGCTGACCGGGGTGGACGACCCCTACGAGCCGCCGGCCGATCCCGACCTGCGGATCGAGGCGCACACCGAGACCGTTCAGGACTCCGCAGCCAGGCTGTACGCACTGCTCGCCGAGAGGGGACTGGCGTGACGACCGCGACCGAAGCGACCGAGCCGGCCACCACCGGGGAGAGCGGACCCGCCGGGGACACCGGAGCCCCGTACACGCTCACCCACCTGGACGCGCTGGAGTCCGAGGCGGTGCACATCTTCCGCGAGGTGGCCGGTGAGTTCGAGCGGCCGGTGATCCTGTTCTCCGGCGGCAAGGACTCCATCGTGATGCTGCACCTGGCGTTGAAGGCGTTCGCCCCGGCGCCGGTGCCCTTCGCGCTGCTGCACGTGGACACCGGCCACAACTTCCCCGAGGTGATCGCCTACCGGGACCGGGTGGTGGCCGAGCACCGGCTGCGGCTGCACGTGGCCTCCGTGCAGGAGTTCATCGACCGCGGCGAACTGCGCGAGCGTCCCGACGGCACCCGCAACCCGCTGCAGACGGTGCCGCTGCTGCGTGCGATCGAGACGGGCCGGTTCGACGCGGTCTTCGGCGGCGGGCGCCGCGACGAGGAGAAGGCCCGCGCCAAGGAGCGGGTGTTCTCGCTGCGCGACGAGTTCGGCGGCTGGGACCCGCGCCGCCAGCGCCCCGAGCTGTGGCAGCTCTACAACGGCCGCCACGCGCCCGGGGAGCACGTACGGGTCTTCCCGCTGAGCAACTGGACCGAGCTGGACGTGTGGCAGTACATCGCCCGGGAGAAGATCGAGCTCCCGGCCATCTACTACGCCCACACCCGCGAGGTCTTCCGCCGCAACGGCATGTGGCTGGCGCCGGGCGAGTGGGGCGGCCCCAAGGAGGGCGAGACGGTCGAGACGCGCCGGGTGCGCTACCGCACCGTCGGCGACATGTCCTGCACCGGTGCGGTGGACTCCGACGCCGTCACCATCGAGCAGGTCATCGCGGAGATCGCGGCGTCCCGGCTCACCGAGCGGGGCGCGACCAGGGCCGACGACAAGCTGTCGGAGGCCGCCATGGAGGACCGCAAGCGTGAAGGGTACTTCTGATCCGATGACCGCCGACACCGCCACCGACAGCGCCAACGACAGTGCCACCGGCACCGCCGCCGCGGAGCTGCTCGCGACCACCTCGCTGCTGCGCTTCGCCACCGCCGGGAGCGTGGACGACGGCAAGTCCACCCTGGTCGGGCGGCTGCTGCACGACTCCAAGTCGGTCCTGGCCGACCAGCTGGAGGCCGTCGAGCACGCCTCCCGCAGCCGCGGCGCCGAGGGCCCGGACCTGGCCCTGCTGACCGACGGCCTGCGCGCGGAGCGCGAGCAGGGCATCACCATCGACGTCGCCTACCGCTACTTCGCCACGCCGCGGCGCCGGTTCATCCTGGCCGACACCCCCGGGCACGTGCAGTACACCCGCAACATGGTCACCGGCGCCTCCACCGCCGAGCTGGCCATCATCCTGGTGGACGCCCGCAACGGCGTGGTCGAGCAGACCCGCCGGCACGCCGCGGTCGCCGCCCTGCTGCGCGTGCCGCACGTGGTGCTGGCCGTCAACAAGATGGACCTGGCCGGCTACGACGAGGCGGTCTTCTCGGCCATCGCGGACGAGTTCACCGCCTACGCCGCCTCCCTGGGCGTCCCCGAGATCACCGCCGTCCCCATCTCGGCGCTGGTCGGCGACAACGTGGTGACCCCGTCCGCGAACATGGACTGGTACAGCGGCCCGACCGTCCTGGAGCACCTGGAGACCGTTCCGGTCAGCCACGACCTGGCGGCCTGCGCGGCCCGTTTCCCGGTGCAGTACGTCATCCGCCCCCAGACGCCCGAGCACCCCGACTACCGCGGCTACGCGGGACAGATCGCCTCCGGCGCGTTCCGCGTCGGCCAGCGGGTGACGGTGCTGCCCTCGGGCCGCACCTCCACCGTCGAGGGCATCGACGTGCTCGGGCAGTCCGTGGCCAACGCCTGGGCGCCGCAGTCCGTCACCCTCCGGCTGGCGGACGACCTCGACATCTCCCGCGGTGACCTGATCGCCCCCGCCGAGGAGGCCCCGGCCACCACCCAGGACGTCACCGCCACCGTCTGCCATCTGCACGACACCCCGCTGCGGGTCGGTCAGCGGGTGCTGCTGAAGCACACCACCCGCACCGTGAAGGCGATCGTCAAGGAGATCCCCTCCCGGCTGACCCTGGACGACCTCTCCCAGCACCCCGGGCCGGGCGAGCTGGCGGCCAACGACATCGGCCGGGTGCGGATCCGTACCGCCGAGCCGCTGCCGCTGGACGCCTACGCCGTCTCCCGGCGCACCGGATCGTTTCTGCTGATCGACCCCGCCGACGGCGCCACCCTCACCGCCGGCATGGCCGGTGACGCCTTCGCCGAGGCCGCCGCCAGGACGGCCGGCGCCGCCGCCGACGGTGCCGGCACCGACGACGGATGGGACTTCTGACCATGACGGTGACGGTGAGGACGGCGGCCGGCGCCCCGGCCGGGGCGCCGGAGAACGCCTTCGCCACCTTCGACCTCACCGGCGGCCGCATCGGCAGCGGCGCCGTGGGCAGCGGGCAGGGCGGACTGGCGGGACGCCGCCGGTGACTCCCGAACCCCCGCAGCACGCCCCGCGCCACCTTCCGCCGCACACCCCGCACGTCCCCGCCGCACACGCCGGCGCACCCCAGCCGTAGCGCCGCCCGCACCCGGGTGGCGAACGACGAGAGGACTCCGCTGTGTCCACCGAACTCGCCACCGCCGTCCCGGCGTCGTCCGTCACCGGCGCCGGGACCGGGCGGCAGACCGGTCAGCAGGACGGATCGCAGACCGGGCAGCACGGCCCGTACGCGGTGCAGCTCGAGCACGTGTCGAAGAGCTTCGGTCCCCACCGCGGCGGCGGTGGCGGCCAGCAGGTGCTGGACGACATCGGGCTGCGGGTCGCGCCCGGGGAGTTCGTCTGCCTGCTGGGCGCCTCCGGCTGCGGCAAGTCCACCCTGCTCAACCTGGTCGCCGGACTGGACCGGCCGACCTCGGGCGAGGTGCGGGTGCCGCACGGGCGGCCCGCGCTGATGTTCCAGGACCACGCCCTGTTTCCGTGGCTGAGCGCCGGCCGCAACGTGGAGCTGGCCCTGAAGCTGGCCGGGGTGCCCCGGGCCGAGCGGCGCGGCCGGGCCGAGGAGCTGCTGCGGCTGGTGCGGCTGCCGGACGCGTACGGCAAGCGGGTCCACCAGCTCTCCGGCGGCATGCGGCAGCGCGTGGCGCTGGCCCGCTCGCTGGCGCAGGGCAGCCGGGTGCTGCTGATGGACGAACCCTTCGCCGCGCTGGACGCCATCACCCGCGACCTGCTCCACGAGGAGCTGACCCGGGTGTGGCGCGAGCGGGAGCTGACCGTCCTGTTCGTCACCCACAACGTCCGCGAGGCGGTGCGGCTGGGCCAGCGGGTGGTGCTGCTGTCCTCGCGTCCGGGCCGGATCGCGCACGAGTGGCGGGTGGACGCCCCCCATCCGCGCCGTATCGAGGACTCTTCGGTGACCTCCCTCGCCCGGGAGATCACCGGCCATCTGCACGAGGAGATCGTCCGCCATGCCCGCCACTGACACCGAGGACTCCCGGCAGGGCATGCGGGGGGCGGCGGACGCCGGCGACCCGGCCGGCTCCGGCACGGGCACCGGCGGCGCTTCCGGCTCCTCCGACGACTCCGACGAGATGGCGTCCGGTCTGGACGCCCTGGAATCTCCCGCCTCCACCCCCGGGGCCGCCTCCCGGCGGGTGCTGGCCAAGGCCGTGCCCCCGCTGGCGGCGATCGCCCTGGTGCTGGCGCTGTGGCAGACGGCCCACACGCTGGGCTGGTCGGCCACCCTGCCCGCCCCGGCCGCCGTGTGGCGCGAGCTGGCCGGTGCCTGGTCGGACGGCACCCTGCTGCCCGCGCTGGGCCACAGCCTGCTGCGCTGTCTGATCGGCTTCGCCGCCTCGGTGGCCATCGGCGTCCCGCTGGGGCTGCTGCTGACGAGGGTGGCACCGCTGCGCACGGTGCTGGGACCGATTCTGTCGGCCCTGCAGTCGCTGCCCGCCGCCGCGCTGGTGCCCGTCGCGGTGATCGCGCTGGGCAACTCCGAGGGCGCGGTGTACGCGGTGGTGCTGCTGGGCGCCGTCCCGTCGATCGCCGTCGGGGTGACCGCCGCCGTGGACCGGGTGCCGCCGCTGCTGATCCGGGCGGGCCGGTCGATGGGCGCCGGCGGGCTGACCGGCGCCGTCCACGTCCTGGTGCCCGCCGCCCTGCCCGGCTTCGTCACCGCGCTGCGGCACGGCTGGACCTTCGGCTGGCGCGCCCTGATGACCGCCGAACTGATCACCGCCACTCCGCTGCCCGGCATCGGCCGGATGCTGGACGCGGGGCGGCAGAGCGGCGAGATGAGCCTGGTGCTGGCCTCGGTGGTGCTGATCCTGGCCGTGGGCGTGGCCGTCGAGGCGGCGCTGTTCTCGCCGCTGGAGCGCCGCGTCCTGCACAGCCGCGGGCTGGCCGCGGCCGGGAGGTGATCCGGCCCGTGCGAACCGTCCCCCTGTCCGCCGCGCACCGCGCCGCACCCGGCGACGGCAGCGGCCCCCGGACCGGCGGGCCGGCCCTGCTGGTCGTCGCCCACGGCAGCCGCGACCCCCGGCACGCCGCGACCGTGGCGGCGCTGTGCGCGCGGCTGCGGGCGCTGCGCCCCGGGGTGCGGGTCGAGGTCGGCCATCTGGACTTCAACGCGCCGTCCGTCCCCCAGGCGCTCACCCGGCTGCACGCCGAGGGGGCGCGCCGGGTGGTGGCCCTGCCGCTGCTGCTCACCCGCGCCTTCCACGCCAAGTCGGACATCCCCGGGGTGCTGGGCGAGACGGCCGCCCGCCTACCGCGGCTGGCGGTGCGCCAGGCCGAGGTGCTGGGCCCGGACCGGCTGCTGACGGCCGCCCTGGAGCGGCGGCTGCGCCAGGCCGGGCTGCGGCCCGGCGACGAGTGCTCGACCGGGGTCGTCCTGGCCTCGGCGGGCTCCAGTGACCCGGAGGCGATCGCGGTGATCGCAGAAATCGCGCGGGAGTGGCGGCGCACCGCCGGTTGGTGCGCCGTGCGGCCCGCGTTCGCCTCCGCTGCCCTTCCCCGCACCGCCGACGCGGTCCGGGAACTGCGCGCGGCGGGCGTACGGCGGGTGGCCGTCGCCCCGTACGTGATCGCGCCCGGCTTCCTGCCGGACCGCATCGCCGCGGGTGCCCGCGAGGCGGGCGCGGACGTGCTGGCCCCGGAGCTGGGCGACGCCCCGGAGCTGGTCCGGCTGCTGGCCCGCCGCTATGACGAGGCCGTGGCGGCCTGGTCGGCGCCGGCGGCCGGAAGCGTGCCGATCGGCGCCTGACCGTACGCCGCCCGGCCGGGCGGCGTACGGGGCGGGCCGTCACAGCCGCGGGCGCACCCCCGGTTCCTCCTCACCGACCGGCTTGCCCCGCAGCACCGGCAGCACCGGGCGGTTCTGGGCGTTCTCCAGCAGGAAGGCGAGCGCGGCGTAGGCGGCCAGCACGGCCAGCAGCAGACCCGTGAGCCCGGCGGCCGTCTGCCAGCCGGACGAGGCGGTCAGCTCGGTGATTCCGGTGACGGCGAAGCGGACCGCCGCCAGCACCACCACCGCCCCCACCAGGGGCTTGCCGATCTCGGCCGCGGACGTCACCAGCAGGAGCACCGCGACGGCGAGCAGTGCCACCCCCAGCACCTCGCTGTACGTGCCGGGCGGCGAGAGCGCCTTGAAGGTCCCGACCAGGGCCCAGGAACCGGCCAGCACGGCCATCACCACCGCGGCCCCCGGATCCCGGCACAGGAAGCCGAACACCGACGCCAGCAGTTCCAGCGGCACGGTCAGCAGCAGTACGGCCAGCGCCACCCGGTCCTCCTCCGGCTCCGGCAGCCAGCCGAGCTGGAACGCGGCGAACAGGAACGTGCCGAAGGACAGCCCGAGGAAGCCCATGGGCAGCGGACTGGCGATGGGGCGCAGCATGATGCGGGAGTGCGGGTTCGCCTCGGTGCTCTCCACGGAAGCCCTTCCGGTCGGTGTCGTCCACGGACAGGAAGGAGTGCCCCGGCGGGGAGCGGACACACCACCCGGCCGGGTGCGCCGCACCGCCGCGGGACCGCCCGCTCCCCCGGTGCTAGGCGGCCATCCCGAGCAGGGCGGTGACCGTGCGCCAGTTGCGCCCCGTGACCGTGCGCCCCTTGCAGGCGGCCTCCAGCGCGCCGGGCAGCTTGCTGCGGCCCATGCCGCCGGGGAACCAGCAGTACAGCTCGCGCTCCCCGGCCCGGAACTCGTCCGGCGCGAAGGCCGCCGCGTCCACCGCCGCCAGCCGCGCGGCGTCCGGGGCCCGGTCGAGGAAGAGGACCAGCAGTTTCGCCGGGTCGCCGTCGGCCGGATAGGGGCAGGCGTCGGCCGCCGCACGCAGCTCGCCGGCGGTACGGACCAGGCAGTCGACTGAGAAGCCGAACCGCCCGGCGAGCGCGGCCTCCAGCTCCCGCGCCAGCTCCCCCGTGCTCCGCCCCTCGACGGTGAAGACCGCGTTTCCGCTGGCCAGGTAGGTGCGTACCCCGTCCCAGCCCAGCCCCGTCAGCGTCTGGCGCAGCTCGGCCATGGGCACCTTCCGGTGCCCGCCCACATTGATCCCGCGCAGCAGCGCCACATACCTCTGAGGCCGCTCCGGCCGTCCTGGCTGTCCCGTCATGCGGGAACCCTAGCCACGGGGTGTGACAGCGGCAGCCCGGCCCGGCCCCGGAGCCGCCCGCGGACGCGGGACGCGTCCGCGTTTCCCGCCGGGCTCAGGACACCGGACGGGAGTCCGTCCAGACCGACTCGAACTCCTCCCGGTAGAGGTGGAAGAGCCCGTGCTCGCCGCCCTCCCCCGCCGGCCCGGGGCCGCCGTACGCGCCCCCGTGCACGAGGTCCCGGCCGCCGCCGCGCAGCACCAGCACCGGGGCCTCCATGCCGCGGGTCCGCCGCAGGTACGACTGGACGACGGCGACGCCGTCCGGGCCGTCGCCGTCGACGAGGTAGGCGGTGAAGCGCGGCGTCTCGTCGAAGACGTGGATCTCGAAGGCGCCGGTGTCCCGCACCCGGGAGCGGACCCGGCGCATGTGGAGGATGTTCGTCTCCACCGAACGGCTCAGCTCGCCCTTCTTCAGCCCCAGCTCCCGCTCCCGGCGCCGTACCGCGCTGCTGGCCGGGTTGAGGAAGAGCAGCCGCACCCGGCAGCCGGAGTCGGCCAGCCGCATCAGACGGCGCCCGGAGTAGTTCTGGACCAGCAGGTTGAGGCCGATGCCGATGGCGTCCAGCCGGCGCGCGCCGCCGAACAGGTCCTCGGCCGGGAGCTGGCGCTGGAGGCGCACCCGGTCCGGGTGGACGCCGACGACGTCCGCGAAGCGGTCGCCGACCAGCTCCTCCACCGCGTCCACCGGGAGCCGGCGGGCGGAGGGGACGTCCCGGCCGGCGCCCAGCAGGTCCAGCAGCCGGGCCGAGATCCGCTCGGCCTGGGCGAGCACGGCCGGGGACAGCGCGCGGTTGCGGGCCACCGCGCTGCGGGCCACCTCCAGCTCGTCCAGGGCCAGCTCCAGCTCGCGGCGCGCCTCGAAGTACGGCTCGAAGCAGGGCCAGTGCTGCACCATGAGCTCGCGCAGCTGCGGCAGGGTGAGGAAGGACAGCAGGTTGTCGTCGGCCGGGTCGAGCAGATAGCCCTTGCGGCGGCTGACCTCGCGGACGGCCACCGCCCGCTGGACCCACTCCTGCCCGGCCGGCCCGGCCGCGGCCACCACCCACTCCTCGCCGTGCACCGGCTCGTAGATCGGCCGCAGGACCGCCGCGACCACCGCGCGCAGCCGCTGCTCGACGAGGTTCAGCCAGATGTACGCCCGCCCGGCCCGCTGGGCGCGCTGCCGCACCTCGGCCCAGTCCCCGGCGTCCCAGGCCAGGTCCGCTCCGATCTCCATCGGACGCGCCAGGGACACCGTGCCGGGCGGCACTCCGGGCGGTGCTCCGGACGGCGCCCCGGACGGACCGGCACCGCCCTCGCTCCCGCCACCTGGGGGGAGCTCAAGCCCTCCCGAGCTCACCTGCCTGTGCACCGCCTTCCGGACCCGCGCTCTGTCGATCAAGGAGCCTACTGTGCCCGCGGGAGGGCGCGCAGCCGTATCCCGGGACCAAGTTCCTTTGCTCGTACGCTCTTCCGGGGGAAGATAAACGCCGCGTCCGCTCGGCGCGCCCGTACTGCGCGAGGATTCGGCAGCAGCGGGTAGAGGGATCCCGACAGGAACCGCGACAGAACCGCGGCAGCAACGCGACAGGAAGAGTCGACATGCAGGTCTGGCCGGGACGGGCCTATCCCCTCGGCGCCACGTACGACGGCGCGGGAACGAACTTCGCCGTGTTCTCGGAGGCGGCGGAGCGCATCGAGCTGTGTCTGCTGCACGACGACGGCTCGGAGACGGCCGTCGAGCTGCGCGAGTCCGACGCCTTCGTACGGCACGCCTATCTGCCGGGCGTGATGCCCGGCCAGCGGTACGGCTTCCGGGTGCACGGGCCGTACGAGCCGGAGAAGGGCCACCGGTGCAACAGCGCCAAGCTGCTGCTCGACCCCTACGCCCGGGCGATGAGCGGGGCCATCGACTGGAACGAGTCGGTCTACGGCTACCACTTCGACGACCCCGAACGGCGCAACGACCTGGACTCGGCGCCGCACACCATGGCGTCCGTGGTCGTCAATCCCTACTTCGACTGGGGCGACGACCGGCCGCCGCGCACCGACTACCACCAGACGGTGATCTACGAGGCCCATGTGAAGGGCCTGACCATGCTCCATCCGGAGCTGCCGGAGGACCTGCGCGGCACCTACGCGGCGCTCGGCCACCCGGCGATCATCGAGCACCTCACCCGGCTGGGCGTCACCGCGCTGGAGCTGATGCCGGTGCACCAGTTCGTCACCGACCACCGGCTGGCCGACGCCGGGATGGCGAACTACTGGGGCTACAACACCATCGGCTTCTTCGCCCCGCACAACGCCTACGCCTCCTGGGGGGACCGGGGCCAGCAGGTGCTGGAGTTCAAGCAGGCGGTCAAGGCGCTGCACCAGGCCGGGATCGAGGTGATCCTGGACGTGGTCTACAACCACACGGCCGAGGGCAACCACCTGGGCCCCACGCTCTCCTTCCGGGGCCTGGACAACGTCTCGTACTACCGGCTGACGGACGACCCCCGGTACTACATGGACACCACCGGCACCGGCAACTCGCTGCTGATGCGCTCCCCGCACGTGCTCCAGCTGATCATGGACTCGCTGCGCTACTGGGTCACCGAGATGCACGTGGACGGCTTCCGCTTCGACCTGGCGGCGACGCTGGCGAGGCAGTTCCACGAGGTGGACCGGCTGTCGTCGTTCTTCGACCTGGTGCAGCAGGACCCGGTGGTCAGCCAGGTGAAGCTGATCGCCGAACCGTGGGACGTGGGCGAGGGCGGCTACCAGGTGGGGAACTTCCCGCCGCTGTGGACGGAGTGGAACGGCCGCTACCGGGACACCGTGCGGGACCTGTGGCGGGGCGAGCCGCGCACCCTGGCGGAGTTCGCCTCCCGGCTGACCGGCTCCTCGGACCTGTACCAGGACGACGGGCGCCGGCCGCTGGCCTCGATCAACTTCGTGACCTGCCACGACGGCTTCACGCTGCACGACCTGGTGTCGTACAACGAGAAGCACAACGAGGCCAACGGCGAGGGCAACCGGGACGGCGAGAGCCACAACCGCTCCTGGAACTGCGGGGCCGAGGGCGACACCGACGACGCGGACATCCGCGCCCTGCGCGGCCGGCAGATGCGCAACTTCATCGCCACGCTGCTGCTCTCCCAGGGCGTGCCGATGCTCAGCCACGGCGACGAGTTCGCCCGCACCCAGCGGGGCAACAACAACGCGTACTGCCAGGACGGCGAGCTGTCCTGGGTGCACTGGCCCGAGCCCGGCGAGGAGCACCCGCTGTGCGAGTTCGTGCAGGCCATGGTGGGGCTGCGGCGCGACCACCCGGCCTTCCGGCGGCGGCGCTTCTTCCACGGGCGGCCGGTGGAGGGCACCCACGACGAGCTCTCGGACATCGCCTGGTTCACCCCCGAGGGGGAGGAGATGACCCAGCGCGACTGGCAGGAGGCGCAGGCCAGGGCCCTGACGGTGTTCCTCAACGGCAACGCGATCTCCGAGCCCGGCGAGCGCGGCGAGCGGATCACCGACGACTCCTTCCTGCTGATGTTCAACGCCCAGTCCACGCCGCGCTCCTTCGTGGTGCCGGCCGACCACGGCAGCCAGTGGCAGGTCGTGGTGGACACCGCGCGGGAGGACGCGGTGCCGCCCGGCTCGGGCCCCACCGTGAAGGCGGGCGACCGCATCACCCTGGTGGACCGCAGCCTGACGGTGCTCCAGCGGCCGGCCGATCAGCGCGGCGCGGCGGCCGCGCGGACGGACGGCCGCCGCCGGTAGCCGTACGCCCCGCACCGTGCGGTGGACCGCACGGACGGCACGCGGACCCGGACGCGGCGGATTCGGGCGCGGCTCGCCGGGAACACCCAAGCCCATGACGTCCGATCTGCCTCCCGAGTCGTCCCCGTCCCCTGCCGCCCGCACCGCCCCGCCCTCCCGTACCGCCCCGCCGACCGCCACCTACCGGCTCCAGCTCCAGCCGGGCTTCCCGTTCGCCGCCGCCGCCCGGGTGGTGCCGTACGTCGCCTCGCTGGGCGTGTCGCATCTGCACCTGTCCCCGGTGCTGGAGGCGGTCCCCGGCTCGGCGCACGGCTACGACGTGACCGGGCACGCCCGGGTGCGCGAGGAGCTCGGCGGCGAGGAGGGCCTGCGGGCGCTGGCGCGCACCGCCCGGGAGCACGGGCTGGGGATCGTGCTGGACATCGTGCCCAACCACATGGGCGTCCCCGCGCCCGAGCGGCTGAACGAGCCGCTGTGGGAGGTGCTGCGCGAGGGCCCGGCCTCGCCGTACGCCCGCTGGTTCGACATCGACTGGGAGGCCGGCGACGGCCGGGTGCTGCTGCCGGTGCTCGGCGGGCGGCTGGGCGACGAGCTGCGGGCGCTGTCCGTCCAGGGCGGCGTGCTGACCTACTACGACCACCGCTTCCCGCTGCGCGCGGGCACCGAGGACCTGCCGCTGCCCGAACTGCTGGACGCCCAGCACTACCGGCTGGCCTGGTGGCGGCTGGCCCGCACCGAGCTGAACTACCGGCGGTTCTTCACCATCTCCGACCTGATCGGGCTGCGCGTGGAGGACCCGGAGGTCTTCGCCGCCACCCACGAGTGCGTGCTGCGGCTGGTGCGCGAGGGCGTGGTGGACGGGCTGCGGGTGGACCACCCGGACGGACTGGCCGACCCCGGCGCGTACCTGCTGCGGCTGCGCGAGGAGACCGGCGGCGTCTGGACGGTGGTGGAGAAGATCCTCGGCCCCGCCGAGCGGCTGCCGGTGTCCTGGCCGGTCGCCGGGACCACCGGCTACGACGCGCTGCGCCACCTCGACGGCCTGTTCACCGACCCGGTGGGCCACGCGGAGCTGGTGCGGCTCCACCGGGAGTCCACCGGCGCCGCGCCGGACGAGGGCGGCGAGTGGGAGGCGACGGTGCGGCGGGCCGCGCGGGAGGTGGTCGCCCACGATCTGGCCGCCGAGGTGGAGCGGCTCACCCGGACGGCCGCGGCGGTGTGCGAGACCGCGCCCGGTCTGGCGCTGCGCGACCACGCGCCCTGGGCGCTGCGCACCGCCATCCGGGAGACGCTGGTGCGGCTGCCGGTGTACCGGCCGTACACCACCGCGGGCGGGCCGGTGAGCGCGGAGGACCGGGCGATGCTGGAGGAGGCCGCCGAGGGGGCGCGGGAGGCGTTCGCCGTGCCCGAGGAGGCCGCCTCGGTGGACGTGGTGCGGGACCTGGCGCTGGGCCGGCTGGGCACCGGGGCGGCGCAGCGGGACTTCTGCGCGCGCTTCGCACAGGTCAGCGCGGCGCTGCGGGCCAAGTCGGAGGAGGACACCGCCTTCTACCGGTACACGCCGCTGCTGTCGGCCAACGAGGTGGGCGGCAGCCCGGAGAACCCTCTGGTGGCACCGGAGGAGTTCCACGCCTACTGCGCGCGTCTCCAGCGCGACTGGCCGGCCACCGGCACCGTACTGTCCACGCACGACACCAAGCGCAGCGCGGACGTCCGGGCGGCGATCGCGGTGCTGAGCGAGTGCCCGGAGCGGTGGGCCGGGCTGCTGGCGGAGGCGGCGGAGGAGACGCTGCGCACCGGCGGCGTCGAGGCCCCGGACCGCCACCTGGCGTGGTCGGCGTGGCAGACGGCGTACGGCATGGGCTTCCCCGAACAGGAGCGGCTGGTGCCCGCGCTGCTGAAGGCCGTGCGGGAGGCGGGGCTGCGCACCAGCTGGACGGAGCCGGATCCCGGCTACGAGGAGGCCGTCGAGCGCTTCGCGGCGGCCGGGCCGGGCGGGCCGCCGCTGCACACGGTCACCGCCTTCGCCCGGGAGCTGCGGGAGCCGGTGCGGGCCAACGTGCTCGGCGCGGCGCTGCTGCACCTGACCATGCCCGGGGTGCCGGACCTCTACATGGGCACCGAGCGGGTGTACGCCGCGCTGGTGGACCCCGACAACCGCCGGCTGCCCGGCTTCCCCGCCGGGGAGGGCGCCGCGGACGAGGCGGACACCGCGGCGCGGGACGCCGAGGACCTGACGGGCGCCCTGCCGCCCGGGCTGTCGGAGGGGAAGCGGCGGCTGACCGTCGCCGCCCTGCGGCTGCGGCGCGAGCACCCCGAGTGGTTCGGCGCCGCGGCGTCGTACGAGCCGCTGCGGGCCGGCGGCCCGGCGGCGGACCACTGTGTGGCGTTCACCCGCTCCGGCGCGGTCGCCACCGTGGTCACCCGGCTCTCGCTGCGGCTGGCCGGGGCGGGCGGCTGGCGGGACACGGCGCTGGAGCTGCCGCCGGGGCGGTGGCGGGACGCGCTGGACGGCCGGACGGTCGAGGGGGCCGTCCCGCTGGCGGAGCTGCTGGCCCGCTCCCCGGCCGTGCTGCTGGTCCGGGACTGACCGCCCGGCACGGGCCCGCCCGTCTGCCCGGTGTGTCTCCCCGCCCCGGGCGGGAGACACACCGGGCGCGGAAGAGCACGCGGGTACCGCGAGGGCGGCACCGGCGAGTGGCCGTATCGCCGGGCCGCTACCGGCCGCCGGTTCCCGGTCCGCAGGGCCGGGGAGCAGCGCGGCCGGGCGGCCGCGAGGGGCCGTGGTGAGCGGCGGCGCGGGTGCGCCGTTCGCGGCGCACCCGGCCGGCACTGCCCGGGAGCCGGTGTCACCTGCCGTGGCCGCCGGCCGGACGGCAGAGGGCCGCGAACGCCGTCAGCAGCTCAGCGCCCGCTCAGCCGGAAGCTGACCTGCCCGAACCGCACGTGGTCCCCCGGCCGTACGCTCACCGACCCGGTCACCCGGCGGCCGTTGACCCAGGTGCCGTTGGACGACCCCAGATCGCGCAGCGTCCAGCCGCGCGGCGAGCTGTGCAGCTGGGCGTGCGCCCGGGAGACCGTCTCGTCGTTCAGCCGCAGCACCGAGCCGGGCGCGCGGCCGATGCTCATCGGGTACGGGCCGGGCGGGGGCAGCATCAGCTCCGGCAGCCGGGCCGTCCGCCAGGCCCGTCGCAGCCGTCCGGGCAGCGCCGAGAGCCCGCCGACGATCCTCAGCAGCACCGGCTCCGGCGGGGCCGGGCGCAGATCGTGGACCGCCGCCGCCAGTTCGTCGGCCCGGCGGGCGGTGAGGACCAGCTCCACCCGGCGCTCGAACGTCTGGTGCGACACGCGGCCGACGGCCGCGCTCTCCCGCAGCACCTCCAGGGCGCGCTCCCGGTCCTCGTCCGACGGGCGCGGCGGGACCGCTCCCGGCTCCAGAGATGCCATGACCGGTCATTCTCCGGACCCGGCCCCGGGCTGTCCAGCCCGGGGCCGGGGCGACCGGAAGCCGTCCACGCGCCCGCCCCGGTCCTGCCCCCGGCCACGGCGGGATGGCGCGGCGGGGCGCCGGAAAACACGTGGACGCCCGCCGGTCCCCCGGGCTACGGTGCCGTCACGCCCCTGCACCGGAAAGGGAGGTGAGAGCCGTGCACGCCGTCCGTACCCCTGCCGTCACGCGCTTCCGCCCCGTCCGCCGGGCGTTCCTCCTTCCCTGACGGGAGCGCGGCGGTGTCCGCGTTCTCCGCGAAGGAATCACCATGACCTCTCCGGCCCACCCGGCCTCCCCCGTCGTCCGCGCGCTCGCCGAGGGCGAGGCGCGCGAGCTGTTCACCTCCCTGTCCGCCCCCGCCGCGGACCTGATCGGCCCGCCCGTCATGGGGCGCCCGTACACCACCGTGGCCGAGGGCGGCGCGTACCGCCCCGAGTGGACCTGGGTGGCCCTGCGCGGCGGCGCGGTCGTCGCGCGGGCCGCGTTCTGGGGCGGGCCGCACGACACCGAGCCGGTCGTGCTCGACTGGTTCGACTTCACCGACCGCGACGCCGCGGTGGAACTGCTGCGGCGCGCCCCCTTCCGCGCCGGGTACGAGCTGGTGCTGCCGCCCGACTGGCGCGAGCGGGACGAGGTCCGCGCCGCCGCCGAGGCCCGTATCGAGGCGGCCGAGGCCGCCGGGTACGCGTTCGTGGTCGAGCGGTACCGCTATCTGTGGACCCCCGGGTGCGGGCTGCCCGAGCGGCCCGGGCGGCTGGAGTTCCGCCCCGTGCCGGACGGCGAGGCGGGCGACGAACTGGTCCTGGACGTGCTGCGCCGGGTCCACTCCGACACCCTGGACGCGCACGCCCGCCGCGCGATCGCCGCGGGCGGCGTGGAGCGGGCGGCCCGGGAGGAGCTGGACTTCTTCCGCTGGTGCCCCTCGCCGCGCGACTGGTGGCGGCTGGCGTACACGCCCGGCGGCGAGCTCGCCGGCATCCAGGTCCCGGCCCGCAACCCGTCCGGCCCGTGCGTCGGCTTCATCGGCGTGGTACCCGAGCGGCGCGGCCACGGCTACGCCTACGACCTGCTGGTGGAGTGCACCCACCAGCTCGTCGCCGAGGGCGCGCGGAGCATCGCGGCGGCCACCGACGTCACCAACACCCCGATGGCCGCCCACTTCGCCCGGGCCGGGTATCCGGTGACGCAGCGCCGCGTGTGCCTGGGGTGAGGGGACGTCGAACGGACCCGTCCGGAGTCCGGCGTGCGCCCTCGCCGCGGACGGCGGGGTCCCGCGGTGAGACGTCCCCGGTGGGTGAACTTGGCGCGCTCGGCCCGCGTGAGCGCGGAGAGCGCGCGCGAGCCCGCCACTACTACTGGCGAGCCGCCTGGTCCCGCGGTGACAAGGAATTCTCCAGGCGCGCGCCGTAAGTTGTTCGCCGGTAGATGAGTCGGAGGCGGCTGCTGATGTCTGCTGAGATGTTGGGCGTGCTCGCCGGCATAGGGGGCACCATCGTCGCGGCCGTCACCGCGTTGGCGATCTCCCGGATCGGGCAGCGTTCTCCCAAAGAGCAACTTGAGCTGGCCGATGTGCACGTTGGCCACAGAGGCCGGGCCGTGGATCCCACGGAGATCGACGTCAAGCTGCGCAATCGCGGCGGGCAGCCGACCATCGTCAAGCGAATGACGTTGGAAGTCATTCGGTCAGCCAGGATTCAGGTACTGGACGTACTGCTTCCGTACTCCGACAGCTCAGGGCCTGCTCTACTGGCGCCATCGGCCACATACGAAGTGACACTCCCGGCTCCGCGCATCGGCAGGATCGCCCCCGTCGAGAAGCACGTCTCGCACGAGATCGGCCCGTTGCAGGCGGATCGTTTCAAGGTCTTGCTCCGTGCCGAGACCGCCCCGTCCCAGGGACGGCCTCATGAGCATCCGGGGGAGACCTTCGTGTACTTGCTCCGTCTCGTCCTGACGCGGGACGGCGGCGACAAGCACCTCTCGTCAAAACCGGTCGCAGCTGCCTGCCCCGGTAACGCGGTACACGTGCCGAACACGGACCAGCTGGCTGAGCGGGTGCACGGTTTCCACAGCGCCTGCGACGCGGTACGTGACGCGATCGACAGCGAACTGAGGGAGTGGGGAAGCGCCGTGCCCGACTGGTCCGGAGGAGTGGTGCGCCGCGGGGACCTGCCGTCCGACCTTGCCGTCTGGGAGCGCTACCGGGTCAACGACCGCTTCTGGGACCCCCGGTCGGCCGTCGCCGACTATCTGGAGACGGCAGCACGGATCCTGCGATCACATCGTCGCGGAGATCGGGCGCATCCCCCGGGGCACCTTCCGGGACGGACTGGACGAGCTGGCCGAGCAGGCACAGGCCACCTTGCGCGGACTCCCGGAGCTGGCCGAGACGCTGCTAGGGCCAGAAGCGCGCCGCCAGTGACTCTCCTCCCTCGGGCAGAACGAGTCCCGCGGCCTGGCACGGGCTCGGGTACCCGGCCACCCGCATGCCTCCCCTTCCGGGGCGCGGCGGCCCCGTGGTGCCCTCCGCTCACGCGGCCGGGAGCCGGGGGCGGCCCCCGCGCCCCGGCCCGGCGGGGAACACCGGGCGGTGCCCGCGTGAGGTCCGCGGTGAACGGGCCCGGAGCGGGCATGCTGGACCTCTGACGTGCCGTCGGCCACAAGGAGACGCCAGTGCTGTTCGAGGTGTGGGCACCGGACGCGCGAGAGGTCGCGCTGCACACGGGGGACGAGGAGTTCCCCATGGCGCGCGACCCGGAGCGCGCCGGGTGGTGGCGGGCCGAGGCGTCCGCCGGGCACGGGACCCGCTACGGCTTCTCGCTCGACGGCGGGCCCGTCCTGCCCGATCCCCGCGCCCGGCGGCTGCCGGACGGGCCCGACGGCCCGGCCGCGGTGGTGGACCACGGCGCGTACTCCTGGCGGCACGAGTGGGCCGGACGGGACCTGGCCGGCGCGGTGCTGTACGAGCTGCACGTCGGCACCTTCACCGAGGCGGGCACCTTCGAGGCGGCGGCCGGACGGCTGGGCCACCTGGCCGGCCTCGGCGTCACCCACGTCGAGCTGATGCCGGTCAACTCCTTCCCCGGCACCCACGGCTGGGGCTACGACGGGGTGGCGCCGTGGGCGGTGCACGAGCCCTGCGGCGGGCCCGACGGCCTCAAGCGCTTCGTGGACGCCGCGCACGCGCACGGTCTGGGCGTCGTCCTGGACGTGGTGCACAACCACCTGGGGCCCTCGGGCAACCGGCTGCCGGAGTTCGGCCCGTACTTCACCGATCGCCACCACACCCCGTGGGGCTCGGCGGTCAACCTGGACGCGCCCGGCTCGGACGAGGTGCGGGCGTACTTCATCGGCAGCGCGCTGGCCTTCCTGCGCGACTACCGGCTGGACGGGCTGCGCCTGGACGCGGTGCACGCGCTGGTGGACGAGAGGGCCGAGCACTTCCTGGCCGAGCTGTCGGCGGCCGTGGACGCCCTGGCCGAGGAACTGGGCCGCCCGCTGTTCCTGGTCGCCGAGTCCGACCGGAACGACCCGCGCACCACCGCGCCGCGCGCGGCCAACGGGCTGGGGATCCACGCGCAGTGGAACGACGACTTCCACCACGCCCTGCACACCGCGCTGACCGGTGAGGCCCAGGGCTACTACGCCGACTTCGCCCGTGCCCCGCTGGCGGCCCTGGCCAAGACGCTGACCGGCGTGTTCTTCCACGACGGCACGTACTCGTCCTTCCGGGGCCGCCGCCACGGCCGCCCGGTGGACCGTACGGCCACCGAGACCCGCCGCTTCCTGGCCTACGCCCAGACCCACGACCAGATCGGCAACCGGGCCCAGGGCGACCGGCTCGCCGCCCACCTCTCCCCCGGTCTCGCGGCCTGCGCGGCGGCGCTGGTGCTGTGCGGGCCGTACACGCCGATGCTGTTCATGGGCGAGGAATGGGGGGCGCGCACCCCCTGGCAGTACTTCACCGACCATCCCGACCCCGAGCTGGCGGAGGCGGTACGGCGCGGGCGGCGGCGGGAGTTCGCCGCGCACGGCTGGGCCGAGGAGGACGTGCCCGACCCGCAGGACCCGGCCACCCGGCTGCGGTCCTGCCTCGACTGGGACGAGCCGCGCCGCGAGCCGCACGCCGACCTGCTGGCCTGGCACCGGGCGCTGATCGCGCTGCGCCGCGCCCATGTCTCGCCCCGTACGGTGCCGGCCGACGTGCACGTCTCCTTCGACGAGGAACGGCGCTGGCTGTACCTGCGCCACGGCGGGCTGCACCTCGCGGTGCACCTGGCCGCCGAGGGCACGGCCGAGATCCCCCTGACGGTGCACACGGCCGACGAGCTGGCCTCCTGGGGGGTGTGCGAGCCGCCGAGGGGCGACGGCCTGCTGCGGCTGGGCCCGCACTCGGCGGCGGTGCTGCGGTAGGCGTACCGCCGCGGCGGGCGGGGCACGGGCGGGCCGTGCCGGGCCCGCGCGAGGCGCCTGCGCGCCGAAGCCCGACGGCGCCACCGCGCCGACCGCACGCGGCGCGGCGCGGGCGGGCCGGGAGGCGGCCACGCCCCGCGGGGGCGCCCCGGCCGTGCCGTCGCGGCGGCGCGGGCGGCGGGTGACCGGCGGCCGGGCGGCACGCCGCCCGGCCCCGGAGGCCGGCGGCGAGCAGGCGGCCGGGAAACCCGGCGGCGTCCCGTACCCGCCGTCGCTCCCGGTCCCTCCCGCGGGAGGGGCGGAGGTTGTCCGGCTTCCCGGCGCCGCCGCG
The DNA here is from genome assembly GCF_036323805.1 of Streptomyces rubellus. NCBI lineage: Bacteria > Bacillati > Actinomycetota > Actinomycetes > Kitasatosporales > Streptomycetaceae > Streptomyces > Streptomyces rubellus. The sequence continues at coordinate 89,997 of NZ_JAZDCX010000013.1, forward strand.
GGGAGCCGCTACCGCCTGACGACCCGGCGCCGGACAGCCCGGCCGACCCGCACCACCGCGTTGCCGGACCGCCCCCGTTCCAGGGCGGCCAGCCGCTTCTCCAGCGTGGTGACCCGCTTGGTCAGCTCGGCGATCTTCTTCGCGGCCTCGTCGTCACGCTGCCTGAGCCGGCTGAAGCGGTAGCCGAGCCGGCCGTCGTCGGTGCCGTCCCACACGTCGATGGCGGGCGGGAGATCCAGCTCCCGCAGCCGGGCGTCGAAGGCGGCGCCGCCGTCGCCGTGGGTGAAGGTGTTCCGCAGCCCGTGCCTGTCGAGGAACGACGCGAAGCGCTCGAAGCGCTCGGGGTGCCCCTTGACCAGGGGGCCGAAGTCGGCCTGCTCGTACAGGTCGGCCGGGTCGACGTCGGGCGGCACCTCGGTGAGCATGCGGTGCGGGATGTCGAAGTACCGGCACAGCTCCAGGGTGCGCGAGTCGTGGCACAGCACGGTGCACGGCGTCCCGGCGAGCAGCGCCGCGATGTTGCCGTGGATCCGGGTGCCGAAGGAGAAGTCGCGCTCGCTCAGCTCCTTGATCCAGGTGGCGGAGTCGGAGTAGAGACGGACCTTGTTCTCGCGGTACAGCGGGTGGGTGCGGTGGATCGGCATGGTCGAGTGGTTGCCGGCCGCCTCCGAGACGTCGCCCCAGAACATCAGTTCCGCGTCGATGAGGTTCTGGGCGATGTAGACCAGGTCGGGGTAGCGCTCCCAGGCGGCGGTCACGAACCTGCCGACCTCGCCGCTGGTGCGCAGGGCGCTGTGCGAGGCGTTGACGGAGATGCGGGAGTCGCGGGTGAGGGCGTCGACCCGCTTCTCCACCCGGATCTCGGGGCCGTGCAGGAACATCGACGGGCAGCCGATGACCTCGACGTCCCGGAAGCCCAGGCCGTTGAGGTAGCTCTGGGTGAACTCGCCGCGCACCCCGACCGACGGCGAGTGGTCCAGCACGGCCTTCATGAACCGCTTGACCGGCTCCTCGATCCGGCGCAGTCGCTCGGGGTCGTAGCCCAGGGTGCTCTGCGCGCCGACGCCGAGGACGACCACGGGGATCTTGAGCTGCTCGATCAGGCGCGCCAGCCGGTCCAGGGAGCCGGCGAAGGAGATCCGGAAGGCGTTCGCCAGGGGGATGACGAAGACGTCGTACTCCTCGTTGATCCGGGCGGCGGCCCTCGGGTCGGCCTTGAGGCCGTTGGAGACGACCTCGGTGTCCGGCAGGGTGAGCAGTTTGTGCGCGGCGTCGCTGAAGACCAGGTTCCCCGAGTTGGTGCCTATCAGGTCCCGGTGTATCACTCCCTCGGCCGGGACCGCGTCGAAGGGGCTCTTGCCCGATCTGATCAGGATTCTCTTCGTCGGCCGGGTTTCGTTCATGCCCGGGCTCTCCTCATCACTCGGTGTTTTCCTCGCGCGGCACCAGCCGCAGGGAGATGGAATTGATGCAGTAGCGCTCGTCGGTCGGGGTGGGGTACCCCTCGCCGCGGAAGACGTGGCCCAGGTGGGAGCCGCAGCGGGCGCAGCGGACCTCGGTGCGGACCATGCCGTGGGAGCGGTCCTCGCGCAGCTCGACCGCCGAGGAGTCCGCCGGGTCGAAGAAGCTGGGCCAGCCGCAGTGGGACTCGAACTTGGTGTCCGAGCGGAAGAGTTCGGCTCCGCAGGCCCGGCACTGGTAGACCCCGGTGGTCCTGGTGTCGGTGTACTCGCCGGTGAAGGGGGGCTCGGTGCCCGCCTCGCGCAGCACGTGGTACTCGGCGGGGCTCAGCTCCTGCCGCCACTGCTCCTCGGTCCTGTCGATCTCGTACGCCATGGGGGTGCCTCCTGTCACTTCGCCAGCCGGTCGAGGAGGGCCGGACCGAGTTCGGTGACGTCGCCGGCCCCCATCGTCAGAACGAGGTCACCGGGCTCCGCCATTCCGGCGAGCGCCGCAACGGCCTGCTCCGGGGCGGACTCGGCCCGCACCGCGGCACCCGCCGCGCGGGCGGCGTCCACGACGAGGGCGCTGGTGACGCCCGGGACGGGGTCCTCGCGGGCGGGGTAGATCTCCAGGACGACCGAGGCGTCGGCCAGGGCCAGGGCCCGGCCCATCTCGGCGCCCAGTTCCCGGGTGCGGCTGAACAGGTGGGGCTGGAAGAGCACCAGCACCCGGCCGCCCTCCGCGGCGTCCCGGACGGCCTCCAGGTCGGCGGCCATCTCGGTGGGGTGGTGGGCGTAGGAGTCGATGACCCGCACGCCGCGCGCCTCGCCCTTGGGCTGGAGGCGCCGGTTGACGCCGGTGTACGAGGTGAGGGCGGCGGCCAGCCGGTCGGCCGGGACGCCCAGGGCCGCTCCGGCGGCGAGCGCGGCGACGGCGTTGTGGGCGTAGTGGCGGCCGGGGACGGAGACGGTGAAGTCGATCTCCACGCCCTCGTGCCGGACGGTGACCTCGCTGGTCAGGCCGCGGGGGACGGTTTTGAGGACCCGCGCGTCGGCATCGGCCGCCTCGCCGTAGGTGACGATCCGCGGCTCGCCGGGCGCCTTGCGGGCGCGGAGGCGGGCGGTCAGCTCGCGGGCGCCGTCGTGGTCGGCGGAGACCACCAGGGTGCCGCCTGGGCGGAGGCGGTCGACGAAGGTCTCGAAGGACTCGTGGATCTCCGCCAGGGAGGCGTAGTTGGCGTGGTGGTCCAGCTCCACGTTGAGGACGATCGCCACCTCGGGCGCGTACTTGTGGAAGCTGCGGTCGCTCTCGTCGGCCTCGGCGACGAAGATCTCCCCCTCGCCGTGGTGGGCGTTGGTGCCGGGGCCGTCGAGGTCGCCGCCGATCGCGTACGAGGGGTCCAGGCCCATCGTGCGCAGGGCGACCGCGAGCATCGAGGTGGTGGTCGTCTTGCCGTGGGTGCCGGCGACGGCGATGGGGCGCAGGCCGTCCATCAGGGCGGCCAGCGCGTCGGAGCGGTGCACCACCCCGACACCGCGCTCGCGGGCGGCGGCCAGTTCGGGGTTGTCCTCGCGGATGGCGCTGGAGACGACGACGGCGGTGGCGTCGTCGGCCAGGTGTCCGGCGGCGTGACCGATGTGGACTCTCACTCCGAGGGCGCGCAGCGCGTCGGCGGTGGCGGACTCCCTGGCGTCGCTTCCGGCGACCCGGGCGCCGCGCCGGGCGAGGATCTTCGCGATGCCGGACATTCCGGCGCCGCCGATGCCGATGAAGTGGGGTCGCTCCAGCGCGGGCGGCAGACCGGGTGCCATGCGGTGTCCTTTCGGGCCCGGGTGTCCGGGAGGTGTTCTTCCGGTGTGGTCGGGGTGTCCCCGGCGCGAACCGCCCGCGGAGCCCGGGAGCGCTCCCGGCCCCCGTGCCGCGCCCACGCGCGCACGTGTCCCACGGATCAAGGCACGCGGACACCCGCCGGAGGCTCGCGTTCCCACCCTATGCGAGGCTCGCGGATGCCCCCAGTCCACGTGCCCGGCGCACCGGCTCGGCTCCGCGCCCCGGTCCCCGGCGCGTCCGGTCGCACCCGGCCGCTTCCGGGGGCGCTAGTCGTTGTGGGCGAACAGCTTGAGCACCGGGACACCGACCCGGTGACGGGCCCGGGAGGCCCAGTCGCGGTGGAAGAACTCCTCGACCAGATGGGGCGCGGTCAGGACGATCACCTCGTCCGCCCGGGTTTCGCGGACGACGGAGGTGAGCAGATCGATCGGGTGGTTCCTGACGATCTGTCCGACGGCGTCCGCCCCCGCGGCGCGCAGCGCCTCCAGCGAGTGCTCCAGGGAGCGTTCGGCCGGGGAGACCGGCCCGTCCTCCCCCGTCACCTCCCCCTCCCCCTCCCCGGCGGCCTCGCGCACGGCCTCGTCCAGCTCGCCGAGCGCCACGTCGTCCAGGGCGCGCAGCAGCCGGTCCTGGTCGCCGCGCGGCTGCATCAGCACCACGAAGGAGACCGGCTCGTCCCCGTGGAGGGTGGTGACGAGCTCCACATCCGCGGGCACCAGCGGCTTCTCGATCATCAATACGCTCGTGAACACTGCGGGCGCCCTTCCTCGTGGCGGGTCCGGTGACCCGTGCGAAACCATCCCGTCCCGCGTCGCGCGGGGGTTGTACATTTCACTCTGCGTATCTCATTCTGTGCATGTCACACCTTCCCGTACGGATTCCCGGTATCGGCGGATCATTCCTGTCGTCCCGTCATGGTGCCGACCCTGCGGTAGCGGGTGAAGAGGAACCCCTCCTCCTCCAGCAGGGACAGCAGTTCGTACGCCAGCGGCACCTCGGGGCCGGGGACACCGGGGCCGCCGGTGATCCGCCCGGCGTCTCCGGCGGTGAGCCGCGGCGAGAGGGTCAGACACAGCTCGTCCAGCACGCCCGCCGCCGCGAACTGCCCCAGCAGCCGCGGACCGCCCTCGGTGAGCAGCCGGGTCAGACCCCGCTCCGCCAGCACCCCAGGTATCCGCGCCGGGTCCACCGCGGCACCCTCCCCCGCGTGCAGCACCACCGCGCCCGCCCGCCGCGCCGCCGCCTGCCGCCCGGCCGGGGCGTCCGCGCCGGTGATCACCAGGGTGGGCACCAGCGGCCCGGTGAACAGCGGCAGGGAGAAGTCCAGTTCCAGCCCGGCGCTGACGACCGCGACCGCCGGGGCCGGCCCCTGTCCGGCCGCCGCGCGCCGGGCGGCGAACGCCTCGCGTGCGCGGGCGGGCCGGTAGCCCTCCTGCCGTACCGTTTCAGCGCCGACGACCACCACGTCCGCCAGCCCCCGCAGCACCCCGAAGATCCGCATGTCGGCGTCCGAGGAGAGCGGCTGGGAGCGCCCCCGGTGGTGGGCGGCGCCGTCGAGCGAGGAGACCATGTTGCCGCGCAGCCAGGGCACCGGTCCGTCCGGCCCGCCCGGCCACGCGGCGGGCGGGTAGGCGTACGCGTCGGCCAGTTCGTCCAGGCTCCACCGGCCGTCGGTCCCACCGGGGCCCGGGGCCCGGGGGCCGGCCGCGAGAGGACCGGGCGGGGCGTCGGCGAGGGCCTCGGACAGGGGCTCCGGAGCGGGGAACAGACGTCGCATACCGCGCAGTGTGGCACGGCTCACGGACGCGCTTCGCGCCCCGCCACGCCCCGTAGAGTGGGGAGGGTGCCGTCCTCCACCGCCTCGATACGCCCGACGACCGACGAGACCGCCCCGCTGTCCCTGTGCGACCGCCGCCCGCACGTCCCGGCCGAGCGGCTGGTGGCGGAGCTGGTCCCGCCACCGCGCTTCGACTCGGTGCGCTTCGGCAACTACCTCCCGGACCCGGAGCAGCCCAGCCAGGCCGAGGCGGTACGGGTCCTGAGCGAGTTCGCGGCCGGGATCGGCGGCCCGGCGGCGGACGGCGGCGGGGGCGGCATCCGCCGCTGGTTCCGCCGGGGGGACCGGCCGGCCCGGCCGTCCGGGCCGCGCGGGGTCTACCTCGACGGCGGCTACGGCGTCGGCAAGACCCATCTGCTGGCCTCCCTGTGGCACGCGACCGACGCGCCGCCCGAGCGCAAGGCGTTCGGCACCTTCGTGGAGCTGACCAACCTGGTGGGCGCACTCGGCTTCCAGCGGACGGTGGACACGCTCGGCGGGCACCGGCTGCTGTGCATCGACGAGTTCGAGCTGGACGACCCGGGCGACACCGTCCTGGTCTCCACCCTGCTGGGCCGGCTGGTCGAGGCGGGCGTGGCACTGGCCGCCACCTCCAACACCCTGCCGGGCAGGCTCGGCGAGGGCCGCTTCGCCGCCGCCGACTTCCTGCGCGAGATACAGGGGCTGGCCGCGCACTTCCGCGCGCTGCGCATCGACGGCGAGGACTACCGGCACCGCGGCCTGCCCGAGGCCCCGCCGCCCGCCGGCGAGGCGACGGTGACCGGCGTCGCGCACCGCACCCCCGGTGCCTCCCTCGACCACTTCCCCTCTCTTCTGGAGCACCTCGCCCAGGTCCACCCCAGCCGCTACGGGGCGCTGTGCGACGGACTGCGGGCGGTCTGTCTGACGGATGTCCGGCCGGTGCCGGACCAGTCCACCGCGCTGCGCCTGGTCGTCCTCGCCGACCGGCTCTACGACCGCGAGGTGCCGGTGCTGGCCTCCGGGGTGCCCTTCGACCGGCTCTTCGGCGAGGACATGCTGGGGGGCGGCTACCGCAAGAAGTACTTCCGCGCGATCTCCCGGCTCACCGCGCTCGCCCGTGACGCCCGGCGGCTGACCGGGGAGGCACCGGACGGGGCGGACGGGGACGGCCGCGGGGACCGGGCGCCGGACTCCGGGACCGTCTGACGGACCACCCCGTTCCGGGCCGCCCCGCCGTACGCCGGACGGGTCGCGCCGGACCGGCACCGGCCGCGCCCGGCCCGGGCCGGGCGCACCGCGTGCTACACCCGGTCTCAGCCCGTCCGCCGCAGGGAGCCGGAGCCACCCATGTCAGCAACCCGCCGCCAGGTCCTGGGGGGCCTGTTGACCGGAACCGGCGCCGTGGGGGCGGGCATCGCCCTCACCGGCGCCGTCACCGAACTGCTCACCGGCCCCGCCGCGCGGCTCGCCGGCGGCCGGACCGGTCACGGCCCGCTGGTCCCCGACCCCGGCGGCCTGCTCGACCTGCCGGCCGGCTTCCGCTACCGGGTGCTGTCGCGCCAGGGCGAGCCGATGCTCTCCGGGCAGGGCCCGGTGCCCGGCCACCACGACGGCATGGCGGCCCTGCCCGGTGCGTGCCCCGGGCGGCTGTGGCTGGTCCGCAACCACGAGAACAAGCCGGACGACACCCCGGTCCCGGTCCCCGCGGTGCGCGGCCTGGTGTACGACCCGGGGGCCGCGGGCGGCTGCACCGTCCTGGAACTGGCCCGGGACCGCACCCCGCCCGGCGCGCCGCCCGCGGAGCGGGTGCTGTCCGAACGGGTCGGCCTCGCGGGCACGGCCGTGAACTGCGCGGGCGGCCCCACCCCCTGGGGAAGCTGGCTGACCTGCGAGGAGAACGAGGACCGGGCGGGGACCAACGGCTACGAGCGGGACCACGGCTTCGTCTTCGAGGTGGACCCCGGCCCCGGCCGCCGCACCGTCCCCGAGCCGCTGACCGCGCTGGGCCGCTTCCAGCACGAGGCCGTCGCCGTCGACCCGCGCACCGGGGCCGTCTACGAGACCGAGGACGCCTTCGACCCGCCCTTCGGCCTGTTCTACCGCTTCCTGCCCCGCCGCCCGCTGGGCGGCTTCGGCTCGCTGCGCGCGGGCGGGGAGCTCCAGGCCCTGCGGGTGCGCGGCGTACCGGACCTGTCGGCCGTCCGGGAGCCCGGCACCGTCCTCGAACACGTCGAGTGGGTGCCGGTGCCCGACCCGCCGGCCCGCCGCACCCCCGTCCGGCTGCAGGACTTCGGCCGGGCCGGCATCACCCGCGGCCAGAAGCTGGAGGGCTGCTACTGGGCCGGGAGCTCGGTGTACTTCGTCTCCAGCTACGCACGCGCCCTGGAGGGCTCGGCCGCCGACCACTCCGGCCAGGTGTGGCGGTACGACCCGGCCCGCCGCCGGCTGACCCTGGTGGCGGTCTTCGGCCCGGACACCGGCACCGGCCTGCCCGGCGAGTCGCCGGACAACATCTGCCTCGCCCCCGGCGGCGGCCTGCTGGTGTGCGAGGACGGCGGCGGCGCCCAGTACGTCCACGGGCTGACCCGGCACGGCCGGGTGTACCCCGTGGCGCGCAACGCGCAGAACACCGGCACCCCCGAGCGGCCGGAGTACGGCGAGTTCGCGGGCGTGACCTTCGCCCCCGACGGCCGCACCATGTACGTCAACTGCTACGAGCCGGGCACCACGTTCGCCGTCACCGGGCCGTGGCGGCACTGACCGGCTCCCGGCCGGTGCCCGCCACCCCGGCCGGGGGGCGGCGGTAGTCCGACGGGAGCAGCGTGCCGCGCGGGCGGACCGGAACGCCGTCGCGGTCCGATACGTTCCGTTCATGCCGATCACGACCGTTTCCGCGCGCCGTGCCGCCACCGCCCTGACCGCCCTCGTCCTGGCCGCCGCCGCGGTGGCGGGCTGCGGCGCCCCGGACGACGGCCGCGGCCGGGCCGCGCCCTCCCCCGCGGCGGCGGACACCGCCCCGGGCGCCTCCCCGCCGGTTTCCCGGCCCTCCGTGTCCCACTCCGCGGGCACCGCCACCCCGGCCCCCGGCGGGTACCTCACCCTGCCGCTGTCCGCCAGCGGCCGTGTCCCCGTCCTCCGGCACGGGCCGCGCACCGGGGACGGCGGGGACGGCGGAGAGGAGGTGGCGGGTCCCGGGGGAACGGCGGGCCGGGCGTCCGGGGACCGCGTGGTGGCGCTGACCTTCGACGCCGCCCTGTCACCCGAGGACGCGAAACGCGCGGCCGAGGACGGCGTCCGCCACGACAACCCGGAACTGTTCGCCGCCCTGCGCCGCGCGAAGGCCCCCGCCACCGTCTTCATGACCGGCGTGTGGGCCCGCGCCCACCGGGACCGGGCCCGCGCCATCGGCCGCGACCGGCTGTTCGAGGTCGGCAACCTCTCCCGCTCCCACCGCGCCTTCACCCCCGACTGCGCGGGCCTGCCCGCCCTGGGCCCGGGGCGGCACCTGGCGGAGGTGCGCGACGGGCTGAAGGAGATCCGCGCGGCGGGCGTGTCACGGCCCACCCCGTACTTCCGCTTCCCCGGCGGCTGCCACGACGACCGGTCCCGGCGGGCCGTCGCACCGGCCGGGGTGACCGCGGTGGCGGGGGACGTGGACGCGGCGGACACCGGCGCGTCCGATCCGGAGGAACTCGCCGGACGGGTGCTGGAGAAGGTCAGGCCAGGTTCGGTGGTGGTCCTGCGCTGGGACCGCGAGCGGGCACCGGCCACCGCCGAGGCGGTCGGCCGCCTCGTCCCGGAGCTGCGCGAGCGCGGCTACCGCCTCGTCCGAGTCTCGGAGCTGGTCGCGGCGGCCATGGGCCGGGCGCCCGCCTCGCCGTCCGCATCCTCGGTCCCGCCCCGCTGAGCCCCGGCGCACCCCGCCCCCGGTACGGCCCGCCCGTCGGCGGGCTCAGCCGGAGCAGGCGACCCGCTCGGCCTCCTGCCAGCCGCACACCGGGCACAGCGTGGCGCCGGGCGTGCTCGCCGGGTACTCGGTGGGCTCGCCGCACCGCACACAGCGGGCCCGCTCCTCGCGCTCGGCGCCCTCGGCGCGGTCGGCGCGGTCTTCCGGTTCGTTCTCCATATCGCCGAGCCTACGGGCGCCCGCGGCCGTACGCGCCGGCCGCCGGCCGGTCCGCCGGGAAGCACGGGACGCCCCACGGCGCCGCGCTACCCCCGGCGGGCGGCGGCCCGGCAGCTCACCGCCACCGCCCCGGCGGCCACCAGCAGCGCCGCCGCGCACGGCAGCAGCGGCACCGGGACGTCGGCGGCGCGCGATCCGGTGACCAGCGCGCCGACCGCCGCGTTGGCCGGCGACCACGGGACCACCAGCGCCGCCACCGAGGCGAGCACGGTGGCGGGCACCGCCCGTCCGGTGCCGCGCAGCAGCGGCCGGTTGCACAGCGCCCCCACCGCCGTGCCCAGCAGCGCGCAGGTGAGCACGGCCAGCAGCCCGGCACCGGCCGCGGGCACCGGCGGTACGGCGGTGGCGCGGTCGCCGCCGTGCGGGCCGCCGATCACGGCGACGGCCACCGCACCGGCGGCGCCCAGCGCCACCGAGACGAGCAGCGCACCCAGCAGGGACGCCAGCTGGACCGCGCCCGGACCGGCCGACGCCGCGGCGCACCAGCGGGCGGCGGGCGGCTCGCCGGTGACGCAGGCCCTGGTCAGCCAGGCGGCCACCGGCAGCAGCACGGCGGCGGCGTAGCCGAGCGAGTCCAGGACCGGCTCCCCGCCCCGCACCCCGACCAGCAGGGCGGCGGCGTACAGCAACAGGGGCGGCAGCCAGCAGCGCGAGCGCAGCAGCAGGGAGGTCTCGTAGCGCACCAGGGCGGGCAGCACGGCCGCCGCGCCCCTGGCACCTCCGACCCCGGCGCCCGCGGCCACGGCCGGGGCGTCTCCCGCCCCGGCGTCCCCGTCCGGGGCCGTCCTGTCCGCCACCGTCTCCGGTCCGGTGTCCGTCATGGCCGCTCGTCTCCCCGCCGGTCCTTCCCCGTCCGTACGCCCCGCGGCCCGCGCGTCTCCCCCGGCCGGGCGCCCCCCGCCCGTACGCCCTCCGGCAGGGTGGTGACGGAGCGGACGTGCCAGGGCGGGTGGGCCTGGAGCAGGGCCCGCAGCAGCAGGTCGGAGTAGGGGGCGGGCACGGTCAGCCGCAGGGCGCCGCCGCCCGCGGGTTCGCGGACCGGATGACCGGGCAGCCCGTCCGGCGGCAGGGTCCCCGGCGGGCCCACCGCCTCCACGACGGCCTTCGGCCCGGCCGTCTCCCGCGCCTCCGCCGCCTCACCGGCGGCCGGCACCAGCCCCGCGTCCTCGATCCGGTGCACGTCGCTCTCCGCGCCCGCCAGCCGCCGCGGATCGTGGTCGACGAAGACGACCGTGCCGCCGGCCGCCACCCGTTCGGCGACCGCCCGGTCCAGCTCGGCGCTCGCCCGGCGGTCCAGTCCCGTCCACGCCTCGTCCAGCACCAGCAGCTCCGGTCCGGCCAGCAGCGCCTGGACGAGGGCGACCTTCTGGCAGCCGCCCTTGGAGAGCTCCGCCAGGGGCATGTCCGCCAGCCCTCCGGCGCCGAAGCGCTCCAGCCACCGCCGGGCGGCGGTGACCGCGGGACCGCGCCGCATCCCGTGGATCCGGCCCAGATGCGTCAGATAGCCGATCACGGTGAACGGCAGCGCGGCGGGGAAGCGCTCGGGCACGTACGCGGTGCGCGGACGGCCGGTGATCCGGCCCGCGCTGGGCGCGTCGATCCCGGCGAGCAGTCTCAGCAGAGTGGACTTGCCGCTGCTGTTGGCCCCCTCGATCCGCACCAGCGTCCCCGGGCGCAGTTCCAGGTCCACGTCGCGCAGCACCCACGGTTTGCCGATCCCGTAGCGGCGGCCGACGGCTTCCAGTCTCATGACGGCCGACCATAGCCGCCGGTCCGCGGCCCTGTCCGCGCTTCGCGGAACCCTTTCCCCCGCTTGAGGAAGGCATAAGGTCCCCTTCATCCCGGCTGGCACACTGACCCCGTGACCACGCCCGACGCCCCTTCCCCCGCCGCCTCCGACCCCGCGCCCGCAGACCCCGCGCCCGCAGACCGGGACGCCGCCCCGCAGTACGTCCTGCCGCTCGTCGTCCGGATCGAGCGGGCCACCCCGCCGGGCCCCCCGGCCCGCGCCGACGCGCTGGGGACGGCGGCGCGGGCGGTGCTCGCCCTGCTGTCCGACGAGCGGGCGACCGACCCCGGCGGCGACTGGCACCGGCTGGTGCGCGCCTGGCAGGACGGGCGCATCCGCAAGGTGGTGCGGCGGGCGCGGGGCGCGGAGTGGCGCCGGGTCCAGGCCCTGCCGGGCATCACGGTGACCGGTCCGGGCGCCGAGGGCTCCGTGGACGCCGGAGGCACCGCCCCGGCCGAGGTGCGGGTGTTCCCGCCCGTACCGCTGGACGGCTGGCCGAAGGAGCTGGCCCGGCTCCAGGTCTCCGGCACCGAGCTGACCGACCCCGCACCGCCCGTCGTCCCCGCCTCCGGGACACCCGTGCTGTGGCTGAACCCGGCGCTGGAGATGTCCGCGGGCAAGGCGATGGCCCAGGCCGGGCACGGCGCCCAGTTCACCTGGTGGGCGCTGGACGACGACACCCGCGCCGCCTGGCGGGCGGCCGGCTTCCCGCTCGCCGTCCGTACCGCCCCGCCCGGGCGGTGGGCGGAGCTGACGGCCTCCGGGCTGCCGGTGGTGCGCGACGCCGGGTTCACCGAGATCGCCCCGGGGTCGGCGACGGTGGTCGCCGACCACCCGGCGCTGCGCCGCTGAGTCCGGCGACGGGAAGAGGCGGGGCGGGCCCGCCTCACCTCTTCCCGCTGCCGCCCGTCCGTCGGTCCCGCAGCCTGCTGAGCCGGCTCGTCCCCTGTTCGCGCGGCCCGCGGTCCACTCCGCCGTTCCCGGCCCGTTCCGGGTCCTGCTCCGCCCGCTTCCGCAGCGTCGGGGGCGGGCCGGCGAGTTCGGGGAAGTCGGTCCGCAGCGCGCGCCGCAGCGAGTACATCATCAGGAAGGCCAGCACGAAGAACGGCAGGCCGAAGACCGTGATCACCTCGGCGAGCGCGTCGAGCGCGCTCCTGCCGGTGGCGGCGATCAGGGTGCCCGCGACCACGCCCTCGGTGATCGCCCAGAAGACCCGCTGCCGGGTCGGTCCGCCCTCGCCCCGCTGCCCGGCGCAGAGCATGTCCACCACCAGGGACGCCGAGTCCGAGGAGGTGGTGAAGAAGATGACCACGATCAGCACCGACAGGGCCGAGACGAGCGTGGTCAGCGGGTAGTTCTCCAGGAAGGTGAACAGCGCGCCGGGGACGTCGCCCTCCACGACGACCGTCCGGACGAGGTCGCTCTCGCCGTCCAGCTCCAGATCGATGGCGGACAGCCCGAAGACGCTGAACCAGACGATGGTGAAGGCGGTCGGCAGCCCCAGGACGCCGAGGACGAACTCCCTGATCGTGCGCCCCCTGGAGATGCGGGCGATGAAGATGCCCACGAACGGCGACCAGGTGATCGTCCAGGCCCAGTAGAACACCGTCCAGCTGCCCTGCCAGCCGGTGTCGGCGAAGGTGTCGTTCCAGAACGCCAGGGACACCAGCTGGGACAGGTAGACGCCGACGTTCTCGATGATGCCCTTGGCCAGGAACAGCGTCGCCCCGGTGACGAACACGAAGATCATCAGCCCGATGGCCATGGTGATGTTGATGTTCGACAGCCGCCGGATCCCCTTGTCCAGGCCGAAGACCACCGAGGTGGTGGCGATGGCCGTGATCACGGTGATCAGCAGGACCTGGACCAGGGAGTTCTCCGGCAGACCGAACAGCCGCGCGAGCCCGCTGTTGATCTGCAGGGTGCCCAGGCCGATGGAGACGGCGACGCCGAAGAGGGTGCCCATCACCGCCGTGATGTCCACGACCCGGCCCGCAGTGCCGTTGACGCGGTCGCCCAGCAGGGGCTGGAGGACCGAGCTGACCCGGAACGGCAGCCCGCGCACGTAGACGAAGTAGGCGAAGGTCAGGGCCGGCAGGCAGAAGATGGACCAGGTGTGCAGGCCGAAGTGGTACAGCGAGTAGGCCATGGCCATCCTGGCCGCCTCGACCGTCTGCGGCTCGACGCCCTGCTGCGGCGGCACGGCGAAGTGGCTGATGGGCTCGGCGACCCCCCAGAACATCAGGATCGTGCCGATCCCGGCGGCGAACAGCATCGCGAACCAGGCGCGCGTGCTGTACTCCGGGCGCTCGTCCTGCCCCCCGAGCCGCACGTGACCGTAGCGTCCGACGGCCATCCACAGCAGGAAGATCACGAAGCTGGTCACCCCGAGGATGTAGAACCATCCCAGGTTGGTGAGGAGCCAGTCCGAGGCCGTCGCGAAGATCCGGTCCACCTGCTCCGTCAGTGTGATCGCCGCGACGACGAACACGACCGTGAGCGCCGCGGAGGTGAAGAAGATGACGGAGTCGGTGCGGAGGCCGAGCCTTCGCTGCAGTTCGTCCAGCATGGATGTCTCCTGTGGGGGGTCAGCAGATTCTGTTCCCTTCTGGCCCCGGAGGCGGAAAGAACACGCGGAACGGGGCACATCGCGACCGGACAAGCTCAAATGAAGCTCTGAACCCGCCGCCGCGCGGTTGGCGTTCTCTCCCTCCGGAGATGACATCCGCGGGTCGGGAGGATCCGGAGAGGGGGCGCGGCCATGCGGCAGGCGGTGGCGCGGCTGGGCACGGGCATCGGCTGGCGGCCCGAGATCGCCGACGTGATCGACGCGCTGCCCGGCGTCGACTGGGTCGAGGTGGTGGCGGAGAACATCTGCCCGGACCACCTGCCCGAGGCCCTGCTGCGGCTGCGCGAGCGCGGCACCACGGTGGTGCCGCACGGGGTGGGGCTCGGCCTGGGCGGCGCCCACCGCCCGGCCCCGGCCCGGCTTGCGGCACTGGCGCGGCGGGCCGAGGTGCTGGACGCGCCGCTGGTCACCGAGCACATCGCGTTCGTCCGGGCCGGCGGCCCGGGGACCGGCGCGCCCGCGATGGAGGCCGGGCACCTGCTGCCGGTGCCGCGCACCCGCGACGCGCTGGAGGTGCTCTGCGAGAACGTGACCGTCGCCCAGGACGCCCTGCCGGTGCCGCTGGCGCTGGAGAACATCGCCGCCCTGGTCCGCTGGCCCGGCGAGGAGCTGACGGAGGCGCAGTTCCTCACCGAACTGGTGGAGCGCACCGGAGTCGGCCTGCTGATCGACGTCGCCAACCTGCACACCAACCACGTCAACCGCGGCGAGGACCCGTCCGCCGTGCTGGCCGGGCTGCCGCTGGAGGCGCTGGCGTACGTGCACGTGGCGGGCGGGGTGGAGCGGGACGGGGTGTGGCACGACAGCCACGCCCACCCGGTGCCCGAGCCGGTGCTGGGCATCCTGGCCGAGCTGTGCGCGCGCACCGCGCCGCCGGGGGTGCTGCTGGAACGCGACGACGCCTTCCCGCCCGGCGGCGAGCTGGCGGCGGAACTGTCCGCGATCCGCACCGTCTTCGAGGGGACGGCGGCCCGTGCCTGACATCCCCGACCGCACCGTCGCCCCCGACCGCGCCGGCACCACCGACACCGAGGCGGCCCGGGAACACCTCGCCGCGGCCCAGACCGCCCTGCTGGCCGCACTGACCGCCGGCGCCCCGGCGCCCGAGGGCTTCGACCCCGAGCGGCTGCGCGTCCAGGCCCGGGCACTGACCGCCAAGCGCGCCGCCGTCGTCGCCAGGCTGGCGCCCGAACTGCCCCGGATCCTGGGCGACGGCTACCGCCCGGCGTTCACCGCCTACGCCGACGGCCGCCCGCTGACCGACGGCCACCGCCAGGACGCCCTGCGCTTCGCCGCGCACCTGCTGGCGTCCGGCCCCCTGTCCCGTACCGAGCGGCGGGAGCTGCGCCGCTGGTACCGCGAGCGCTCCGGCGGGGCCCGTCGGGGGTGGGGCCCCGCCGGACGCCTGCTGCGCCGCCTGCTGACCGGCGCCTGAGCACCGCCCACCGAAATCCGGATCAGATCATGACCTTCTCCTCGGTGACCATAACCGCCACTGTGCTCATGTCGATGAATTTCGGTTCGTCCGGGTTGACCAGCTCCCTGTAGTTCTCGGAGGAGAAGAAGGCGTTGTGGTCTTCCCAGTTGTCGAACCAGATCTCCGTCAGGCCGTCATAGGCGGGACCCGGGTAGTTCTCGGCGGGCACCGGGTGCGACACGACATACTTCCGCACGTAGCGCCGCGCCTCCGGAATGGAGGTGAACAGCGGACCGTGCCGGTCCCGGTGATACTCGACGAACCGCTCGAAGGACATTCCTCCGACACGATTGATCATGAAGGCAAGCTTGATCAACGACTTCTCTCCTCCTCGCAGGGCCACACCGAGCACTGGACACACGAAGTGGCATGACAGGCAACCGCGGGGGTTAACCTAGACCCTCACATCGATGTGAGGGGCAAGTCGTTGTGACCCAGTACACAGCGGGGAGTTGGGATGCGAATCGGCGAACTGTCCGCCCGGACAGGAGTCAGCCGTCGGTCACTGCGCTACTACGAGGACCAGGGCCTGCTCGTCAGCTCACGCTCCGCCAGCGGGCAGCGCCACTACGACGACGGGCATGTCCGGCGAGTCCGGCTCATACAGGCGTTCCTGGCCGCGGGCGTGTCCAGCAGCAGCATCGCCGCGATGGTTCCCTGCATGGCGGAGCCCAGCAGGGAAAAGGCTCAGAAAGCTCTGGAAGTAATGAATCACGAGCGAGCCCGACTGTCCTTCGCGATGGACAGCCTTACTGCCGCCAGGTCCGCGCTCGATCATCTCATCGAGAACAATCAGAAATACCTGAGGGAGTCGGAGGAAGTCGAGTCGTAGACCGATCGCCCCCACGAAAGCCCTCTCTTCCAAACGGTGCCCCCGGAAAGCAGCACAGTCACTTTGATCCGATGCAGCTTTCCGGGTACTCGCTCACCTCACGCGCGCCACGAACGCGGCCCATTCGTCCCGGCCGACCCGCAGCACAGGGCCATCGCCCGCAGCCTTCGAATCCCGCACATACACGGCACCCGGACCGGCGGCAGTTCCCGCTGCCGCGCGGCACCGTGCGATCAGTAGGCCCGCTGGACCACACGGTCGTCGGTGTGGACGAGGTAGTCGTCGGGTTCGAGATCCATGGCCTCGCGCTCGGGTGACGCCCAGTACGCGGCGTTGCGCTCCGCGAAGGTCTCCGGGCCGTCGTAGGAGATCAGCCACACGAACTGGTTGCGTTCCCGGTCCGTCCAGGCCCCGTCGATCATAGAGCCCAGCTTCAGACGTAGCGGGACGACGTCCTTCCGCCACCGCTCCAACCAGGCGTCGAACATGCCGTCCCGGACGGTGTACGTGCGCAGTTGCGTGGTTTTCGCCAAGGCGGGCGTTCCCTCCGGTCGGGGCCGTGGCACCGCGTGGTGCGGGTGTGGCCGGTGTCCGAGGCGCGTGACATCGTCCGGCATCCGCCGCTCTCCGGCGCACGGGATCGAGCACAGGGGGCCGGGGTACTTGCGTTCGAGCAGCCACCCCATCGGAGACCTCGGGCGCGCGCTTCTTGGACGTGGGTGGCGGGAAATGACCGCCACCGTGCCGGGCCTCGGCCGGAACACCCACTTCACGAGCACGCACGGTACGGCTCGGCTGTGGCCGGAAAACGCCCGCGTCGGCCGCATCCGCCAGGGAAAGGATGGGCCCGTCACACAAAGCGACAAGGGGGTTGCGTGGAGTTGGGGCAGGGGTGGAAACAGCGTCTCGCGAAGAAGCTCGATGCCTGTGACGGAGGGCTCAACGAACTCGACGGCAAGCTCGACGGCATCGGCGAGGAGATCGCGGCCGTCCGTACGGCGCTCACCGAGGCGCGTCCGCTGGCACAGACACCGGGCGAGGAGCTCTACAAGCTCCGGGAAGCCATCTCCACCGGGACCATGGTCCTGCGGGAGGAGAACCGGGAACTGCGTCGGCGGCAGGAGAAGATGCTCGGCGGTCTGAAAGACCTGCACCTGGAGATCACCAGCGATCGGCTTGGGGCGCACCCGCCTCCTTCCGAGGCCGATGCGGGCGGAGAGGCAGGGGAGGAGACCACGCGGCCGGTGGTGGACCCGCCGCCCACCTCCTCGGGCGGAGTCCCCGAGGCACAGGACGGCGGTCAGCATGAGCAGGAGGAAAGCGTGAACGGGGAGCGGGACGGCAACCGGCGGGACCTCGAAGACGACGCGGCGAAGTCCCCGGGCGGGGAGGCACCGGAGGGGCAGCGAGTGAGGGAGGTGAAGAGGGCCGCCGAAGCAGCCTTGCGGCACCGTTCCCACGGTTCCGGTGACGGCTCCGGAGGTGCCACGGCACCTCCGGGAGCGGGTGGCCAGACCCCCCGGACGCCCAGGGATCCGCTGGAAGAGCACGCTGAGCTGCTGCTGACCGCCGCCGGACTGTCGCGTGCGGAGCTGATCTGCCACCGCGACACCTGGGAGTTCCTGCTCGTACAGGCCGCCCGCCATCCTCGCTTCCGGGTTCCGGGGGCGGTCGACGACCACGGCGAGGACCGGGTGCGGACGCATCTGTCCGGACCGTCCCTCATCACGGCCCTGATCAGCCTGTGGGAGACCCGCAACGCACCAAGTGAGACGGTGGACGTGGGCTGGGCAATGGCCACCAGGGTCTACGACCGCATCCGGGCCCGGCTGGCCGGAGCCGGTCCCGGCGACGGCCGCCGTACCGTCCGCATCGTCCTGGACGACGGGGCCGAGGCGGCCGACGACTCCTTCGGTGCCCCCGGGCGGGAGGCGGAAGCCGCATAGCCCCGCCCTCGCACGCCGCCCCGGCCCGGACCACCGTGCGGGCCGGGGCCGGTTGTTCGTGGTCGCGGTGCACGCCGGGGGCGAGGGGGCACGTACACCGGACCGTTCGGGCGGAGGTGCCGCCGCCCCCGGCCCGTACCGGCCACGGCAGCCCCGAAGCCCGGACGGCGGCGTTCCGCGACCGGCTCGTGGTGCTGCCGCGGGGCGTGGTCATGGCGGCCGGGCCGCCGGTCGGGGTGCTCGCTCCGGCCCTGACCGAACGGGTGCGGGAGGTGCGGGCCGGCGTGGAGACGGTGGACGGGGCCGCCTCGACCCGCTCCCCGCGCCGGTCACTGCGGAGGAACCGGGGCACCATAGGAACTCCCTATGCCCCCTGCTGATATTTCGTCTTTGCCTCTCACTCTTTCCCGGACGTACCGTCAAATAGCTCGACGAGGGCGACCGCCTCTTTTTCTCCGGGGATTCGCGCGCCGCGCACATCGCCCCTTCTTCCGTCGAGCGGACGAAGACGTTATCGAGAGGACCGGTGGCATGGCCACGACCGAGAACGGATCGGAAAAGCCGGAGCTCGCGGGAAAGCGGGCCCTGGTCACGGGTGGTTCCCGCGGAATCGGGGCGGCCGTCGTGCGCCACCTCCTGGACGCGGGCGCCGAGGTGCTGACGACCGCCCGGACGGCGGCGGACACGGTGCCGGAGGGTGCCGCCTTCGTGGCGGCCGACGTGCGGACGCGGGCCGGCGCGGCGGCGATCGCCGAGGCCGCGCGGGAGACGCTCGGCGGGGTGGACGTCCTGGTCCACAACGTGGGCGGGGCGCGGCCGTACGAGGGCACCTCGGCCATCCCCGACGAGGTGTGGCAGGACTCGCTGGACCTCAACTACCTGGCGTCGGTGCGGCTGGACTCGCTGCTGGTGCCGGGGATGCGGGAGCAGGGATCGGGGGCGGTCGTGCACGTCTCCACCGCCGCGGTCCGCACCCCGGGGGGACCGTTCCTGCACTACACGGCGGCGAAGGCCGCGCTGGAGAACTACAGCCGGGGACTGGCCCTGGAGCTGGCCCCGTTCGGCATCCGGGTCAACACCGTGAGCCCCGGCCGGGTCACCACTCCCGGCGGTGTGCGGACGCGGGAGCAGTGGGCCCGCATGGACCCGGCGCAGAGCCAGGACGGCAGCCCCGTGCCGCTGGGGCGCGACGGGCGGCCCGACGACCTCGCCCACACGGTGCTGTTCCTGGTGTCCGACCGGGCGGGCTGGCTGACCGGGAGCAATCTCGTCGTGGACGGCGGCGAATTCCCCCGGGCCTGACACCGGCGGCATTCCGGAACGCCGTTTCCGGAGAAACAGCTCACCGACTTCCGAGAGAAAGCAGCGAGGAAACACCGGCATGGAAAAGTACAGCGGCAAGAACGCGGTGATCACGGGTGGCGGCAGCGGCCTCGGATTCGCGGTGGCGAGACTGCTGGCGGACGGCGGAGCGCGGGTGGTGATCACCGGCCGCTCCCGGGCCGCGCTCGACGCCGCGCGGGAGCGGCTCGGCGAGAACGCGACGGCCGTCCGGGGCGATGTGTCCTCACTGGCCGACCTGGACGCCCTGGCCGACCGGGTGAAGGGCGAACTCGGCACCCTGGACGCTCTGTTCGTCAACGCCGGCATCACACTCACCACACCCTTCGGGGCGACGGCCGAGGAGGTGTACGACGAGCTGTTCGCGGTCAACGTCAAGGGCGCCTACTTCACCGTGCAGAAGCTCGCCCCGCTGCTGAACCCGGACGCCGGCATCGTCTTCACCACCTCGGCGGCGAACGTCATCGGCATGCCGGACACCAGCGGCTACGCGGCCGGCAAGGCGGCGCTGCGCTCGATGGCCCGCAGCTTCGCCCGCGATCTGCTGCCGCGCGGGATCCGGGTCAACGCGATCAGCCCCGGTCCCATCGACACGGGCATCCTGGAGAAGACGATGACCGAGGAGGAGGCCGAGCAGTTCAAGTCCCAGGTGCTGGCGGACAACCCCATGGGGCGTTTCGGCAGCCCCGGGGAGATCGCCCGGGCGGCCGCGTTCCTCGCCTTCGACGCCACGTACACCACCGGCGCCGAACTCGCCGTGGACGGCGGCCGCACCCAGCTTTGAGCCGGTCCCGCCGCTGTGCCGCGGTCCCGGCCGTCAGGCCACCGGTGCGGGGACGGGGACGGGCACGGTGACGGGGGAAGAGGACCTGTACCAGGCCTCCTGCCGCAGGAGTTCGAGCAGGGCCGTCTCCGCCGGGCCCGCGCCGGGCCGGACCACGGCGACGACGGGCAGGGACACGGCCGGGGACACCGGGCGCGTGAGGTGCTCGTGGTTGTGGGGCACCGCGGAGGCCGGGACGAGGGCCGCCCCCAGCCCGTGGACGGCCCAGCGCACGGCCGTCGCCGTCTGGGACACGCGGGCGACCGTGGCCGGGGTCAGCCCGTTGTCCCGCAGCACGCCCACCAGGACACCGTCGAGTGCGCTGTCCTGGTCGAACCTCACCCACGGCTCCCGCGCCAGGTCGCGCAGGTCGACCCGGTCCGCGGCGAGCAGTGGGTGCCCGGCGCCCAGCACCACGACGAACTCCTCGTCGCCGAGGCGGTGTTCCTCGTACCCGCCTTCCTCGCAGGGCGCAGCCGTCAGGGCGAAGTCCAGCACGCCCCGGCGCGCCAGCCGTTCCATCTCGGCGGGGTTCCGCTCCTCGAAGACGGTGACGTCCAGCCGCGGGAAGCGGCGGCGCAGCGCGCTCAGCGCGCCCGGGAGCTGCCGCGCGCCCAGACCCATCTGCGCCGCGACCACCAGCTCGCCCGCCGGTTCCCGCGCACCGGCCCGCGCCGTCGCCCGCGCCCGCCGCGCCGCGCTCACCGCGGCCTCCGCCTCCCGCAGGAACGCGCGGCCGACCACGGTGGGCACCAGCCCGGTCGGCGTGCGGGCGAAGAGTGTCACGCCCAGCTCCCGCTCCAGACCGCGGATCTGCTGGGACACCGACGGCTGGGCGACGTGCAGCAGCTCCGCCGCCGCCGTCACCGAGCCCTCCTGTGCGACGGCCAGGGCGTACTCGAACTGACGCAGACTCATCGGTTCCCGTCCCCTCCCCCGCGGCGGGCCGCGGTCCACCCCGTTGTCGTAGCGGCAATGGTAAGTGAGCGCTTTCCGGCCCCGGCAGGCCGGATTCCCGAGGCGGCGCGTTCCCCGGCCGTGCCGTGTCATGGTGCCGCAACAGTGCTGCCGTACTCCGGGCGGCCGACTGCCGTATGGACTTATGGTGTTGCCGACTGTGCCGGGCAGGGCGTCGAACGGGGGTTCGGGGTGGATCTCGTCGAGGAGATAGCTGCGGTGCGCGCGGGCCGGGGGAACCCGCACGCGATGCTG
This sequence comes from Streptomyces rubellus, assembly GCF_036323805.1. Lineage (NCBI taxonomy): Bacteria > Bacillati > Actinomycetota > Actinomycetes > Kitasatosporales > Streptomycetaceae > Streptomyces > Streptomyces rubellus. Next base: position 111,303 of record NZ_JAZDCX010000013.1, read on the forward strand.
GGGGAGTTCCGCCGCACCGCCGTGCTGGTGCCGGTGGTGGACGGCGGGCTGCTGACGGGGGTCTTCGGCGGGATCCGGTGGATCTACGCGTTCACCGACGAGCCGGCGATGGCCCGTTTCGCCCGGGCGAAGGACACCGCCCCCGGCCAGGAGTGGGAGTACGAGGCGGTGCTGGGCGCCCGGTTGCTGGACGCGGTGGTGCCCGAGGCGGACGGCCCGGCCGGGGTGGCGGTGAACGTCGCGGACGAGGACGGCTCGATGCTGTTCCCGCCGGTGAAGGGCATCGTGCCGGATGCGGCGGCGGTGGACGTGGACGCGGACGTAGACGCCGGTGCGGACGCGGCGGCGCGGGACGGGGGTGCGCGGTGAGCGGCGACGGGGACCTGAAGTTCTCCAAGGAGGCGCTGAGCCTCATCACCAAGGGCCTGAACGGGGCGATCGACGAGCTGAAGGCGGTGGGCGGCTCGTCGACCGGCTCCGTACAGGGCTCGGGCTTCGGCGAGCTGGCACTGAGCAACATGGAGGCCGGCCACTCCGGGCTGGCCAAGGACTTCGAGGGGTTCTGCGAGGACTGGGAGTGGGGCGTACGCGCCCTGATCATGGACGCCAACGGGCTGGCGGCCCGGCTCGGCCTGGCGGCCGGGCTGGTCTACTCCGAGGAGCAGTACATCGAGGGCACCTTCAAGGTCGCGGCCAACGCCTTCGTCGGGAACCCCCACCTGTCCGAGGACGAGATCACCGAACGGGAATGGGGAGAGCTGGTCTCCCTGGAGAACTACCGTCCCGACTACAGCGCCGAGTCGTTCCGGCAGGCCGGTGAGGAGGCGGCCCAGACCTGGAAGGACACCGGGCGCGCCGTGCTGACCGAGGGCGCGGGCGGAATGCGCTCCGACCTGATGAACGACGCCCTGGGCATCGACGACCGGACGTTCGAGCGCGGGCTGGACGAGGCGTTCGGCCCCTCCCCCGAGGAACGGGCACAGCAGCAGGGCGGCGGGGGTGAGGGCTGATGGGCTGGCGGGACTTCGTACCCGATGTCATCGAGGACAAGGTCGAGGAGGGCGTCGAGCTCGTCGGCGAGGGCATCGAGGAACTGGGTGACGTCGGTGCCGACCTGCTGGAGGACGCGGGCTGGGAGGGCGGCGCGGACTGGGTGCGGGACAAGTCCCGCTCCGCCGCCAACGCCCTGGGCGCCGACGTCGACGAGCTCCAGCTCGGGCAGACCGAGGACCCCAAGAAGCTGATCTACGGCAGCGCCTCGAAGCTGCGCTCGACGGCCGGCCATCTGAAGGACTTCCAGAAGGCGTTCGACAACGTCGGCAAGGGCATCAAGGGGCTGGACTCCTCGGGCCTGGAGGGCGAGGCGGCCGAGGCGTTCCGGACCAAGGCTGCCGAGGAGCCGCCCAGGTGGTTCAAGGCCGCCGACGCCTGCGAGAAGGCCGCCAAGGCCCTGGAGGACTTCGCCTCGACGGTGGAGTGGGCCCAGGGCCGCGCCAAGGAGGCGATCGCCAAGTACAAGGCCGCCGTCAAGGCCTCCGAGGACGCCCGGACGGAGCACAACGGGAAGGTCGACGCGTACAACGAGGCCGCCGACGCCTACAACGCCAAGGTGAAGGCGGGCGGGGACCCGGGCCCGAAGCCGACCCCGCCGGGAGAGTTCAAGGACCCCGGCCCGGCCAGGGCCGAGGCGGCCGAGGAGATCCTGGCCGAGGCCCGCAAGCAGCGCAACGAGGCCGCGGAGAAGGCCCGTACGGCGGTGCGGGCGGCGAGGGACGCGGCGCCCGCCAAGCCGTCCTACGCCGACCAGGCCAAGTACGGCGTGATCGGGGTGGGGATGGACGTCACCCACTTCTACGGCGGGGTCATCAAGGGCACGACCGGGCTGGTCTCCTTCGCCCGCAGCATCAATCCCACCGACCCGTACAACATCACGCACCCGGCCGAGTACCTCACCACCCTCAACAGCACGACCGCCGGACTGGTCCAGGTCGCCAACGACCCGTGGGGCACGGGCCGGCAGATGGTCAGCGACTTCATGAAGGACCCGGCCGAGGGGCTGGGGCGGCTGGCACCCGACGCGGCACTGACCGCCCTGACCGGCGGCGCCGGAGCGGGCGTCAGAGGCGCCCGGATCGCGGCGGAGGCCGCGGACCTGGCCAGTGACGCCAACCGGGGCCGCCGCGCCCTCGACAGCGACGGCCCCGAGCAGCACGGCACCAAGCCCGGGGACCGCAACTCCGGCGGCACGGACCCGGTGGACCTGGCGACGGGCCGGATGTTCCTGCCGCAGACGGACGTCTCCCTGCCGGGCGCCCTGCCGCTGGTCTTCCGGCGGCACGTGGAGTCCGGCTACACCGCCGGGCGGTGGTTCGGGCCGTCCTGGGCCTCCACCGTCGACCAGCGGCTGGAGATCGACGCCGAGGGCGTGGTGTTCGTCGCCGAGGACGGGCGGCTGCTGGCCTACCCGCACCCCGCGCCGGGGCTGCCGACCCTGCCGTCGGCCGGGTCGGCGCGGATGCCGCTGGAGCGCACCCCGGACGGCGGCTACACCCTCACCGACCCGGAGACCGGCCACGTACGGCACTTCGCCCCGCCGGCCGGGGCGGAGCCCGGCGGGGACGGCACCGCGCTGCTGGAGCAGCTCACCGACCGGGCCGGTCACCAGATCGTCTTCGTACACGACGAGGCCACCGGCGCCCCGGTCCGCGTCGAGCACAGCGGCGGCTACACCCTCCACCTGACCGTCGAGGACGGCCGGGTCACCGCCCTGTCCCTGGCCGGCCAGGTGATCAAGCGCTACGGCTACACCGACGGCCATCTGACCGAGGTGGCCGACTCCGCGGGCCGGCCGCTGCGCTTCGAGTACGACGACGAGGCGCGGGTGACCGCCTGGACCGACTCCAACGGCCGGCGCTACGACTACGTCTACGACAACCTGCACCGGTGCATCGGCGAGGGCGGCACCGAGGGCCACATGCAGGTGCGCATCACCTACGACGGCACCGACCCGGCCACCGGCCACAAGGTCACCACGCTGACCACCCCCCAGGGCCACGCCACCCGCCATGTGATCGACGACCGCTGCCGCACGGTCGCCACCACCGACCCGCTGGGGCACACCACCCGCTTCGCCTACGACGAGCGCGACCGGCCGGTCTCCCACACCGATCCGCTGGGCCGCACCACCGCCTACGCCCACGACGAGCACGGCCGCACCGTCTCCGTCTCCCGCCCGGACGGCCGGGAGATCACCGTCACCCGCAACGAGCTGGGCCTGCCGGTCGAGGTCCGCGAGGCGGACGGCGCGGTGTGGCGCCACACCTACGACGAACGCGGCAACCGGTTGTCCACGTCCGACCCGGCAGGCGCGACGACCCGCTACACCTACGACGAGCGCGGCCATCTGGCCTCGGTCACCAACGCCCTGGGCGAGACCACGTCCGTCCGCTGCGACGCGGCCGGCCTGCCCGTCGAGATCACCGACCCCCTCGGCGCGGTCACCCGTTACACCCGCGACGCCTTCGGCCGCCCGACCGCCCTCACCGACCCGCTGGGCGCCGTCACCCGTCTGGCCTGGAGCACCGAGGGCAAGCTCCTCCACCGCACCGGCCCGGACGGGGCACAGGAGAGCTGGGAGTACGACGGCGAGGGCAACTGCGTCCGCCACACCGACGCGGCGGGCGGAACCACCGTCTACGAGTACACCCATTTCGACCTGCTCGCCGCGAGGACCGGCCCGGACGGGGTGCGCTACACCTTCGACCACGACGCCGAACTGCGCCTCACTCAGGTCACCAACCCCCAGGGCCTGACCTGGTCCTACACCTACGACCCGGCCGGACGCCTGACCGCCGAGACCGACTTCGACGACCGCACCGTCACCTACTCCCACGACGCCGCCGGGCAGCTCACCGCCCGCACCACCCCACTCGGCGAGACGATCGCCTTCGCCTACGACGAGCTGGGCCGCAGAGTCCGCAAGGACGCCGCAGGCCGGGTCACCACCTACGCCTACGACCTCGCGGGCCGCCCGGTGGAGGCCATCGGCCCGGACGCGGAGGTGCGCTGGCAACGCGACCGCCTGGGCCGCGTCAAGACCGAGATGGCGGGCGGCCGGGTCCTGACGTTCTCCTACGACGCACTGGGCCGCCGCACCCGCCGGGTCACCCCCACCGGCCAGGTCGCCACCTACGCCTACGACGCGGCGGGCAACCGCACCGCACTCACCACCGGCGGCCGCACCCTGGACTTCACCCACGACGCCACCGGCCGCGAGACCACCCGCCGCGTCGGCGAGGTCACCCTGACCCAGATCTGGGATCCCGCGGGCCGCATCACCGACCAGACCCTCACCGGCCCCGACCCCACCGCCCCGGTCCAGCACCGCAGCTACCACTACCGCGCCGACGGCTACCTCACCGCCGTCGACGACCTGCTGGCCGGGCACCGCACCTTCGACCTGGACGCCACCGGCCGCGTCACCGCCGTCCACGCCGCCAACTGGACCGAAACCTACGCCTACGACACCGCCGGCAACCAGACCTCCGCAGCCTGGCCCACCACCCACGCCGCCGCGGACGCTGCCGGAGAGCGCGCCTACACCGGCACCCGCCTCACCCGCGCCGGCCGCATCCGCTACGAACACGACGACGCCGGCCGCCTCACCCTGCGCCAACGCACCCGCCTCTCCCGCAAGCCCGACACCTGGCACTACACCTGGGACACCGAAGACCGCCTCACCTCAGTGGTCACCCCGGACGGCACCCGCTGGCGCTACCTGTACGACCCGCTGGGCCGCCGCATCGCCAAACAGCGCCTCGCCCCGGACGGCGAAACCGTGGCCGAACAGGTGGACTTCACCTGGGACGGCCCGGTCCTCATCGAACAGACCACCACCGACCCCGGCCTCCCCCACCCGGTCACCCTCACCTGGGACCACAACGGCCTGCACCCCGTCGCCCAGACCGAACGCCTCACCGACACCGCCACCCAGGCCGAAATCGACGCCCGGTTCTTCGCCATCGTCACCGACCTGGTCGGCACCCCCACCGAACTCGTCGACGAGACCGGCCACCTCGCCTGGCACACCCGCACCACCCTGTGGGGCACCACCACCTGGAACCGCGACGCCACCACCTACACCCCCCTGCGCTTCCCCGGCCAGTACCACGACCCCGAAACCGGCCTCCACTACAACTACTTCCGCTACTACGACCCCACCACAGCCCGCTACCTCACCCCCGACCCCCTCGGCCTCACACCCGCCCCCAACCCCACCACCTACCCCCACAACCCCCACACCTGGGCCGACCCCCTCGGATTGGCCCCGTACATCCGTACCTCAGTGGCCTATCAAGACTGGGGAACGAAGGGGGCACATGTGCATGTGGGCGACAGGGAAGTACGCGTATTCCCCGACGATCAAGGGGGGGTCGGCGGTGAGCCCATCCGCCTCAGGAACGGCACCGCAAGCGAACGCGACGTCGAGCGCGCTTTGAACGAGTTGCGATCGAACCCAGATTTCAGAAACGACTTCATAGACAAGGCCAAGTCTGCCAGGGATGAGATGAACGCCGGTGGATACGGCATGCAGAAAAACAGGGCGCTCGAAATTCACTTTTTGATCAAAGCGCTGGAGAAGATGGATTGATGACCGATATCGATCTCTATGTCGACCTCATCAAGAACGGGGAAGTCCTCGGAGTCGGATTGGGAAGCTCTCCCGAAGAATGGGAGTCGCGCCTTGGCGACGACTACCTGGACGATCAGAGAAAAGGACAGTGGAGGCGCGACTATGGGCTCATTGAAGTTTCCTTCCAAAAGAGAGAGAAGAAGTGGGAGTGTTTTGGCTTCTCGGCTCAAGTGCACAGGCTGAGACCAGAGAAGAGCGGGATCGTTCCCGGTGCCCTGGAAAGGGCGTACGGAAGATTTGAGCTTTCTCCTCTTTTCGCGGAACTCGCCGACCGCCTCGATCGCGAAGGACTGCATATCGAAGAGTTGGGAAGTCCTTCGATGGGAGGATTCGTACGTCATCGCGCACGTTCTTCTTCCTTCCGCGCCGAGGTAATCTCATCGAGAGGGGAGGAGGACGGCCATGAACTGCGGGAGATCCTGTGGTCCATCACGATCGGACGCTCCACCTGACCACCTCAGGGTACGACTGAGATGAGACCACCCTGACTGGGCAGATCGACCGCCTGCCATGGTCGGCACCTTCTCATCTGTTGAAGAAAGACAAGCAACCAGTAATCCCCTGAACAGGCTCAACGGCTTACTTGAGCCCATCACCCACCGGTAGGCCCCGCTTCCCTTACCTGTCTCGAAAAGTTCACGAAACTAACTATGCGCGATGAAGAAGAAAAGACAGAAAGAGGCTCAGTGGATTTTCTGCACTCCGGACCGGACTGGGACGATGTCACCGACGGTCTCAGACAGCGTGCCGAGGACCTGAAGCGTCGCGAACGACCTAGGTGACATACTTGTGAACATCGCCCTGAACACCGTGGATGCCGTGGTGACCGATCTCCCGTTGTCCTTCGCCCCGCGCCTGGCTTTGGATATGCCACAGGTAATCGTCGGTGGGTTCACGGACAGGGCGGAGTTCGAGCAACAGACACGCACCACCTTCGGTGGCCTGCAGTGGCTGTGGTCGGAGGAGGACGACCTCCGGTTCGGCAAGCAGAGTCGCGAGTTGGTGGGCATCAGACTGCATGTGCCGAACGAGACCGTTCCCGCGGAGGCCGAAGTCCACACCTCCATCGGTCTTCTGACCCGCCGGGGCGGGCTCCGCGCGGGCGGGGTACGCGACTTCGGCATGCCGCGGGCCACGGTGCTGCACTGCGGCACCGAGGCAGCCGAGCTAGTCTGCCTGCCGGACCCGACGGTCCTGGACACGCCGCTGGAGGCACGTATCGGCATCGCCCCGGCCTGGCACTGCTCGTCCAGAGCGGCGCTGCCGTGGGGTGGAGCCTGACCGATCCGGCGCGCCACCTCACCAACGGATACACGTCCCCTGACCCTGCCTCGCCGTCCCCGGACACCCGGCGGCGCCCGGCCGACGAGTGCCTGGTCTTGATCACCCGGCCCCTGGTCGACGAGGTGATGGACAAGGAACCGGACGCCTGGCACCGGCTGCGCACGACCGAACGAGCACTGCAAAACCAGCGGGAGGACCGGCACAGAGCCGGGATCCTGCACCGGCTCGTCACCCGCCTGATCGAGGACTATGAGAGCTGGTGACAGGCATCGCCGCCGTCCGCGGTGCCGCCGGTCGCTCCACGATCAGGCGGGGCAGTCCTCCCGTGTGGTGGCCGTGCCCCAGCGGATCATCAGGTAGCCCGAGCCGCCTATCTCCGCCACGGCGTAGCGCGTGTACGGCCAGCCGTCGCCCATGCTCTGCTTCTGGTCCACCAGGGCCCTGCACGCCTCACCCGCGGCCGTGGTCGCCCACGTCTCCACCTGTCCCTGGTTCCACATCAGGTAGTCCGACCACACGTACATCACCGAGTTCGCGGGGTCGAAGCCGACCTTGATGTCCTCGTGCCCGAGTTGCCGGTCGGTGCCGACCGACCGGCGCATCCCGTTGGTCCGCTCGATGATCCGCCTGGCGGTGCGGTCCGCGGCCCGGATCTCGTCGCTGTCGGTGCTGGGAACCATCGCCTCCCCGAGGCCGTTCTCGTCCGGCTCCCAGTCCTGTCCGGTGCCGTCCTCGAACGCCGAGCGGCACTGTGTGTCGGCGACGAAGTCCTCCCGCCATGTCACCTGCGGGCCGCCGTCAGCCGCCTCCCGCACCGTGACGTAGGTGCGGTACGGCAGATCCGGATGGAGGCGGAGCACGACGTCCCGCAGTGTCAGGCACATCGACCTGGCGATCTCCGTCTCCACGATCATCATGCTCTGCTCGTCGGAGGTCAGGCGGTACGAGAAGTAGACCTCCCCGCGCGACGCACGGAACCTCACCGCCCCGGGGGAGAACCCGGTGACACCCAGGTCCCCGACGAGAATTCCCAGGTCGTGCAGGACCGCGCGGGCCACGTCGTGCTCGCCCTGACCCTGCGCCGTGCGCGCCTGTGCCCAGCTCCCCGCGCTCGCCGGACCGTCGTCCACGGCCTGTCGCCGGTCCGCCGTCGTGCTCTCCCCCGGAGGGCTGTCGGTGGGGGGAGCCGGGGTGGCCGGAATCCCGCCGGCCGGCTGTCCGGAGTCGACCGGGGCGGAGGAGGAAGCGCGGGCCGAGGCCGCGTGCCCGCTTTCCTCCCCACCGCCGGACGCCAGGGCCCCCACCCCGCCGGCCAGACCGCCGATGACCGCCACCGCGACGGCCGCCGCGCCCACCAGCCATCCTCGTGAGCGGCTCCGGCCCGGGGGCACGTGCCAGGCCGGGTCGTCTCCGGCGGGCATGTCCCAGACGGCTGTGACCGCTCCCCCGGCCCAGGTCGGCGCCGTGTCGGCGCTCACCGCCTGGGTGACCTGGGTGACCTGGGAGGCCAGCGGTCCCAGGCACTCCTGGGCGGCCTCGGTCGCGGAAGGGCGGTCCTCGGGTTCCTTGGCCAGCGCCTTCTCCACGATCCGGCGCAGCGGTGCGGGGACACCGTCCAGGTCCGGTTCCCCCGACATCACGCGGAACGCGACCACGTCAGGAGCGCCGGTTCCGAAAGGCAGCCTTCCGGTGGCCGCGCAGGCCGCGAGCGCTCCCCAGGCGAACATGTCGCCCGCGGGGCCGGTGGCCCCTGTGCGGTACTGCTCGGGGCTGATCCAGCCCGGGGTGCCGGTCATGACTCCGGTGCGGGTGACGCTGGTGCCGTCGGCGGCGTGCGCGATCCCGAGGTCCAGCAGGCGGGGGCCGGAAGGCGTGAGGACGACGTTCTGCGGTTTTACGTCACGATGCACCACTCCGGCGGCGTGGACGGCGGCCAGTGCCTGCGCGGTGGCCGCCGCGAGGGCGTACAGGTTCCCTCCGGCGAGCGGTCCGTGCGCGAGCATGTGCTCGTTCAGGGTGGGGCCGGGGACGTAGGCGGTGGCCAGCCACGGGGTGTCCGCGTCGGTGTCGGCGGCGAGCAGCGGGACCAGGTACGGGCCGGTGACACGGGAGGACAGGTCCACCTCGCGTTTGAAACGCCCCCTGAACTCCGGCTCCTGGGCCAGCTGGGGGTGGATCACCTTCACGGCCACGCGCGTTCCGTCGGGGGCGACTCCGGCGTGGACGGTTCCCATGCCTCCCACGCCGAGACGGCCGACGATCCGGTAGGAGCCTATGCGGGAGGGGTCACCGGGACGAGCCGGCCGGACTCTTCCGCCGGGGCCGTTTTCGCTCACGAGTGGTTCCTTTACGTATGGCCGAGTGGCCTGAGCAGGCATGGGTGATACGCGGCGGGGGTTCGGAATCCGGGCTCGGCGAGCCCTTCGGTGATCCTCTGTCCGGTTCCCGTGAACCGTCCTGTTCCGGGCGGCGAGGGCCGCCCGCCCCGGCCCGCTCCACTGTGGGTGCGGGCCGGGGCGGGCGGTGGCTTCGCGGTCTGCTTCAGTCCCGCCGGGCCAGGTCCAGCGCCGCCGTGTGGACGAACCAGTCCAGTACCCCGCAGATCTCGTCACCGTGCTCCGCGAAGACCCGCACCGGGAAGGACGGGCGCAGCTCCAGTTTCGCCTCGGGCAGCTCGATGCCGTCGATCTCGTTGAGGCGGTGCAGGAGCTCACGGCGCTGCTCGGTGTCGTCGAAGGGGCTGCGGCTCCTGAGGTGCTGGAAGACGACCTCGACCGTTCCGCTCACGGGGTAGATCCCGAACGGCCACAGCTGCTGGGGCCGCCGGCTCGTTCCGGTGTCCAGCATCGGGAAGCAGCTGGTCTCCTCGTGCCGGCCGTAGGTGACGTGGCCGCCCTGGCGGCGCCAGAAGCCGAGCGCCGTCATGACTCCGTCGAACGCCTCCGGGCAGTTCTCCCGCAACTGGGTGCGGAACCGCTCGGCCGCCGCGGCGTCCTCCTCGTCGGGGAGCGGGTCGTGTGAGACCGGCTGCGTGACGTCCTTGCCCAGCAGGGTCGCCAGCTCCGCGGCGGTCAGACGCTGCGCGCGGTGGGCCCGCCCGGAGGCGTCGAACCCGACCCCCTCGCTCTCCAGCAGCTCCTGCGGCGGCTGCCGGTCGCCGTCGTCCGCCCAGTGGAAGGAGGCGGAGATCCTGCCCTCCGCGGTGAGGACCCGGTAGGCGCCGATCACCGTCGGGTTGGAGCTCAGATACGCGCCGACGGGCACCGGATGGCTGCCGATCAGCTCGGCGATGTCGCCGTACGTGGTCCAGGTGCCGCTCGGCATCGCCACCAGGGCCGCCCGCAGTTCGGCCCAGCCCGGCCACTCCTCACCGGTCGGCTTGACCCCGCCGACCGGGCCGGGCCACAGCCGGACCGCCCGCTCGGTCAGGCGGTCGGCGCGCGCCAGGATCTCCGCCTTCCCCCAGCGCTGCGCCGAGGCGATCTCCTGGTTCATGCGCAGGGCACTCGACTCCAGGATCTGCTGCTTGCGCTCGAAGGGGTGGTTGGAGAGCTTGGTGTTGTCGCCGCTCAGCGTGAGGTTGCCGAGGGTGTGCACCAGCAGGTCGTGCAGTTCCTGGGGGGTCTGGTCCGGCTCGGTCTCGTCGGCGAGCAGCTCGAGCCACGCCGGGGCCGGACGCTGCGGGAGGACGTGCTCCACGCTGAGGGACGCCTTGGCGAAGTCGACCGGCTCGGTGGGGCGGTGGCTCTCCTCCAGTCGGCGCAGGATGTAACCGCGCTGCGGAGGGCGGCCGCTCCAGTAGAACGGCTTGCTGCGGATCGCCTCGCGCAGCTCCTCGTCGCTCGGCCACCGGCGGCGGCGACCGGACAGGAACCGTCGGACGGCCTCGGCCGCCGAGCGGTCGGTCTCCAGCTCCTTCGGGGCCTCCATGAAGATGCGGTTGAGGCCGGTGGTCGGGGTCTGGCAGATCAACCGCCGCACCAGGTAGGACTCGACGTACAGCAGGGCCTCGGCCGCGTCGTCGGACGTGGTGCGCCCGGCGTCGACCAGGTCCAGCAGGTGGAGTGCCAGCGGGTAGTGGGTCTGCCCGCCCCAGTCCGCGAGGCGCTCCAGCACCGCGCGGAGCGCGGGCGACGGCTCGCGGCGCGGTTCGATGATGCGGAGGAACCGCCGGCCGCGCTCGGCGAGTCCGGCGATCTCCCGTTGCAGCGCCTCCTCGTCGCCGGCCAGCGGCTGGAGCCGTTTCTGCTGCTCCCGGTAGATCTCGCTCTGCTTCGTCTTGTGGTGGCCGCGCACCACGAGGTCGAGCCAGACGAGGAGTTCGAGGTTCTTCGGGCCGAGGCTCTGCTGCATGGGCAGCCACAGCTCCTGGTAGACCCGTTCGCCCCGCTTGGGCAGGAGCATGAACACGTAGTTGCGCAGCAGGTCGCTCTGGCTGAGTCCGACGCCCGTGTTGTTGATCGACTCGAAGATGCGGTAGACGTTGTCGCCGGGCTCGGCGGTGATCTCCACGATGGAGAGCAGGTCCTTCAGGACGGTCTCGACGGTCGTGGTCCACCGCTCGTCGCCGTTCTCCTGGCCCTCGGCGATCGCGCCCCGGAAGAACCGGTAGGCCGCACCGATGTTGTCGCTCCCGCCCGCCTCGGCCCGTGACTGGACGCAGGCGGTGTACGCCTCCCGGTCGGCCTGGGTGGGCAGCAGGCGGTAGTGGTCGAGGCCCTCGTGGAACTCGTTGACGAGCAGCTGGCGGTGCACCCGGTCCGCACCGCGCGCGTCACCGGCCTCCCTGAGGTGGTCGCGCAGCGCGGCGAACGCCAGCATCAGCGTCGTCAGCCGCTGCTGGCCGTCCACCACCAGCCACCGCTGTACACCGCCGGCCTGAATCTGGCCGGGCGCCAGCACCACCGAGCCGAGGAAGTGCGGCGCCGTGGACTCGCCGGACAGGTGTTGGTCGACGAGCTCGCAGACGTCCTCCCAGAGGCGTTTCAGCTGCTCCCTGCCCCAGCTGTAGGTGCGCTGGTAGAGCGGTACCTGGAACTGCTTGTCCCCCTGGACGAGCTTGAGAAAAGTGATCTCCTGGGCGCGCATGCGCTTCCTTCCCCTGCCGGGTGCACAGGTCCCGCCGACCCGTCCGGCGATTCGTCCCCCCGGAGTCGGCGGCCACCCGAACCTAACGCGAATTCGGTCACCGTGAGGCAGATTTCCGTTACTCCTGGTCTTCGGCTTCCCTGCCCACCGACGCGGGGGCCGGATGCGGGGAGATCCGGGGCATCGTCTGCTGCGCCGCGCTCTTGCCGAACGAGCGGTTGTCGGTGTTCCGGGTGAGCCACTCGGCCGCCGGCCGGGGCAAGACGTCGAGGACTTCCGTGTGCATGGCGCGTGCGCCTTTCTCCGGGAGCGTTGGGAGCTCATACGGGCGAAGCCGCACCAAGCCTGCTCTTGCAGCGTGAACTCTGTCAATAGACAACCTCACTCGTCGAGCCGAAAAGAGAGGGAGCACGGCGAGCGAGCGAGGTCCCAACAAGTGGTCGACAGCGGCAAGATGGGGGTTCATCGACAGAACAGGAATCCGCGGCGGCCTTGTGTAGCGACTGTACTACGCAGTGCGCTGAACCAGGCAGGGCCTGATACCCTCCTTTTGTGCACTAAGCTCACAGATGATTTGACGTATGGTGGCGCGTCGCTTCCGGGCTTGGGGTGGGCGGGAGTGGGACTTCGCGAGGCGGGGCCACCAGGTGGTCCCCGGCAACAGTGGGGGTGGGCGTGTGAGCCGGCATGAGAGCGGCCTGAACGGTGGTGTACGGCCGGTCGGTTCGGTCTACGAGTACGACGGCGGCCTGCACGTGCGCGTGGCCGACGTCGTGCCGTACGAGCCGACCGGTCCCGGGCAGATCTCCGGCCGCCGGCAGGGCGACGACCTGGTGCGGTGCACCCTGTGCCTGGGCAACGGCACCGGACGGCCCGTCGACGTCGAGGGCGTCTCCCTGCTCGTCCGGGGCGGCCCGTACGGGAAGACGGCCCGTCAGATCCACAACCACGGCGGCGACATGCTCGACGACGAGCTCACGGGCGCCCTGCGCTCGGGCCGCAGGGTATCGGTGACCTGGGCCTACAGCACCCCCGCCGGCACCGCGGCGGAACACATCGTCGAACTGCAGCGCCTGGGCGTGCTCAGACCTCTGCGGCGCTGACGCGGCGGACGCGGGCGGTGGCGGCGCCCGGCGGGAACGCCCCCGCCCACGTCCGGGCTCCCCCGGGCGTACGGCCCGGCTCACCGCCCCCGGGGCTGGGTGAAGCGCAGCATGTTGCCGGCCGGGTCGCGGAAGGCGCAGTCGCGGACGCCGTACGGCTGGTCGACCGGTTCCTGCAGCACCTCGCCCCCCGCCGCGCGGATGCGTTCGAAGGTGGCGTCGCAGTCCTCGGTCGAGAAGATCACGCCGCGCAGCATGCCCTTGGCCAGCAGTTCAGCCATGGCCTGCCGGTCGGCCGGCGAGGCGTTCGGGTCCGCCAGCGGCGGTTCCAGCACGATCTCCACATCGGGCTGCGAGGGCGAGCCGACCGTCACCCAGCGCATTCCCTCGAACCCGACGTCGTTGCGCACCTCCAGACCGAGCACGTCCCGGTAGAAGGCGAGCGCCTTGTCGTGGTCGTCGACGGCGATGAAGCACTGTGAGAGCTTGATGTCCATGCGCCTCACGCTACGGGCCGGGAGACGGCCCCGGCTTCTCCGTTCCTGACCGGTCGGGTGTAGACCTTGGCGACGCAGGCCGGGATGGCCGCGCCCTGCTCGTGCCTCCGGGCCCGGTACGCGCTCGGGCTCTCGCCGACCAGCTCGGTGAACCGCGAGCTGAACGACCCCAGCGACGTACACCCCACGGCGAAGCACACCTCCGTCACCGTCAGGTCGCCCCGTCGCAGCAGCGCCTTGGCCCGCTCGATCCGGCGTGTCATCAGATAGCCGTACGGCGTCTCCCCGAAGGCCGCCCGGAAGCTGCGGGAGAAGTGGCCCGGCGACATGAGGGCGGAGCGCGCCAGCGCCGGGACGTCGAGCGGCTCCGCGTAGTCGCGGTCCATCAGGTCACGGGCCCGGCGCAGCCGGACGAGGTCCTCCAACGTCACACGGCCACCCTCCCACGGCCCTCTGACACCGCCGCGCCGAGCCGCAGTCGGCCGTCCGGCCCGCCCGAAAGACCCGCGGTCCCGGCGCCGGACGGCCTCCCCCGCGCAGCCCCCTACGCCAGCCCGGCCACCAGCTCGGCCACCGGCTTGCGGCGCCCGGTGTAGAACGGGATCTCCTCGCGGACGTGCAGCCGGGCCCGGGAGCCGCGCAGGTGGCGCATCAGGTCGACGACGCGGTGCAGTTCGTCGGCCTCGAAGGCCAGCAGCCACTCGTAGTCGCCCAGCGCGAAGGAGGCGACGGTGTTGGCGCGCACGTCCGGGAAGCCGCGGGCCATCTTCCCGTGCTCGGCGAGCAGCTCGCGGCGCTCCTCGTCCGGCAGCACGTACCACTCGTAGGAGCGCACGAAGGGGTAGACGCACACGTACGCGCGCGGCTCCTCGTCCGCCAGGAAGGCCGGGACGTGCGAGCGGTTGAACTCGGCGGGGCGGTGCAGCGCCATGTTGGACCACACCGGCTCCAGGGCGCGGCCCAGCCTCGTGCGCCGGAAGAGGTTGTACGCCTCCTGCAGCGCGTCGGCGGTCTCCGCGTGCCACCAGATCATCACGTCGGCGTCGGCGCGGAGCCCGGAGACGTCGTAGGTGCCGCGCACGGTGACGTCCTTGGCGGCGAGCTGGTCGAACAGCTCCTGGACCTCCTCCGCGTGACCGGCCCGGTCCTCGGGGAGCGCCTCGCGCAGCCGGAAGACCGACCACAGCGTGTAGCGGATGACCTCGTTGAGGTCCCTGGCCTTCTTGCCCGCGTTGGGCGTCTTGCGGGGTTCAGCAGTCATGGGGCTATTCTCGCTCGCCTTCCACCGCTCCCCGCCCCCGGGCTCCCAACACCGCCTCCGCCGCCGCCCGCCCGCTCGCGACACAGGCCGGAACGCCCACCCCGTCGTACGCGGCCCCGCACAGTGCCAGCCCCGCCAGTGCCCCCAGTTCCCGCCGGACACGGGCGACGCGCTCCAGATGGCCGACCGGGTACTGCGGCAGCCCGTCCTCCCAGCGGGTGACCACGGCGTCCACCGGCCGGGCGGTGAGTCCGACCGCCGCCCCCAGATCCTTCAGGGACAGCTCCACCAGGTCGGCGTCCTCCCGCCAGAGCACCTCCTCCTCCCCGTACCGGCCGAGCGAGGTGCGCAGGACGAACAGGTCGGGGTCCTGCGCGCCGCACCAGTCCCACTTGGCGGACGAGAAGGTGGACGCCTTGATGCTCCGCCCGTCCACCGACGGGACGAGGAAGCCCCGCCCCTCCGGCACCCGCGCCAGGTCGCGGCGGCGGAACGCCATGGTCACCAGGGCCATCGAGGCGTACTCCACCTCCGCCAGCCCGGCCGCGGCGGCCGGGGACTCCTCCGCCAGCAGCCGCGCGGCGACCGGCGCCGGTACGGCGAGCACCACCGCGTCCGCCTCCCGGACCCGCCCGCCCGCGGTCACGGTCCAGCCCCGCCCGGTACGGCGCAGTCCCGTCACCGGAACGCCGGTGAGAACCCGCCCACCCGCCGCCCGGCAGGTGTCCGCGACGGCCTCGGGCAGCCGCCCCATACCGCCCTCGATCCCCAGGAACAGCGGACCGTCCCGCCGTCCCGCGGCGGCGGACCGCTCCAGCACGCCCCGCACCCCGGCGAGCAGCGAGCGCTCCGCCCCGGCCGCCTCGTACAGCGCGGGCACGGCGGCGCGCATCGAGATCCGGTAGACGTCCCCGGCGTAGACGCCGCCCAGCAGCGGCTCCACGAGCCGGTCCACGACCTCGTGGCCGAGCCGCTCGGCGACATACGCGCCGACGGCCGCGTCCTCGCCGACCTCGGTGCGCGGCAGCCGCTCGTCCTCGGCCGCCCGGGCGACGCCCTCCGGGGAGACCACTCCCGCCAGCACGGCGGGATCACCCGGCACTCCCATCAGGTGCCCGGTGGGCATCGGACGCACCTCGCCGCGGGTCCAGACCGCGGCCGTCCCCGTCGCGGGTGGCTGGAGGACGTCACCGAGCCCGGCCGCACGGGCCAGGTCCACGGCCTCGGGGCGGCGGGCGAGCATCGACTCGGCCCCCAGGTCCACCGCCACACCGGCGATCCGCCCCGAGTGCAGCTTGCCCCCCAGCCGCTCCGAGGACTCCAGGACGGTCACGCGCGCGCCGTCCGACAACAACTGGTGAGCGGCGGCGAGCCCGGAGATACCGCCGCCGACGACGATGACGTGCATGCCCCCACTCTTCCAGACCGCCGGCGCTCCCCGGCCGTACTCCGCCACCCCCCACCCGGATCCCTCCGGCGGTGACCCGGCCGAGTCCGGACCGTGATCTCCTCGCTACCGGAACCGGCAACCGGCCCGCCGCACCGTCCGTCCAACCCCCGACATCCACGATCGTGTCGGGGGGACCCACGATGACCGCGAAACACCCAACGCTCCTGGCCACCGCCCTGCTGGCCGCCGCCCTCGCCCTCACCGGCTGCGGCTCCGGCGGTGACAGCGGCAAGGCGGCCCAGAGCGACCGGAACGCCGCGGCCCCCGAGGCCGCGGACCGGGAGGCCGGCAGCGTCCAGCAGCAGGACACCGCGGAAGCGGAGGACACCACCGAGGCCCCCGTCCCCGCCCCCACCCACATCATCCGCACCGCTTCCCTGACCGTGACGACCGACGACGTCTCCGGCGCGCTGGCCGAGGCCCGCACCACGGTGGAGAGCGCAGGCGGCTACGTCGCCGACGAGACCACCGACCGGGACGCCGACGGCAACGAGCGCTCCCGCCTCACACTGCGGGTGCCGCCGCAGGAGTACGACGCCGTCCTCGACGACCTGGCCGGGCTCGGGAAGCCGGTGGAGCGGAAGGTCTCGGCGAAGGACGTCACCGACCAGGTCGTGGACGTGGAGAGCCGGATCAGGACCCAGCGGGCCAGCGTCAGCCGGATCCGCGAGCTGATGGACCAGGCCACGGACCTGTCCGACGTGGTGTCCCTGGAGTCCGAGCTGAGCGACCGGCAGGCCGACCTGGAGGCCCTCCAGGCCCGGCTGGAGTCCCTCGAGTCCCGCACCGGAATGGCGACCGTCACCCTGGCCCTGCACGAGCCGGACGCGAAACCCGCCCCCGAGAACGACGAGACCACCATCGGCGACGCCCTGGCCGGCGGCTGGAACGCCTTCACCGCGACCCTGCGCTGGATCGTCATCGTCCTCGGCGCGGCCCTGCCGTTCGCCGCGACGGCCCTGCTGCTGTGGCTGCTGTGGCGGACGGTCCGCCACCGCCTCCCCTCCACTCCCCGCCTGCGGACCCGCCCCGCACCCCCGGCCCCGGTGACGCCCCCGCCCCCGGTCGGCGACACCGAGTAGGACACCCGGCCACGCGTCCGCCCAGAAACGACGTGCCGTAGCGCGGCAGGCGTACCCGTCCGCGTGTGCACGGGCCCGGGACTGCCGCAGCCACGACGGGGTGCACTCGGCGACGGCGGGGAGGGGACGGGGAGGGGCGGCCGTTCCGGACACTCAAGTACGATTTGCGGCCAATGAGCGGCTCAGAAAACGTGGCATGATCACGGCCGTAAATCGTACCGTTCGGAATGGTCGCCCCGGACCGGCCCCGCCCTCACCACGCACCGAACCCGCACCACGGGCGCCCCGCGCCCCCTACCGCACCGTCCGCTCGTGCACGAACTCCACCAGCCGGGTGAGCGCGTCCGGATCGGTGTCCGGCAGCACCCCGTGGCCGAGGTTGAACACATGCCCCGGCAGCCCCCGCGCCGCCTCCAGCACCCGCAGCGCCTGGGCCTCCACCGCCTCGCGCGGCGCGAACAGCACCGCCGGGTCGAGGTTGCCCTGCACCGCCCGGCCCGGCCCGATCCGCCGGGCGGCCTCGTCCAGCGGCACCCGCCAGTCGGCGCCGACGACGTCCGCGCCCGCCTCGCCCATCGCCCCCAGCAGCTCCCCCGTGCCGACCCCGAAGTGGATCCGGGGCACCCCGTACCCCGCGACCGCCTCGAAGACCTTCGCGGAGGCGGGCAGCACCGAGCGCCGGTAGTCCTCGGGGGCCAGGGCGCCGGCCCAGGAGTCGAAGAGCTGGACGGCCGAGGCGCCCGCCTCGATCTGCACCTTCAGGAAGGCCGCGGTGATGTCCGCGAGCCGGTCCAGCAGGTCCGCCCACAGCTCGGGGGCGCCGTACATCATCGCCTTGGTGTGCTCGTGGTTGCGCGACGGCCCGCCCTCCACCAGGTAGCTGGCGAGGGTGAAGGGCGCCCCGGCGAAGCCGATCAGCGGGGTCGCGCCCAGCTCCCCGGTCAGCATGCCGACGGCCTCGGTCACGTACGCCACGTCGTCCGGCTCCAGCGGCCGCAGCCGCCGCAGGTCCTCGCGGGTGCGGAAGGGGCGGCCGACGACCGGGCCGACCCCCGGCTTGATGTCCAGGTCGACGCCGATGGCCTTGAGCGGGACGACGATGTCGCTGAAGTAGATCGCCGCGTCCACCCGGTGCCGGCGGACGGGCTGGAGGGTGATCTCGGTGACGAGATCGGGGCGCATGCAGGAGTCGAGCATCCCGATGCCCTCCCGCACCCTGCGGTACTCCGGCAGGGAGCGGCCGGCCTGCCGCATGAACCACACGGGGGTGTGCGGCACGGGCTCGCGGCGGCACGCGCGCAGGAACGCGGAGTCGGCGGCGGCGGGGACGGGAGCGGGCGTCAGGACGGGGCTGTGGTCGTCGGCGGTCACAACCAGAAGTCTCGCACGTGTCCCTACCCGCCCGGCGCCCCCGCTCCGCCTACGCTGCGGCCCATGGCAGCGGCGCGAGCACACCTGGCGGACGGCATGGAGGGTTCCGGCGGTGAGGAGGCCCCGCGCCCCTTCCGGCAGGCCGTGGCGGCCCTGGCGGAGGTGCGGCCGCGGCCGGAAGTACGGCTCGGCCCGCTGCCGGCGCCCCGCCGGCTGGCCCCGTTCGCGTACGCCCTGGAGGCGGCGGTCGAGGTGGACGGCGAGGAGCTGGCCGACGGGCGGTTCGTGCTGCTGCACGACCCGGCCGGCCAGGACGCCTGGCAGGGCACCTTCCGGGTGGTGACCCTGGCCCGCGCGGAGCTGGAGCCGGAGATCGCCGCGGACCCGCTGCTGCCGGAGGTCACCTGGGCATGGCTGACCGGTGCCCTCCAGGCCCGGGGCGCGGCGTGCGCCGAGCCGGGCGGCACGGTGACGCGGGCGAGTTCCCACTCCTTCGGGGAGCTGGCGGGACGGGCGCCGCACTCGGAGATCGAGATCCGCGCCTCCTGGACCCCCCGGGACCCGCGGGACCCGGGGGGTCCCAGGGCCACCCGGAAGCTCGGGGAGCTGCCCGGGAACACGGCGGGCGGGCATCTGCACGCCTGGTGCGACCTGCTGTCCCAGTGCGCGGGGCTGCCGCCCGAGGACGGGGCGGGCGCGGCCGTCGTACCACTGCCGCAGCGCCGTGGCCCGCAGCCACTCTGACGGTTCCCCGGAACGGGTTTACGTCCGGTTTGCCGGAAATTTCCACTCACTCATTCGTGATCATTCCCTAAAGCCGGACCGGAGAGCTGCCGAAGGATTCTGTGACCCCTCCCGGGGTCCATCCCGACTCCCCCCATAGTCGGCTTCCGTCCGCTCTCCACTCCCCAGGAGGCCCGGTGTCCGTTCTTCTTGAGCACCCCACAAGCCTGGTCGCCTACCGCCCGAACAAGCCGACGGCCATGGTCGTCGTCGCCGACCCCCGGGTCCGTTCCACTGTCACCCGCCACCTGTGGGCGCTCGGTGTCAGGGACGTGATCGAGGCGTCTTCGATCGCGGAGGCCCGCCCCCGTGTGACCAACCCGCGCGACATCTGCGTGGCCGAGGTCCACCTTCCCGACGGCTCCGGCCTGACCCTGCTCTCCGAGACCCGGGCCGCGGGCTGGCCCAACGGTCTCGCCCTGTCCGCCGCCGACGACATCGGCGCGGTCCGCAACGCCCTCGCCGGCGGCGTCAAGGGATACGTCGTCACCGGCACCCGCGGTGCCCATGGCCACCCCGGCCACCCCGGCCATCCCGGTCACCCCGGCCGCCCCGGCTCCACCCCCATCGGCGCCACCGCGGCCGCCCGCATGCACCGCCGCCCGCCGGGCGCACCGGGCCAGCACAGCGGTTACCGCGAGCTGTCCGGCCGGGAGATCGAGGTGCTGCGGCTGGTGGCGGAGGGGCAGTCCAACAAGGCGATCGGCGTGTCCATGGGCCTGTCCGCCCTGACCGTCAAGAGCCATCTCGCCAGGATCGCCCGCAAGCTGGGCACCGGCGACCGGGCGGGCATGGTGGCGGTCGCCCTGCGCACCGGCATCATCCACTGAGCACCCGCTCCCCCACTCCCTTCTCCCGCCACCCACCCCACACCCATCGATCCCCCGCCTTCCGAGCCGGCCTTCCGGCCCCCGCACCTGAGTCACACACCCGAGAAACCACCCCCACCCCCACCTCACCCCCCACCCCCGGTCCCACCGGACCCGCCGTGCGAGCCGCCCGCCGACGTGACGTTCCGTCGGCGGGCGCTGCGCACTGCGTGCTCACAGATACCCTTGACGCGTGACCGACGCCCGAGAAACCGCCATAAGCAGCGCAGCCCAGCCCCTCCCGAAGGGCGCGGACGCGGGCCCGGCGCCGGTCCCCCTGCTGGAACCACGCGAGGGCATTCCGCCCGTGACCGCCACCCCCGAGGCTCTCGCCGAGGTCGTGGCCGCCTTCGCCGCGGGCCGGGGCCCTGTGGCGGTGGACGCCGAACGGGCGTCCGGATACCGCTACGGGCAGCGTGCCTACCTCGTCCAGCTGCGCCGCGAGGGCGCGGGGACCGCCCTGGTCGACCCGGTCGGCTGCCCCGACCTGTCCGCGCTCGGAGAGGCGCTCCAGGACACCGAGTGGGTCCTGCACGCCGCCACCCAGGACCTTCCCTGTCTGCGCGAGACGGGGATGAGCCCGACCCGGCTGTTCGACACCGAGCTGGCCGGGCGGCTCGCGGGCTTCGCCCGGGTCGGCCTCGGCGCGATGGTGGAGAACGTCCTGGGCCGCTCCCTGGAGAAGGGGCACTCCGCGGTGGACTGGTCCACCCGCCCGCTGCCCGAACCCTGGCTGCGGTACGCGGCGCTGGACGTGGAGCTGCTGGTCGAGCTGCGCGACGCCCTGGAGGAGGAGCTGGACCGCCAGGGGAAGCTGGACTGGGCGCACCAGGAGTTCGCCGCCATCGCCGCGGCCCCGCCGCCCGCTCCCCGCAAGGACCCCTGGCGCCGCACCTCGGGCATGCACAAGATCCGCAGAAGGCGGCAGCTGGCGGTCGTGCGGGAGCTGTGGAACGCCCGCGACCAGGTGGCGCGGCGGCGCGACGTCTCCCCGGGCAAGGTGCTCACCGACGCGGCCATCGTGGAGGCCGCCCTCGCCCTGCCCTCCAGTGTGCCCGCGCTGGCCGCGCTGCCGGGGTACGGGCACCGCATGGGGCGGCGGCAGCTGGAGCAGTGGCACACCGCGATCCAGCGGGCCCGGGCCCTGCCCGAGTCCGAGCTGCCCCAGCCCACCCTGGCGCCGAACGGTCCGCCGCCGCCGCGCGCCTGGGCCGACAAGGATCCGGTCGCCGCCGCCCGGCTCGCCGCGGCGCGCGCGGCCGTGACGGCGCGGGCGGAGGAACTGGACCTGCCCCAGGAGAACCTGCTCGCCCCCGACACGGTCCGCCGGCTGTGCTGGGAGCCGCCCGCCGAGCCGACCGCCGAGGGAGTGGCGCGGGCGCTGCGCGGGTACGGGGCGCGCGAGTGGCAGATCGAACAGACCGCGGAGCTGCTCACCACGGCGCTGGCGGCGACCGCCCAGCCGGGCTGAGCCCGCCGTCCGGGGGCGCGCCCGCGCGGGCACACCGTCCGGGACACACCGCCGGGGCCAGGGCTTTCGCACGGCCCGCGGCGGCCGGGCGGCCGACCCTCGTGTGACGTGTGCCCCTCCCTTCGGAGAGCCCCTTGCCCGCAAATGGTTACCCACCGGTAGCATTGGGGGCGGGAAGACGCCGCACGGCGACCGCACGCTTCCCCGGGGGCTGTGGCCCCCGGACCCCTGGCCGCATCTGGAGGAGAGCCAACGTGCCTCGTACCGCTAGGGACGTCGTCTTCGTCGACGGCGTCCGCACCCCGTTCGGCAAGGCGGGCCCCAAGGGCATCTACCACGAGACCCGCGCCGACGACCTGGTCGTCAAGTGCATCCGTGAGCTGCTGCGCCGCAACCCGGGCCTGCCCCCGGAGCGCATCGACGAGGTCGCCGTCGCCGCGACGACCCAGATCGGCGACCAGGGCCTCACCCTCGGCCGCACCGCCGGCATCCTGGCCGGCCTGCCCGCCACGGTGCCCGGGTACTCCATCGACCGCATGTGCGCCGGCGCCATGACCGCCGTGACGACCACCTCCGGGTCGATCGCCTTCGGCGCGTACGACGTCGTCGTCGCGGGCGGGGTCGAGCACATGGGCCGCCACCCGATGGGCGAGGGCGTGGACCCCAACCCGCGCTTCGTCTCCGAGAAGCTGGTCGACCAGTCCGCCCTGTTCATGGGCATGACGGCGGAGAACCTCCACGACCGCTTCCCGCACCTGACCAGGCGGCGTGCCGACGAGTACGCGGTGCGCAGCCAGGAGAAGGCCGCCAAGGCGTACGCCGACGGCAAGATCCAGGCCGACCTGGTGCCCATCTCGGTCCGCCGCACCAGCCCCGAGGGCGGGGAGACGGGCTGGGGCCTGGCCACGGCCGACGAGCCGATGCGCCCGGGCACCACCCTGGAGCAGCTGGCCGGTCTGAAGACACCCTTCCGCACCCACGGCCGGGTCACCGCGGGCAACGCCGCCGGTCTCAACGACGGCGCCACCGCCTCCCTGATCGCCGCCGAGGACGTGGCGCGGGAGCTGGACCTGCCGGTGAAGATGCGCCTGGTCTCCTACGCCTTCGCGGGCGTGGAGCCGGAGGTCATGGGCATCGGCCCGGTGCCGTCCACCGAGAAGGCGCTGGCCAAGGCCGGGCTGTCGATCGGCGACATCGGCCTGTTCGAGATCAACGAGGCCTTCGCCGTCCAGGTGCTGGCCTTCCTGGACCACTACGGCATCGCCGACGACGACCCGCGCGTCAACCAGTACGGCGGCGCCATCGCCTACGGTCACCCGCTGGCCTCCTCCGGCGTCCGGCTGATGACCCAGCTGGCCCGGCAGTTCGAGGAGCAGCCGCACGTCCGCTACGGCCTGACCACCATGTGCGTCGGCTTCGGCATGGGCGGCACCGTGATCTGGGAGAACCCGCACTTCGAGGGGGCCGACAAGTGAGTACCACCACCGCCGAACTGCTGAAGGGCGCCGCCGAGCTCTTCCCCGACGAGGTCGTCACCAGCGCCCACGTCCGCCACCTCGACCTCCCCGCCGGGGGCGGCCGCTTCGCGCTGATCACCCTGGACAACGGCTTCGACCACACCAAGCCCACCACCCTGGGCCCGCAGTCGCTGGGCAACCTGGACCGGGCGATCGACCAGGTCGAGGCGGAGGCGGCGAAGGGCGAGATCACCGGCGTCGGGATCACCGGCAAGCCGTTCGTCTTCGCCGTCGGCGCCGACCTCAAGGGCGTCGAGGTCATCCGGCGCCGCGAGGACGCGCTGGCCATCGGCAAGGGCGGCCACGACATCTTCCGGCGGCTGTCGTCCCTGGCCGTGCCCACCTTCGCGTACTACAACGGCGCGGCGATGGGCGGCGGCGTCGAGGTCGGCCTGCACTGCACCTACCGCACCGTCTCCCGGGCCATCCCCGCCTTCTCCCTGCCGGAGGTCTTCCTCGGGCTGGTGCCCGGCTGGGGCGGCTGCACCCTGCTGCCGAACCTGGTCGGCGCGGACCGCGCGGTCTCGGTGATCATCGAGAACTCGCTCAACCAGAACCGGCAGCTCAAGGGCGAGCAGGTCCACGAGCTGGGCATCGCCGACGCGGTCTTCGACGGCGCGGACTTCCTGGAGCAGTCCCTGCTGTGGACCTCCGCGGTGCTCCGCGGCGAGCTCGAGGTCGTCCGGCCGGACGTGGACCGCGGCGAGGCCTGGGACCAGGCCGTCGCCCGCGGCCGCGGCATCGCCGACGCCAAGGTGCACGGCGCGGCCCCGGCCGCGTACCGGGCCCTGGACATCATCGCGGCCGCGAAGAACGGCGACCTGGGCCAGGGCTTCGACGCCGAGGACGAGGCCCTGGCCGACCTGATCATGGGCGACGAGCTGCGCAGCGGCCTGTACGCCTTCAACCTGGTGAACAAGCGCGCCAAGCGGCCGGCCGGCGCCCCCGACAAATCGCTGGCCCGCCCGGTCACCAAGGTCGGCGTCGTCGGCGCCGGCCTGATGGCCTCCCAGCTCGCCCTGCTGTTCGCCCGCCGTCTGGAGGTGCCGGTCGTGCTGACCGACATCGACCAGGCGCGGATCGACAAGGGCGTCGGCTACGTCCACGAGGAGATCGACAAGCTGCTGCTGAAGGGCCGGGTCAACCAGGACAAGGCCAACCGCCTCAAGGCCCTGGTGACCGGCGCCGCGGACAAGGCCGAGGCCTTCTCCGACGCCGACTTCGTCATCGAGGCCGTCTTCGAGGAGATGGGCGTCAAGCAGCAGGTGTTCGCCGAGGTGGAGGAGGTCGTGCCGGAGCACGCCGTCCTGGCCACCAACACCTCCTCGCTGTCGGTCACCGAGATGGCGAGCGGACTGAAGCACCCCGAGCGGGTGGTGGGCTTCCACTTCTTCAACCCCGTGGCCGTGCTGCCGCTGCTGGAGATCGTCCGCGCCGAGCGGACCGACGACGCCTCACTGGCGACGGCCTTCGCGGTCGCCAAGTCGCTGAAGAAGACGGCCGTCCTGGTGAAGGACGCCCCGGCGTTCGTCGTCAACCGCGTCCTCACCCGCTTCCTGGGCGAGGTGCTGCGCTCCATCGACGAGGGCACCCCCGTCGAGGTCGCCGACCGGGCGCTGGCCCCCCTCGGTCTGCCCATGTCGCCGATCGTCCTGCTGGAGCTGGTCGGCCCGGCGGTCGCCCACCACGTGGCGGGCACCCTGCACGCCGCGTTCCCGGACCGCTTCGCCGTCTCGGAGAACCTGGGCCGGGTCGTCGAGGCGGGCAAGCGCAACCTGTACGTCCACGACTCCGGCAAGCCGGAGCTGGACCCGGAGGTCGCCGCCCTCTTCGAGACCGGGGACACCGCCTCGACCGAGGAGCAGGTCCGCGAGCGCGCCCTGAACGCGATCGCCCAGGAGATCCGGCTGATGCTGGACGAGGGCGTGGTCGCCGAGGCCCAGGACGTCGACCTGTGCCTGATCACCGGTGCGGGCTGGCCCTTCCACCTGGGCGGCATCACGCCGTACCTGGACCGCGAGGGCGTCTCCGAGCGCGTCACCGGCAGGCGGTTCCTGGAGCCCGGGGCGGCCAGCGTGCCGCGCTGAGCCGTACCGGCCGCGTCCCGCTCGCTCCCGGGGGCGCCCGTCCGCACGACACCGTGCGGACGGGCGCCCCCGTTCCCGTATGACGGGGTGTACGGGAACTTCCGCGCACTCCCGTGCCACCCTGGGCGCATGCCCGAGCGCACTCTCCTGGTCGTGGACGCCGCCAACGTCGTCGGATCGGTACCCGACGGCTGGTGGCGGGACCGGCACGGCGCGGCCGAGCGGCTGCGGGACCGCCTCGTGTCCCGGGCGGAGCACGGGGAGGAGGAGATCGTGCTGGTCGTGGAGGGCGCGGCGCGCGGGGTGGCCTCCGTGCCGGGCGTACGGGTGGTGTCCGCCCCCGGCAG
Organism: Streptomyces rubellus; assembly: GCF_036323805.1. Lineage (NCBI taxonomy): Bacteria > Bacillati > Actinomycetota > Actinomycetes > Kitasatosporales > Streptomycetaceae > Streptomyces > Streptomyces rubellus. The sequence goes on from NZ_JAZDCX010000013.1 coordinate 137,205, forward strand.
CGGGGACGACGCGATCGTGGCGTTGGTGGCGGCCGAGGGGCCGGGGCGGCGCTGTGTGGTGGTCACCGCCGACCGCGGACTGCGCGCCCGGGTGACGGCACTGGGCGCCGAGGTGACCGGACCCCACTCGGTCCGCTGAACCTCAGCACCGCGCCGCACCGCACCGCACCGAGGAGTGGAACCCGGACCACCGCGGCTCGCGGCACCCGCCCGCACCGCAGGCTCGCGGTGCGCCGCGAGGACGCGGCGCGGCCCGGGCGCGCCCGCCGTGTCCGTACGGCCGCCGCTCCGCCGCAGACGGTCGCCGGCCGGTTCCCCGGCCGGGAAACCGGCCGACCGTCCCCGGCGCGGAGACACGGCGGCGCACCGCGCCGGCACGCCGGAGAGCTCGGCCGGGCCATGGCGGCCCCGGGCCCCGCGAGTCCCGGGCCCGGAGCGCGCCGTCCGGCGGGCGGTCCGAGGCCGCATGCGGAGCGGAGCCGCCCCGGCGAGCCGCGGCGGGACGGGCCGGAGTACCGCACCGGGTACGGGCGCGCCGCGTCCCGGTGCGGCCGGAGCGGCGGCGGGGCGCGCCCGGGCCCGCGGACGTCCGGGCGCGGCGGAAGGACGCGGGCGGGGCCCGGACAGCCCGCCGCCCCCTCCGCTCCGGCGGAGCGGAGGGGGCGGCGCGGCACCGCGGTGCCGGGACTCCCCGGTGGCTCAGCGCCCGGTGACTCAGTCCCCGGCCGGCTCGGTGGTGTGCTCGGCACCGCGCTCGTCGGGGTAGCGCCCGTCGAGCTTGGCCACCAGCCCGGTGACCTGGCGGGCGATGTCGGGCGCGGTCAGCCCGATCTCGGCGAGCACCTCCTTGCGGGAGGCGTGCTCCAGGAACCTCGGCGGGATGCCGAAGTCGCGCAGCGGCACGTCCACGCCCGCGTCGCGCAGCGCCTGGGCGATCGCCGAGCCGACCCCGCCCGCCCGGACGTTGTCCTCCACGGTGACCACGACCCGGTGCCGGTCGGCCAGCGACGGCAGCGCCTCGTCGACCGGCTTGACCCAGCGCGGGTCCACCACGGTGGCGGAGATGCCCTGCTTGTCGAGCAGATCGGCGACCTCCAGGCACATCGGGGCCAGCGCGCCGACGGAGACCAGCAGCACGTCGGGCCGCTCGCCCTCCTCCAGCCCCGGCTCGCGCAGCACGTCCATGCCGCCGACCACGCCGACCGCCGGGACCGCGGGACCCACCGCGCCCTTGGAGAAGCGGACGACGGTGGGGGCGTCGTCGACCTCGACGGCCTCGCGCAGTTGCGCGCGGAGCTGGTCGGCGTCGCGCGGCGCGGCGATCCGCAGTCCGGGGACGACCTGGAGGATCGACATGTCCCACATGCCGTTGTGGGAGGCGCCGTCCGTCCCGGTGATCCCGGCCCGGTCCAGGACGAAGGTCACCCCGCAGCGGTGCAGGGCGACGTCCATCAGCACCTGGTCGAAGGCCCGGTTGAGGAAGGTGGCGTAGACGGCGAAGACCGGGTGCAGCCCGCCGGTGGCCAGTCCGGCCGCCGAGACCGCGCCGTGCTGCTCGGCGATGCCCACGTCGTACACCCGGTCGGGGAACTCCTCGGCGAACCTTCCCAGGCCCACCGGCTGGAGCATCGCCGCGGTGATGGCGACGACATCGGGGCGCTCGCGGCCGAGGCGGACCATCTCGTCGCCGAAGACCGAGGTCCAGTCGGCGCCGGAGGCGGACACCGGCAGGCCGGTGTCGGGGTGGATGACGCCGACGGCGTGGAAGCGGTCGGCCTCGTGCTGGACGGCGGGCTGGTAGCCGCGGCCCTTCTCGGTCAGGCAGTGCACGATGACCGGGCCGCCGAAGCGCCTGGCGCGCGTCAGGGCGGACTCCAGGGCCGCTATGTCGTGGCCGTCGATGGGGCCGACGTACTTCAGGCCCAGGTCCTCGAACATGCCCTGCGGGGCGATGACGTCCTTGATGCCCTTCTTGGCGCCGTGCAGGGTCTCGTACAGCGGTTTACCGACGACCGGGGTGCGGTTGAGCAGTTCCTTGCTGCGGGCCAGGAAGCGCTCGTAGCCGTCGGTGGTGCGCAGGGTGGCCAGATGGCTGGCCAGACCGCCGATGGTCGGCGCGTAGGAGCGCTCGTTGTCGTTGACGACGATCACCAGGGGGCGGTCCTTGGCGGCGGCGATGTTGTTCAGCGCCTCCCAGGCCATGCCGCCGGTGAGCGCGCCGTCGCCGATGACCGCGACCACCTGGTCGCCGCGGCCCAGCAGCTGGTTGGCCTTGGCCAGGCCGTCGGCCCAGCCCAGGACGGTGGAGGCGTGGCTGTTCTCGATGACGTCGTGCTCGGACTCAGCCCGTGAGGGGTACCCGGACAGGCCGCCCTTCGCGCGCAGCGCCGCGAAGTCCTGCCGGCCGGTGAGCAGCTTGTGGACGTAACTCTGGTGCCCGGTGTCGAAGAGGACCTTGTCCCTGGGCGAGTCGAAGACGCGGTGCAGGGCGATGGTCAGCTCCACCACCCCCAGGTTGGGTCCCAGGTGGCCGCCGGTCTTCGAGACGGCGTCGACAAGGAAGGTCCGGATCTCCCCGGCGAGCTGATCGAGCTGCTCGGGGCCGAGCCGGTCCAGATCGCGCGGTCCCGTGATGCGGGTCAGCAGAGCCACCCGTGCCTCCTTGCTGGTCGAGCCGTACGGGCCTGTGCCGATCCGATGAGTCTAATGTTCCGGTCGGCCGGGTGTGCGTCGGCCACCGCGATGCCCGTCACACCCGGCCCGGACGTACCCGGGGCCCCCGGGCCCAAACGGCCGGTGCCGGGCCCCGCGCGGGGCCCGGCACCGGATGGAGCACACCGGACGGTGCTGGCCCGGCGGAGCGGGCCACGGACGGTGCGGCTCGGACGCGGCTCAGGTCCGTCCGGCGGAGCGCTGGGTGCGCCGGGAGACCGAGTCGATGACGACCGCGGCCAGCAGCACGGCTCCGGTGATCATGTACTGCACGGAGGCGGCGATGCCCAGCAGCGCCATGCCGTTGGCGATCGACCCGATCACCAGCATGCCCAGCAGGGCGGACCACACCGAGCCGCGGCCGCCGAAGAGGCTGGTGCCGCCGATGACCGCCGCGGCGATGGCCTCCATGAGCAGGTTGCCGCTGCCCGCGCCCTGGTTGGCGGCCATGATGCGGGAGGCGATGACCAGTCCACCGAAGGCGGCCATGGTGCCCGCGATGGAGAACACCGTGATGCGGACGAACTCGACGTTGATGCCGGCCCGGCGGGCCGCCTCGGTGTTGCCGCCCAGGGCGAAGACCTTGCGGCCGTAGGAGGTGCGCCGCACGACGAAGTCCATCGACACCAGCACCACCAGGAAGAGCAGCAGCGCCAGCGGCATGCCGCGGTACTGGTTGAGCATGTAGGCGGCACCGAAGGCCAGCACGGCCAGCACGGCGGTGCGGACCACGATCTCGGTCATCGGGCGGAAGGGGATGCCGGCCGCCGCCCGGCGCCGGGCGCCGGAGTACTGGGCGGCGAAGAAGACGGCGACCGCCACCAGCGCGGTGCCGTAGGCGACGGCGACGTCGTTGAAGTAGTGGTTGGAGAAGTTGGCGACCAGGCCCTCGCTGTCCAGGTTGATGGTGCCGGTGGTGCCCAGCACCTTCAGCATCAGACCGTTCCAGGCCAGCAGGCCGGCGAGGGTGACCACGAAGGCCGGCACGCCGATCTTCGCGAAGAAGAAGCCGTGGAACGCGCCGACCGCCGCGCCGGTGAGCAGGGCCAGCACCAGCGCCAGCCACTCGTTCATCCCGTTGTTGACGGCCAGTACGGCGAAGACGGCGGAGGCCAGACCGCTGACCGAGCCGACCGACAGGTCGATCTCCCCCAGCAGCAGTACGAAGACGATGCCGACGGAGATCAGGCCGGTGCCGACGATGTAGACCGACAGGTTGGAGAGGTTCTCCGCGGACAGGAAGGCCGAGTCCATCGACTGGAAGATGGCCCAGATGACGATCAGCCCGACCACGACCGGGACGGAGCCCAGTTCGCCGGTGCGCATCTTCCGCTTGAAGTCGGTCCAGTAGCCGGCGAGGCCCTGCTCGCGCACCAGCAGCCGCGGGTCGAGGGCGGCGGTGGCCCCCTTGGCGACACCGGTGCCGTTGCCGTTGGCCGGGGCGTCCTTCCCGGCACCGTCCGCGGTGCCGTCCGCGGCGGCGTCGGAGGGGTTCTTGGAAAGGTTGGTCTCACTCACGGTCGGCTCCCCGCGGTACGCGCCTTGCGGCGGGTCACGGCGTTGTCCGTGGCGCCGGTGATGGCGGAGATGATCTCTTCCTGCGATGTGGTCGCGACGTCGAAGACACCGTTGTTGCGACCGAGGCGGAGCACCGCCACCCGGTCGGCGACCGCCTTGACGTCCGCCATGTTGTGGCTGATGAGGATGACGGCGAGACCGCGTTCGCGGAGCCGGTCGACCAGGTCGAGCACCTGTGCGGTCTGCTCGACGCCGAGGGCTGCGGTGGGCTCGTCGAGGATGACCAGTTTGGGCTCGCCCAGCATGGAACGGGCGATCGCGACAGTCTGCCGCTGGCCGCCGGAGAGCGAGGCGATGGGGATGCGGACGCTGGGGATGCGGATCGACAGGGTGTCGAGCAGCTCGCGGCTGCGGCGCTCCATCTCGATCTCGTCGAGAACCCTGCCGTGCATGATCTCGCGGCCGAGGAACAGGTTGGCGACGACATCGAGGTTGTCGCACAGCGCGAGGTCCTGGTAGACGGTCGCGATGCCCAGGTCCTGGGCGTCGTGCGGCCTGTTGACCTCGACGGGGGCACCCTGCCACTCGAAGACGCCCTCGTCGGCGGGGCCGACGCCGGCGATGGCCTTGACGAGGGTGGACTTTCCGGCACCGTTGTCGCCCACCAGGGCGACCACCTCGCCGGCGTGGACCTCCAGTTCGACATCGGTGAGTGCCTGTACGGCACCGAAGCGCTTGGAGATTCCGCGCAACGCCAGCACGGGCGTAGCGGACACGTGAACCAACTCCTAGAACGGGTGGGAACCAGCCGCCCGGTGCCCGCGCCCCCGGTGGGTGGAGGGGGCGCGGGCACCGGCGGGATCGAAGGGACTGGCCGTACCGCTTACTGCAGGCCGACCTTCTTGCACGCCGCGGCGTACTTGGAGGTGCAGATCTCCTCGACCTTGTAGAGGCCGTCCTTGACGATGGTCTCCTCGACCTTGTCGGCGGTCACCGAGATCGGCTGGATCAGCGTCGCGGGGATGCCCTTGTGGGTCGGGCTGTCCACGGTGGCGTCGGTGTCGGGCTCCTCACCGCGGCCGAGGGCGACGGCCATCTCGGCGGCGGCGTAGGCCTCGGGCTTGAACGGCTTGTAGACCGTCATGTACTGCTCGCCCGCGACGATGCGCTGGACACCCGCCAGTTCGGCGTCCTGGCCGGTGACCGGGGGCAGCGGGCTGACCCCGGCGCTCTTGAGCGCGGTGATGATGCCGCCCGCCAGACCGTCGTTGGCGGAGTAGACGCCGACGATGTTCTCCTTGCCCAGGGAGGCGATGGCGCCGTTCATGTTCTTGTTGGCCTCGCCCGGCTCCCAGTTGGTGGTGTCGTAGGACTTGCCCACCTTGACCTTGCCGTCGAGGACGGACTTGGCGCCCTTCTTGAACAGCGCCGCGTTGGGGTCGGTCGGCGACCCGTTCATCATCACGATCTGGCCGTCGTCCGCCTTGTCGCCCAGCGCGTCCAGCAGCGCCTGGCCCTGGACCTTGCCGACCTCCTCGTTGTCGAAGGAGGTGTAGGCGGAGATCGGGCCCTCGGCCAGCCGGTCGTAGGCGACGACGGGGATGCCGGCGTCGTCGGCCTTCTTGACCGAGTTGGCGATGGACTTGGAGTCCACCGCGTCCAGGATGATCACGTCCACCTTCTTGGTGACCATCGAGTTCATCTGCTGCTGCTGGACCGAGGCGTCCTGCTTGGCGTTGACGTAGCTGATCTCGCAGTCGGCGCAGAGTTCCTTGACCCGCTCCTCGATCAGCGGCCGGTCGAAGTTCTCGTAACGGGCCGTCTGGTCGTCCGGCATCAGCAGGCCGATGGTCAGCGGGCCGTCCTTCTTCTTGTCGTCGCCGCCCGAGCCGTTGTCACTGGCCTCCTTGGCGCTGCCGCAGGCGGCGAGCGAGACGGCCATGGCGGCGGCGGCCACTGCCACGGCAGCACGGCGCAGTTGCGTGTTCATCCAGAACCTCCCTGACGAGGCCGCGTCACTGCGGCCGAGGTGGCTGGAAGTCAACTCGCACGAGTGTCCGCCGTCAAGAAGTAAATCTTTAACGAGACCACAACAATGCCATGCGTGAACAAGGTGAACGCAGAGTGTCCAAGGGAGCGCTCTCTTCCGTCGAAGAGCGGCTTCCCACCCGCTCGGGTTCATCGGTTTTCGGCCGTTTCGGCCTCATGCCGGGCCGGCGGCGACCGCACGGGCCGCCCCGGACACGGCTCCGGCGGGACGTGCCCCGGTGCCCCGGCGCGCGCCGGGGAGGGGAGCGCCCGCTCAGGCCCCGGCGGACGCCGCGACCGCGGGCACGGCGCTCAGGGTGCCCGGTGAGCCGTCCAGCAGCGTGGAGTCGCCCATCTCGCTCAGCACCAGCGCCAGCGCGCCGAGCACCTCGGCACGGCCGCCCAGGGCGCCCGGCACCACCGTCAGCCGCCGGGCGGCGCTGGGGATGGCGTACCGGGAGACGGAGTCGCGGATCGGGTCGAGCACCAGCTCGCCGGCCTCCGCCAGGTCGCCGCCGAGCACGATCCGGCTGGGGTTCAGCACGTTGCACAGATTGGCCACCCCGCTGCCGACATGGCGCCCGATGTCGGCCACCACCCGGCGGCAGCCCAGGTCACCGCGGCGGGCGAGCCTGACCACCTCGGTCATGGTCAGGTCGGAGCCGTGGCTGGAGTACAGCAGGGGCAGTACGTAGCGGGCGGCGGTGAACGTCTCCAGGCAGCCGCGGTTGCCGCAGCGGCACACCGGCCCGGACTCGTCCAGGGTGATGTGGCCGATCTCCCCCGCCGTACCGCCCGGGCCCCGGTAGATCCGGCCGTCGATCACCAGCCCCGCGCCGACCCCGCTGGCCACCTTGATGTACGCCAGGTCCCGTGCGCCGCGCCCGCTGCCCCACACCAGCTCGCCGAGCGCGCCCAGGTTGGCGTCGTTGTCGACGTGGACCGTCACGCCGAGCCGGGCGGACATCTCCTCGCGGGGGTTGGCGCCGACCCAGCCCGGCAGGATGGCGGTGGAGCCCAGCGCCCCGGTCTCCACGTCGATCGGGCCGGGAACGCCCAGGCCGATCCCGATGACCTTCTCGCGCCGGAAGCCGGTGGCGGCGATCAGCCGCTCGACCAGTCGTTCGGCCCGGTCGAAGCCCTGGGAGGCGGAGGCGTCCACGTCGATCGGCTCGGACTCCTCGGCGAGCACCTGGTGGGCCAGGTTGCCGACGGCCACCCGCAGATGGGAGTGGCCGAAATCGACGCCCACGACGATCCCGGCGTCCCCCGACAGCGAGACGCTGCGGGCCCGGCGGCCGCCGGCGGAGGTGGGCGTGACCTCGACGGTGCCGTTGTCCTTCAGCTCCCGGACGATGTTGGAGACCGTCGCGGCCGACAGTCCGGTGGTCCTGGCGATCTCCGCCTGCGTCAGCGAGCCCGCCATGCGCACCGCCCGTACCACCCGTTCCAGATTGGCCCGGTGCAGCGAGGACTGCGACCCCGGAGTCTCCACGACTCATCCACTCCCGCCTCGACGGGCGGCCCGACCGCCGGCCCGTCCGCCGCACCTCGCCGACGGGGGTGCGGCTTGTCTCCAACACGTGAACTCCAAGGACAGCTTGAAGCGCTGTCTCCCGTCAAGACCTTGAGCGGGGTGGACGTTCACCCGTCGAACAGTCACGGAGGGTGACGAGCCGTGCGTCCGGGGCGTTCGCCGCGGGAGGACGGGCTCCCCGGGGGCGGCCGCCGGGGAGCCCGTCAAGAAGTCGAACGCGGGAGACCACCCGGGCCGGACATGCCCGGCATGCCGGAGACGGCGGGCAAGAAGCGCTACTTCAGGGCGCCGGCCGTCAGCCCGGCCTGCACCTGGCGCTGGAAGACCACGTAGACCACCAGGATGGGCAGCACCGCCAGGGTGAGGCCCGCGAAGAGGCCGCCCCAGTTGCCCCGGTAGCCCGTCTGGGCCGCCAGGTTGGCCAGGCCCTGGGTGAGGACGTACTTGTCGGGGTCCCCCACGTGCACCACCTGGGGGATCAGGTACTGGTTCCACTGGCCCAGGAAGTTGAAGATCCCCACGCTTATCAGGCCGGGCTTGGCCATCGGCAGCATCACCTGGAAGAAGATCCGGCTGTGCGAGGCGCCGTCGATCTCCGCCGCCTCCGCGATGGAGGCGGGCAGCGTCCGGAAGAAGGCCGCCATGAAGAAGACGGTGAACGGCAGCGAGTAGGCGATGTAGACCAGGATCAGGCCGTGGTAGGTGTCCAGCAGCGCGAAGTTCTTCATCACGAAGAACAGCGGTACCAGGGCGACGATGATCGGGAAGGCCATGCCGCCGACGAACAGGAAGTAGACCAGCCGGTTGCCGGGGAAGTCGTAGCGGGCCAGGACGTACGCCACCATCGAGCCCAGCAGCATGGTGCCGAACACCGAACCGGCCACCACGATCAGCGAGTTGACCGTGTACTGGCCGATGTTGGCCTCGTTCCAGGCGAAGGACCAGTTGTCCCAGTGCAGCTTCGACGGCAGTGACCAGGGGTCCTCCAGGATGGCGCCGGAGGACTTGAAGGAGTTCATCACCGCCCACAGCAGGGGGCCCGCGGCCAGCACGGCCCACAGCACCAGGAAGGCGTGCGAGAAGGCGTTGAGGGTGCGGCCCTCGCCGCCGGGCTCTGGTCGCTCCGGCTTCCGCGGCGGCTTCCCGGCCCCGGCGCCGCCGGGGGTGTCCGTGGTGTCCGCGCCCCCGGTGTCCTCGCCGGTGCCCCTGGTGAGGGCCGCGGCGGTCTCCTCGGGGTCCCCCGGGCGGATGGAGGGGGACGGTCCTGCTGCGGTCATGGTGTTGCTCTCCCCACGCGTCCTGGTCAGAACTCGATCCGGTCCTTGCTCCGCCCGAGCGTCATCGCCACCACGGCGAAGATCATGGTGACGATCAGCAGGGCCACGGCCACGGCGGTCGCGTAACCGGCCTGTCCGTCCTGGAACGCCTTGTTGTAGAGGTAGACCGGCGTGACGATGGTCGAGTAGGCGGGGCCGCCCTGGTTCACCGTCAGGATGTGCACCACGGCGAAGGCGTCGAGCGCCATGATGCCCATGTACACCCAGCCGGTCTGCACGGTGTCGCGCATCAGCGGCAGGGTGACGCGGAAGAACGTGGCGACCCGGCCCGCGCCGTCCAGCAGCGCCGCCTCGTAGATCTCCCGGGGGATCGAGCCCATCGCGGCGGAGAACAGCACCACGTAGAACCCGACGTTCGCCCACACCATCACGACCACGACGCACCAGAAGGCCAGCCGCGGGTCGCCCAGCCAGCTCTGGTGCCACTCCTCCAGGCCGAGGACCGTCAGCACGCCGTTGAGCAGGCCGCCGGCCGGGTTGAAGATGTACTTCCACAGCACCACGACGATCGCGATGGACAGGGCCTGCGGGAAGAAGTAGACGATCTTGTAGAAGTGCGAGCCGCGGACCCCGGCGACCGCCTCGCCCCGCCGGTGCCGGCCCCCGACGTTGAGCATGAAGGCGAAGAAGACGCCCAGGCCCAGGGTGAGGACCGGCAGGACCAGCAGCAGCAGGACGTTGTGCCACAGCGCCTTGCGGAAGATCTCGTCGTCCAGCAGCCGCTCGAAGTTGTCCAGCCCGACGAAGGCGAAGTCGCTGCTCAGCCCCGTCCAGTCGGTCAGCGAGTACCAGAACGTCTGGAAGAAGGGCGACACGACCAGGATGCCGTAGAGCACCAGCGGCACCGCGAGGAAGCCCGCGATGAAGCGGTACTTCAGATAGGTCCGGTAGTGCGGGGAGTTGCGCGGTCCTCCCCGCTTCCCGGCACCCCGCTTCGCACCGGTCCCCGCCGGTGGTGCCGGCGCCCCGGTGGCCCCGGCCGCCGTACGGCTGTCACTGGCCATGCCGCCCTCGTCCCGTCTGCGTGTCGTCGGCTGTTCCCCGGCGTCCCCCGGCCGTTCAGGCGTGCTTGTACTTCTTCACGGAGTCGTCCTTCGCCGTCCGGTCGGCGTACTCCTGACACTTGTTCATGGCGTCGGCCGGCTTCGTCCGGCCGGCCATCAGCTCGGCGAGCACCGAGCCGACCTGCTGCTTGTGGAGGGTCGGGTACCAGTCGAAGAGCCGGGGGTTGAGCACGTTGTCCCCGGCGTCCTCCAGCGCCTTGCTGGCCGAGGCGAGGCCGGAGGACATGTCCAGGCCGTCGGTGGCCCCGGCGACACAGCTCAGCGACTTCACCAGCTTGGAGAAGTTCTGCGCGGACTGCTTGCTCAGCATGATCCGCAGGAACTCCATGCCGCCGGCCGCGTTCCGGGCGTCCCTGGGCACGATGAACGGCTCACCCGCCTGTGCCCACAGGGTGCCGAAGGGCAGCTTGTCGGAGGCGTCCAGACCGGTGACCGGGCCGACGGCCATCTCGAAGTCCTTCGGCGTGGTGTCGGCGGCCTCGTTCTCCACCCAGGAGCCGTTGGGGATGAACAGGCACTTGCCCTTGGTCCACTGAGTCTGGGACTGGATGTGGTCCAGGCCCGGGGTGCCCTTGAGGACGTAGCCCTTGGCGGCCAGTTCGTAGTAGGCCTCGAAGGCGCTCTTGACCGCGTCCTGCTTCCAGGCGTTGGGCTCCAGGTTGTCGATGTTCTTCAGCGCCTCGGGGCCGCCGATCTTCCCGATGAACGGGTAGAGGGTGAAGGGGATGTAGTACGGGTGCTGGCCGGCGTACGTCCAGCCCGCGATGCCCTTCTTCTTGGCCTTGGCGCACAGGGCGAGCATCTCGTCCCAGGTCTTCGGGTACTCCCAGTCGTTGTCCGCGAGCAGCTTCTTCGAGTACCACTGGCCGTAGACGGTGAAGGCGTAGTTCAGGCACCAGACCTTCTCGTCACCGTACTGGCCCATCTCGATGGTGCCGGGGAAGAGGGTGTCGCGGACCTTGGTGTCCGGGTCGTCGACCGAGGGGGCGTCCAGCAGCGGGCTCAGCTCGGTGAGCTGGTCCTTGGCCGCCAGGGTGGGGTTGTCCATCTGCTCGGCGCCGGAGTTGTCGATGAGGTCCGGCGGGTTGCCGCCGACCATCCTGGGCTGGAGGAGCGAGCGGATCTTCTGGGTGGCGGTGAGCTTGACCTTGCCGTAGTTCTGCTCGTAGATCTTCGCGGCGTCCTTGCCGTACTGGGTGCCGAAGCCGCCGTCGAAGATGACGAAGTCCAGGCCCGCGTCCTTGTTGACGCCCAGGGGGTTGTCGTCGGTCTTCTTCCCCCCGGCGACCCCCTTGTCGCCGTTGTCGCCGTCGCCACCGGTGGCGCAGGAGGACAGCACACCCATGGCGGGGACGGCGACCAGGCCCGCCGCGGTGGCCCGCTTGATCAGATCACGACGGTTGACATCGGTGGATCCCATGCTCAGGTCCTCGCCTTCTCCGGGACTCGGGTGGTGTGCCGGGGTCTCCGGGCACCGCCGGTGAGTTGATGAAGCTGGGTTGTCGGGATGTGTGCCGGGGCTGCGCAGAACCGTACGGGGGCCGTGCGGGGCCGTGCCGATGACCGCTCTCTCCCGGGCCCGCGGTCTTCTCATACGACCGCTCGGACGCCGACAGGTATAGTCCACTTCCCTTCCGGTGGGCAAGATCGATGCGTGGTCGGCTGTCAGACTTTCCCGAGTTGAGACCTCCGGGAAACGCGGTGGAGCCGTACCTCCCACCAAGGGAGGTACGGCTCCACCGGTACTCGGGACCCCGCCGGCCGGGCGTCTTCTCAGCCGGTGGCGGCGGGGCGCCCGGTCACTTGCGCAGCAGCGAACGGAGGACGTACTGCATGATTCCGCCGTTGCGGTAGTAGTCCGCCTCACCGGGCGTGTCGATGCGGACCACGGCGTCGAACTCCACGCCGGTGTCGGTGGTCACCTTCACCGTCCGCGGTACGCCGCCCTCGTTGAGCGCGGTGATGCCGCTGATGGAGAAGGTCTCCTCACCCGCCAGGCCCAGCGACTCCGCGGTCTGCCCCTCCGGGAACTGCAGCGGCAGCACGCCCATGCCGATCAGGTTCGAGCGGTGGATGCGCTCGTAGCTCTCGGCGATGACGGCCCGCACGCCCAGCAGCGCGGTGCCCTTGGCGGCCCAGTCGCGCGAGGAGCCCGAGCCGTACTCCTTGCCCGCCAGGACGACCAGCGGGATGCCGGCGGCCTGGTAGTTCTGGGAGGCGTCGTAGATGAAGGAGACCGGCCCGCCCTCCTGCGTGAAGTCGCGGGTGTAGCCGCCCTCGGTGCCGGGCGCGATCTGGTTGCGCAGCCGGATGTTGGCGAAGGTGCCGCGGATCATGACCTCGTGGTTGCCGCGGCGCGAGCCGTAGGAGTTGAAGTCGCGGCGCGCCACCCCGTGCTCGGTGAGGTACTTCCCCGCCGGGGTGTCGGCCTTGATGGCGCCGGCCGGGGAGATGTGGTCGGTGGTGACCGAGTCGCCCAGCTTGGCCAGCACCCGGGCGCCGGAGATGTCCTGGACCGGCTCCGGCTCGGTGCCCATGCCCTCGAAGTACGGGGGCTTGCGGACGTAGGTGGACTCCGGGTCCCACTCGAAGGTGTCGCCGGTGGGGACCGGCAGCGCCTGCCACTGGGCGTCGCCCGCGAAGACGTCGGAGTAGCTGGTGTTGAACATCTCCTGGCCGATGGTGGAGGCGACGACCTCCTCGACCTCCTGCTCGGACGGCCAGATGTCCCGCAGGTACACCGGGTTGCCGTCGGAGTCGGTGGCCAGCGGCTCGCTGGTGATGTCGACGTCCATCGAGCCGGCGATGGCGTAGGCGACGACCAGCGGCGGGGACGCCAGGTAGTTCATCTTGACGTCGGGGTTGATCCGGCCCTCGAAGTTGCGGTTGCCGGACAGCACCGCCGTCACCGCCAGGTCGTTGTCGTTGACGGCCTGGGAGACCTCCTCCGGCAGCGGGCCGGAGTTGCCGATGCAGGTGGTGCAGCCGTAGCCGACCAGGTTGAAGCCCAGCTTGTCCAGGTACGGGGTCAGACCGGCCCGGTCGTAGTAGTCCATGACGACCTTGGAACCGGGGGCCAGGGTGGTCTTCACCCACGGCCGGCGGGTCAGGCCCCGCTCGACGGCCTTCTTGGCCAGCAGCGCGGCGCCGACCATGACGTACGGGTTGGAGGTGTTGGTGCAGGAGGTGATGGCCGCGATGGCCACCGCGCCGTGGTCGAGCTCGTACTCGCTCCCGTCGGGGGCCGTCACCCGCGCGGGGTTGCTCGGGCGGCCGTCGGCGGTGGCGGCGGCGGAGTGCTGCGGGGCGCCGCCGCCGTTCTCCCCGGTGCCGTAGGCGGGCGGGTCGCTGGCCGGGAAGGACTCGGCGCTCGCCTCGTCCACCGGGGAGGTCACGCCGTGCGGCTGCTCCTGCTGCGGCACGCCCGCCCTGCGGTCCTCGCCGCCGGTGACGCCGGCGGCGACGTAGTTGGGCAGGTCGGCGCGGAACTGCCGCTTGGCCTCGGACAGCGCGATGCGGTCCTGCGGGCGCTTGGGGCCGGCGATGGAGGGGACCACCGTGGACAGGTCCAGCTCCAGGTGCTCGGAGAACGCCGGCTCGGCGGCCGGGTCGAGCCACAGTCCCTGCTCCTTGGCGTACGCCTCGACCAGGGCGAGCTGCTGCTCGGTGCGACCGGTGAGCTTGAGGTAGGTGATGGTCTCGCCGTCGATGGGGAAGATCGCGGCGGTGGAGCCGAACTCCGGCGACATGTTGCCGATGGTGGCGCGGTTGGCCAGCGGCACCGCGGAGACGCCCTCGCCGTAGAACTCGACGAACTTGCCGACGACGCCGTGCTCGCGCAGCATCTCGGTGATGGTCAGCACCAGGTCGGTGGCGGTGGTGCCGGTGGGCAGCTCGCCGGTCAGCTTGAAGCCGACCACCCGCGGGATGAGCATGGAGACGGGCTGGCCGAGCATCGCGGCCTCGGCCTCGATGCCGCCGACGCCCCAGCCGAGCACGCCCAGGCCGTTGACCATGGTGGTGTGCGAGTCGGTGCCCACCAGGGTGTCGGGGTAGGCCCGGCCGTCGCGGACCATGACCACGCGGGCCAGGTGCTCGATGTTGACCTGGTGGACGATGCCGGTGCCCGGCGGTACGACCTTGAACTCGTCGAAGGCGGTCTGGCCCCAGCGCAGGAACTGGTAGCGCTCCCGGTTGCGGCCGTACTCCAGCTCCACGTTGCGCTTGAACGAGTCCGGGGCGCCGAAGACGTCGGCGATCACCGAGTGGTCGATGACCAGCTCGGCGGGGGCCAGCGGGTTGATGCGCGCCGGGTCGCCGCCCAGCTCCTTGACGGCCTCTCGCATGGTGGCGAGGTCGACCACACAGGGCACACCGGTGAAGTCCTGCATGATCACGCGGGCCGGCGTGAACTGGATCTCCTGGCTGGGCTGGGCCTCGGGATCCCAGCCACCCAGGGCACGGATGTGGTCGGCGGTGATGTTCGCGCCGTCCTCGGTCCGCAGGAGGTTCTCCAGCAGCACCTTCAGGCTGTACGGCAGCCGGGCGGAACCCTCCACCTTGTCCAGCCGGAAGATCTCGTACGACTCGTCGCCCACCTGCAGCGTGCTGCGGGCGTCGAAGCTGTTCGCCGACACGACAGTCTCCTTCAATTGCATGAGTTCGCGCGTACCACCGCGATCCTGCCGTCCCGGACCCCGACTCCTCCGGTAAGGTTCGCCTAAGTTCGGCTCATCCCACCGGTTCTGTCGGCGGACGCGACGGCGGTACGTCCCTCGGTAGATATCTCGATGTCGAGATAACTCTAGTACATGACCGCCCCGCGGTCATGCCCCGGCCCGCTTTCCGGGTACCCGCACACCCCGTCCCAACCGGGCGGGCCGGGCCCGGCGGTTTCACCCGGCCGGCCCCCTTGCTCCGCCGGGAAGTGGAAACACGGAGAAGAACGCGAGGACGTCACGGGGAAGACGCGAGGAAGAGCGGAACACACCCTTCCTCTCAGAAGTTGACATCTCATATCTGAGATAACATCGGCCTCATGACCGACGACTACCTCGTGCGCATCGGCAAGCTCATCCGTGACGCCCGGCAGCATCGTGGCTGGACCCAGACGCAGTTGGCGGAGGCGCTGGCCACCAGCCAGAGCGCGATCAACCGCATCGAGCGCGGCAACCAGAACATCAGCCTTGAGATGATCGCCCGCATCGGCGAGGCCCTCGACAGTGAGATCGTCTCACTGGGCTACTCGGGCCCGATGCATCTGCGGGTCGTCGGAGGCCGCCGGCTGTCGGGCGCCATCGACGTCAAGACCAGCAAGAACGCCGGTGTCGCGCTGCTGTGCGCCGCCCTGCTGAACAGCGGGCGCACCCTGCTGCGCAGGGTCGCCCGGATCGAGGAGGTCTACCGCATCCTGGAGGTGCTGGGCTCCATCGGGGTACGGAGCCGCTGGGTCAACGACGGCGCCGACCTGGAGATCGTGCCCCCGGCCGAGCTGGACCTGGACGCCATCGACGCCGAGGCCGCCCGCCGCACCCGCAGCATCATCATGTTCCTCGGCCCGCTGCTGCACCGGATGGACCGCTTCCGCATCCCCTACGCCGGCGGCTGCGACCTGGGCACCCGCACCGTCCAGCCGCACATGAGCGCGCTGCGGCACTTCGGCCTGGAGGTCACCGCCACCGAGGGCACGTACCACTCGGTGGTGGACCGCTCGGTGCGCCCCACCCGCCCGATCGTGCTGACCGAGCGCGGGGACACCGTCACCGAGAACGCCCTGCTGGCCGCCGCCCGCCACGACGGGGTCACCGTCATCCGCAACGCCTCCCCCAACTACATGGTCCAGGACCTGTGCTTCTTCCTGGAGGAGCTGGGCGTGCGGATCGAGGGCGTGGGCACCACGACGCTGACCGTGCACGGCGTGCCGCACATCGACCGGGACGTGGACTACTCCCCCTCCGAGGACCCGGTCGAGGCGATGAGCCTGCTGGCCGCCGCCGTGGTCACCGAGTCGGAGCTGACGATCCGCCGGGTGCCGATCGAGTTCCTGGAGATCGAGCTGGCCGTGCTGGAGGAGATGGGCCTGGACCACGACCGCGGCGCCGAGTACCACGCCGACAACGGCCGCACCCGGCTGGTGGACCTCACCGTGCGGCCCTCCAAGCTGGAGGCGCCGATCGACAAGATCCACCCGATGCCGTTCCCCGGCATCAACATCGACAACGTGCCCTTCTTCGCGGCCATCGCCGCCACCGCCCAGGGCAAGACCCTCATCCACGACTGGGTGTACGACAACCGGGCGATCTACCTGACCGACCTCAACCGGCTCGGCGGGCGCCTGCAGCTGCTGGACCCGCACCGCGTGCTGGTCGAGGGCCCCACCCGCTGGCGTGCCGCCGAGATGATGTGCCCGCCCGCGCTGCGCCCGGCGGTGGTGGTGCTGCTGGCGATGATGGCGGCCGAGGGCACCTCGGTGCTGCGCAACGTCTACGTGATCAACCGCGGCTACGAGGAGCTGGCCGAACGGCTGAACTCGGTGGGCGCGCAGATCGAGACGTTCCGCGACATCTGAGTGCCGGTTTCCGGAACGCCGCCGCACCCCTGTCCGGTCTGCGTTTCCGCAGGCCGGACAGGGGTGCGGCGTCCGCACGCCTCCCCCAGGGCTCCGGTCCCGAGGTCCCTCGCGGGGCCCTCCACCCGACAGGACTTCCAAAAGCCGCAACACGGGCGAAAAGTTACAATAATGCTGCTTTCTGGTTCTGCTGTCTTCTCTGCGGGAGGAACCATGGCGAAGAAGAGCGGGAAACCGCGCAAGGGAGACAAGGTCTCCTGGAAGAGCCACGGTGGCGAGGCCGTCGGCCGGGTCGAGGAGGAGATCACCTCCCGCACCGAGGCCGCCGGCCGTACGGTGAACGCCTCCCCCGACGATCCGCAGTACCGGGTGCGCAGCGAGAAGTCCGGCGGCGAAGCGGTCCACCGCCCCGACGCCCTGCACGAGAAGGACTCCGGGGATGACTGAGCACCGGGGCGACCGCGACGAGATCATCGGTGAGTTCCACGAGCTGGTCAACCTCACCCCCGAACAGCTCGAGGAGTGGCTGGGGAGCGAGGAGTCCAAGGCCGCCGGACAGCACAAGGACGGTGGGGAGAGCACCGGCCACGCCTCCGGCCGCCGCATCCTCGACCTGCTGCGCACCTCGAAGTCCGGCCTGAGCGACGACGACCTCGCGCACATGCGCAAGGTGACCGGCTACATCAAACGGCACCTGGCCCAGCGCCCCTCCGGCGACATCGCCGACACCACCTGGCGCCACTCGCTGATGAACTGGGGACACGACCCGCTCAAGGACTCCTGACACCCGTCTTCCGGCGCACCGGGGAGCGGGAGCGCGGCATCCGCCCCTGGGCCGCGGGCCGGGCATGCGGCCGCACCCCCGCCGCCGTCCCGGCACCCCTTCCGGTGCGCCGGGACGGCGGCGCGCGTCAGCCCCGGCCCGCGGTCACCCGGGTGACCGTGAGGTCGAAGGCGAAGGCGGTGGAGCAGGCCAGCGGCACGCGCTCGCCGAGTACCTCCGCGGTGACGGAGGCCGTCAGCGGTGTGTTGGTGCCCCGGGTGATCACGTAGTGGTTCGCCGGGTCCTCGATCACCTCGTGCACCCGGGTGGGCTTCCCGGCGGCCCCGTAGGTGCCGGTGACGACCGCCTCGCCGGCCGGCTCCCCGGTGTCGTCCAGCCGCCGGAGCGGGATGTCGGCGCTGACGGCTCCGTCGGAGAACAGCGGGGCCTCCACCGGACCGCGGCCGCCGCCGTACTCGCCCTCCGGGGTCTCGACGGAGACGCCGGTGTGCGAGCCGAACGCGGAGTTCTGGTACAGGTCCACGGTGACGGAGACACCGCCGGAACTGCCGGAGCAGTTCAGCGCGTACCCCTGCTCCACCGTCCGCTCCACCCTCGGCACCGGCCGGGAGCCGCCCCCGGCCTCCGGGACGGCCTGCGCCGTCCCGGAGACGGAGGCGAGTACACCGGCACCCGCCAGACAGGTCAGCGCGGCTCGTGTGATGGTTCTCAACTCGTTCCGTCCCCCCTCGGGCCCGGGCCCGGGTTCACAGCCGTCACCGCCCGCCGGTGTCGGCGGAGGTGAGACATCCGGGGAGGGTGTTTGGTTGCGGCGGACTTCCGGCAACCGCACGCGCCTCACCTCCGGAACAGGGCATCGACCTCGCCATGGGAACTCCTCGGCCGCCCCGCTTACTGGCGTCACCGCCACCTTCTGCTCCACGTCCAACTCCGCCTCCAGCACTCCCGCATTCGGCGGCCGGGAAACCACCAAGACGCTCAGCTCCGACGGCGACGAACCGCCACCCTGCACCGTCCTCGTCCGCTGACGTTGCCGTCAACTACTGCCGTCACACCACACAGAAGCCCCGTCAGGACGCACCTGGCGGGGCTTCCAATCTGCAGTCGCGACCTTCCAGAGTGAAACGCGACTGCGATCAACTCACGGCCTGGTCTGTTCGAGTCTCAGCTCCGCAAAATGGCATCTCTGCAACGCTCGTACTTCTCGATGGCGCAGGGGTCGTGATTCATGAAATCATCCCAGAAACCTTCGGCATGCCATTCTTCCGGTGCCATCCTCAACGAACCATCCCAACCTGTCGAGACTCTCCATACCGGAGAAATTTTCGCATCAACAACCTCGAAGAGGCATGAGTCGAATAGCGGCGGAAGGTCGTCCGACCGGTGTTCGATTCTGAGGTAATTCTGACCGTCCGACTGGCAGTAGACCTCCAAAACGACGTACACCCTGTCGACACGCAAGACCTGTGAACCTTGGCGGATACGCTGCTCATGCCCATCAGCACCTACGAACTTTACCTTCACACCAGGCTCCTATCGACGATTCATCACCACTTTGTAGTCAAAGCCATACATTACCTCACCAGTGGTGCTGTTCATGTAATAGTGAACCTGATAGTCGCCATAGGAGCTTTGATGAGTCTCCGTGCTGTACTTACCCCACTGGGAGACGCCTCCACGCTCCTCAAGCCTAGCCCTAAGCGCCTTATTATTCATATCACTTCCAGGCATGATCAGCCGGGAATTTTCGATAGCTTCCGGTTCCAAGAATCCACCTGGCGTGAAGGGGGATCCAGCCGACTCCTTGCGCAACCGGTCGGCAAGTTTCTGCCCCTGCAGTGAACCAGAAGGGGCGTCACAGTTGCTGTTGTGGACGAGTACCGGCGTCTCGCCTGCCAGCGCATAGTACGTGTGGAGGTCGTCGACGGTGAGGTTGTAGGTCGTCGCCCGCTTGGTGAAGGGGCGGTTGGCGGTGACGATGACGGTCTCGTTCTCGTCCGTCAGCAGCGTCATGCCGGGGCGCAGATCCTCGGCCTCGACCCAGCGCTTCTCCGACGGGGACCAGAAGGGGTGCTCATGGGTCGCCGTGAGGGTCTCGACGCCATCACCGGTGGCGATGGACAGCTTGTTGAAGTGCTTGTCGTCCTCGGTGACGATCAGACGGGTGACCTCTCTGGGCCCTGTCTCGCCCGTCTCGGGGTCGGTGGCCAGCACCTTGTCACCGAGTTCGACGTCCTCGATGTCCTTGGTCGTCCCGTCGGCCATGAGGACATCAGTGCCGGCCAGGAAGCACTTGCACCCCTTCAGCGGCTTGGCCAGGATCTTGCCGCCCTTGACGACCTTCAGCCAGGGAAGGTCTGTGGCGGCCCAGCCGCAGCCGGCCAGGTCCGCTTCGGTGAAGCACCGGTCCCAGGCATCGACATCGGGCAGCAGCAGAGCCGTTCCCGTGTCCCAGAAGAACTTCCAGTCCGGTTCACCGGTAGGAGGCTGGGAGCAGGTGTTGGCCCGCCACGCGCAGGACGGCGGCGCAACCTGGATCTTGACGACCTTGTTGCTGCTGCGGTGGGTCCCGCCTCCCCCTCCCCTGTTGCCGTACTGGCGGCCACCGCCTGTTCCGCCCTGGGCCGCCGTCTCCTTGTGGTAGTTCTTACCACGCTTGATCTTCTTGATGTCGCCGGTTCCGCCGGACCCGTTGGTGCAGTCGTACTGCCCGCTGGCGCACTCCGGGTACGCCTTGCCGGTGGGATCGGCGAAGGTGACCGGGTTGTTCCCGGCGTAGCTGTAGCCGTTGACCGACTGGTGCTGTCGGGGGTTGAGAAGCGGGTCGACGCTGATGAACTGGCCGGTGCCCGAGTCGTATTGGCGGACACCGATGTGGGTGAGGCCGGTGGTGGTGTCGTGGGTCTTGCCCAGGAACTGCTTGTCGTCGGGCCAGGGACCCGCGACAGGTGTGCCCCGTTCGGCACCGAAGGGGGTGGTGTAGCGCTTGGTGACCTTCTGGGTGTCGGAGCTGATGGCCAGGGTGGAGGTGCCGTGGTGGTCTCCGGCCAGGTATCGGAGTGTGTTGGTGCCGGAGGCGTTGGTGCGGAGGGCGACCGTGAGGTCTCCGGCAGAGTAGTAGCGCTGGGCCCAGGCGGTGCCGTCGGCTCTGAGGTGGAGTTCGGTGGCTCCGGCGTACAGAACCCGCTCGCCGTCCTCGGTGGTGCGGATCAGCAAGGTGCCGTCGGCGTCATAGAGGTAGCCGGTTGAGGTGTCGCTCTCCGTGAGTTCTGTGAGGTGCCCCTCCTCGGACCAGTCAAGTTCCTGGGGGCCGCTCTCACCGGGGCGGCGGGTGGTGTTGCCCGAGGGGTCGTAGGCGTAGGTGCGGTCGGGGTTGGCGCAGTCGGCGTCTGTGCTGGTGCCGGTGAGGGTGTGAGGCTTGTCGCCGGTGTAACAGTAGGTGGTGGTGTCGGCGCCGTCGGTCTTGTGAACGGTTTCGCTGGTGCGCTGTCCGGCGTCGTTGTAGGTGTAGCTGTTCCAGTACGGCGCCGGGCCGGAAAGGCGGCCCGCGCTGCGGGAGTCGGAGCAATTCTGGGAGGCGGGAGTCCATGCTTCGGTCAGGCGGCGGTGGCCGTCGTAGTCGAAGCACTGGGTCTCGGCCTTGCCGATGCCGCCGAGAGTGGTGGGATCGGCGATGGAGGTGACATTGCCCGCGTCGTCGAAACGGTAGGTGAGGTCCTGCAGTACACCGTCCAGGTCCGTGACACGGCTGCGGGTGAGTCGACCGGTACCCTCTTCATAGGTGTTGCTGACGAACGCCTTGGCGGTTCCGGATTCGCTGGAGGTGCCGAGGACGAGTTGCTGGGCCTGTCCGAGGGCCGAGTAGTCGGTGTTCAGGAGGTAGCCGGTGGAGCCGCTGACGGAGGTGACCTGGCCCAGCGCGTTGTGGCCGTACGTGATGTTCTCCGACGGCAGGCCGCCGAGGGCGGGTTCCCGGACGAGACCGAGGGTGCCGTCGATGTTGTAGTCGCTGACGTACGTCAGCTCGGCGGGTGTCCCGGCCTGGACGAACGGGTCGTCCGCCGGTAGCCGCAGTGCGGTGCCGACAGGCCGGTTCAGACTGTCGTAGGCGGTGACGGCCTTGGTGTACGCCTGTCCACCCTTGCCGCCCACGTAGCGGGTGGAGGTGGCCGGCTGCCCCTTGAGGACAGTGTCGTAGGTGCGGGCGGTCAGTTGTGCGGCGTCGGTCTTCTCCCCGGCCCAGGTGCCGGTGACGCGGTCGAGCTCGTCGTAGGCGGTCAGGATGGTCCTGCCGCGGGCGTCGGTGCTCTTGACCGCGCGGTCGAGGATGTCGTACGCGGTGGTGGTCTCACCCTTGTCCGGGTCGTCGGCGCTCACCTGGCGGCCGAACAGGTCGTAGCCGTAGGTCCATTTCGCGCCGTCCGGACCGGTGACGGTCCGCTGCTGGTCGTCCAGGGTGTAGGTGGTCTTCACCGCGGTGTATGGCGTGCCCGGGCCGGTGCCGTAGGAGGCGTCGGCCGGGCTCTCCCCGGCGTACTCGCGGGTCTCGACGGTGCGGTCCCGGACGTCGGTGATGGTCCGCTGAGCCGAGCCGCCGTCGAGGGCGGTGGTGGCGGTGGAGTCTCCGGTGTAGCTGGTGGTGGTGCTCCACTTCTTCACACCGAGGACGAGCAGGCTGCTGGAGACGGCCCGTTCGGCACCGTCGAAGACGGTCTGGACCTGCTTGGGTGCCTCGCCGTGCTCGGCGCGGGTGTAGGTCCCGTTCGGGGTACTGGCGTTGTCGAAGATGTCCGCGTAGGTCTCGTGGGCCAGGCCGCGGGTGTCGTAGCGGGTGTCGGTCAGCAGCCGACCGCCCCGCGGAGTCGGGGACTGGGTCTGCAGGGGGCGCAGCAGCGCGTCGTAGAGAGTGTAGGCGGTGTTGTAGGTTTTGCCGTCCTTCCGCACCGTCGAGGTCGACACCCATGAGGGCCTGGTGTCGGACAGGTGGTAGGCCAGCTTGGTGTTGGGAAGGTCCTCGCCGCGGACGCGGTTGGGCAGCCAGACCTCGGTCAGCCGGCCGAGCGCGTCATGGGCGAGCTGGGTCTCCCCGCCGTTCGGGTCGTAACTTCGCTGGACCATTCCGCGGCGCGGATCCAGGAACTCGGTGGCCTTGTGCCCCTTGGGGTCGGCGGTCCTGGTCTTGGTCAGCGGGCCCGCCGTGGCGGGCGTGTAGGCGGTGGTGACCGCCTTGCCGTCGGCGTTGGTGACGCTCAGCAGGCGGCCGAGGGCGTCGTGGGTCGTGGTGGTGACCGTCTGCCAGCCGGTGGGGAGACGGTCACCGTCCGCCGTGGTGGCGACGGCGTAGCCGGTGGCGCGGCCGTTCCAGGTGGCCGCGCCCTTGGTGGGCTTCTGTGCCGCCGTCCAGCCGGTGGCCTGCGGGTTGTCGTAGACGGTGGCGACATCGGAGAGCGCGTCGCCGCGAGTGGCCGGGGTGGTCGGCAGGTTCAGCTGGGCGTCGGTGACCGAGCAGGAGCGGCCGACGGTGCGGGTGCGGGAGACCAGGCTGGTCAGGCCGGCGGCGGTGTTGCGGGCGTACCAGGTGCGGGTGCAGGTCTCGTCGCCGCTCCTGCCGACCTCGCCGGAGTCGTCGACGGTGGCGGGCATGCCGTGGTCGTCGTATGTCGTGGCGACCGCCCTGGCCCGCCAGGTCCGGGAGGCGGTCAGATAGGTGTAGTCGGTGCTCTTCTTGGTGCGCACGTAGCGGGCGATGTGGTCACCGGCGTCGGGTGCGTCCTGGCGGGCGGTCTCCTTGGACCATGGGTCGTTGACGGTGGCGCTGATGGCGGTGGCACCGTCGTAGACGACCTCCTGCCGCAGCTGGCCGGCGTACTGGTCGCTGTCGGTGATCGCGGCGACGCCGATGTCGGGCGAGGCCGGTGGGGTGACGTCAACCGAGCGGGTGCTGCCGTCCTTCCTCCTGTCGCCGTCCATGCCCTGCATGTAGTGGGACACGGTTTTGGAACGGGTGACGTCCTTGGCGCCGGTGTAAGCGGTCACCTGGCGGTAGCCGCGCCAGTCCGACCAGGTCCGCTCGCTCTTCGGGGTGAGCGGGTCGTCGCTGTAGTGCCAGGCGGCGCCCGAGTAGACGTACTCGTGCTCGACCGATCCGTTCTTCCCGGTGGGGTCGGCGTTGACAACGGCCAGGACGCGGTACTTGTGGAACCAGTCCACCGACGCCTCCCGGGCGCCGTTGACGTGCCAGTACTGCGGGTAGCAGGAGCGTGTGTTGGTGTCCTCGGCCGCCTTCATGACCTCGCTGCGGCGGCACTCCTCACCCGAGAGGGTCACATCGGTGATCGCACCGGTCTCGGAGGTGATGGTGGAGATGCGCGGCCGGGTCAGAGGCAGGATGTCGTCGGTGCCATCCACCCGGTTCGGGCGCATCTGGTAGGTGAAGGCAACCGGGTTCACCGCGATGTGGTCGGTGGCGGCCTTGCCGGTGCGCTTGATCGACTTCAATGTCAGGACGTGGTCGGAGGTGTCTCCGATGTCGCCGCCGTCGAGGTATTGCTGTGCCAGCGTCCAGGAGTCCACCGGCTCATGGGCGGAGGAAGCGGCCGACCAGGACCAGGTGTGAACACCGGTCAGCCGTTTGCGGGTGAAGAAGGCCGGTCCGGCGGAGTCGCAGTCATCGTCTCCGTCGGAGCAGATGGCGTCGTAGGGGACGTCCGGCCAGTTGTCGGCGGTGTCCTCGGTCAGCTTCGAGCAGTCGGTCGCGGTGCACCGCTCGGCATGGGTGAAAGTGACCTTGGCGTCGGCGTCGTCGGTGAACAGCGCGCCCTTGCGCAGTCCGTACTTGATCTCCTTCAGGTAACCGCCTCGGGTGTAGGAGGCGTTGGCCTTGTCGGCCTTGTTCTTGCGGTAGTGGTTGGTCTCCTTGGCGTACCAGTAGGTGGTGGCGTTGCCGTGGGTGTCCTCGACGTGGTCCAGGTTCCACCGCCATGCCTGGGTCAGTGAGCGTCCGGCGAAGGAATCGTCCCGGGAGTAGCCGGGCTCGCCGGAGTCGTCACCGAAGACCGGGACGGTCCAGGTGGAGTTGGTGCGCTGGTCGCCGGCGCCGTCGAGCTTGTCCCGGCCGAAGACGTATCTGGTGCCGTCACCGGTGACCACGGTCCAGTACTCGCCGTTGTCGTCACCGTTGTCCGCACCGGTGGAGCGGGTCACCTTGGAGTCGTCGTCGTTCTGCAGCCGCCAGGTGTCGGAATCCACCTTCACCAGCCGGGTGGCCTTGCCGTTGAGCACCAAGCGGGCGTTGTCGTACTTCCAGCAGCGGTCGAAGACGTCCTTGTGGCCGTCGTCGTCGCAGCTTCCGTAGGAGCGCTCGATGTAGGACTCGGTAAGCGAGAAGCCTTCGCCCACCGGGGTGCCCTGGTTGTTGGTGGTGGCGGTGCGGCCGTCGACGCTTCCGGAGTCGTAGGACAGCGACAGTTCGGGGGACGGGCCGGCCGCCGCGGGGGGCAGGATGAAGTCGTAGGACCAGGTGAAGGACCCCGAGCTGCCGCCCGCCTGCCAGGAGGACGACTCGGACAGCTCCGTGGCGGAGTAGTCGCCCGTTCCCGTGGGTGACTGGCCCGTTCCCGCGGATGTCGCCGTAAGCGCGAGCACGGTCGCCGCCGATGTGTCGTCGGCGGTCTGCGTGGAGAGGCCGCTCTCGGTCCCGGCCAACGGGACCTGCGCCGAGACGGTCTGACCGGTGATGTCGTTGCTCGACGCGAGTGGGGTCTGCTTGCGGCATTCGGTCTTCTGCGGTGTGGTCAGCGCGCAGGCCGGGAGCCGTACCAGGCGCAGCCGCTGGGACCAGCCGCCGCCGACGACTCCGGCGAAGTCGCCGTAGTCGACGCGCACCGCTGCTCGGCCTGCGGTGTCCGCCTCGGCAGTCAGCAGCACACCGGTGACTCCGGCCTCTCGCGCCGCTTTCTGGCCCAGCACCGCGACCCGGGTCTCGCCTGCGGCCGCGTCGGGCACCTCGGTCTGCGGGCTCAGGGTCACCGGCAGGTCGCCCGGTGACGCCTTGGCCGTCTTCCCGGCGGCGAGCTTCACCTCCGCCTCGCCAGGCTCCGGCCAGGCGGCCCGCTGCTCGGCCTTCGCGCGCCGGGCCTGCTCGGCGTTGGCGGCCTGGGTCTTGGCAACCCGCTCACGGGCTTCCGCCGCGCCTTGTCCGGTGATCTCTCTGACCTTGGCCACGCGCGGTTCCGGCGGTTCCGGCAGCGCGGGCAGCTTCCCGTTCTCGGCCCGTGCCACGGGCGTGATGCCGCCCGATACCACCACCGCCAGGATCAACGACTGCGCCAGCAGCCGCGCTCCCCGGCGTCTTTCCTTGCCTCTGCCCTGCCTTGAGGTGCCCGTACCAGAGTTCATGAGAATGCCCCACCCATGTCACACAGGAGATCGCCAAGTCACCGTCGAAGCCCCGAGCGGGGCGGGTGCGGGCGGCTCGACCGGACGCCGCCCGCACCGTTGTCGTGCCGTTCCGTCAGCCGCCCACGCGGTCTTCGATCTGCTCGGAACCGGTCATCGCCCCGGCCCACAGCCGCACCTCCGCCACCCGGGCGGGCAGGTGGTGCTTCCACTGCCCCGAGGTGAAGCCCCGGCCCACGGCGAAGTCACCCGATCCCGTCTGGGCCGTGAACATCTGCGCGTCACCGTTCTGCAGATGGCCCACGTACAGGCTGATCGTTCCGGCCTGGGCGTCGAACACCCCGGTCAGGCGGACCGCGCTGTCGAGTTCCGCGGTTTCCTCCGACACCACCGAGGAGAACGTGCCGTCCGCGTTCATCCGCCCGAAGTGCCACCGGCCCGATGCCTCGGTCCGGTCCGTGTCCGTCTCGGGGTCGTAGACGGTCCTCTTGCCGGTCAGCTCGTACCACAGACCCCATGCCGAGCCGTCGGAGGTGCGCTGGCCGAGCACCTGGCCGGTGTACCCGGCGTCCTTGGCCAGGATCTTGGCGCTGTCCACTTCCACCGCGGTCGTCACGGTGAACGAGCCGGTGTCGTCCACCAGCGGGCCAGTGGCCGTGGCGGCGCCGTCGACGCCGTCCAGGACGATCGCCTCACCGTCCAGTGAGGCCCCACCGGTCAGTTTCAGCTCCCTCCCGTAGCCGGAGACGGTGTCCGCCACGGTGGTGCCGCTGCCGGTGGACGGGTCCCAGTGCGCCACGAGTTCCACCGCCGCATGACCCTCACTGATCTTCAGCCGCGCCTCGTCGGCAATCTCCTCGGGCGTCAGCGCCCGCTGCCACGCCGTGACCTCGTCGATCGAGCCGGGGAAGTAGTACTGGTGGACGTTGGCCCACTTGTAGCGGCCGATCTGGAACGCGCCCGTCGACGACCAGGAACCCGGAGCCGAAGTGGTGCCCTGCCGTTTTCCGTTCACGTACAGGGAGAGGTCCTGGGATGTCGGGTCGTAGGTGCCCGCCAGATGGGTCCAGACTCCGGTGCTCGGTTTCTGCTTGGACCTGATGCCGTAGTAGGCGGTCCCTGTCGCCTCGTCCTTCTCCTTCACCCCGAAGAACCAGCGGTCGGAGTCCTTGGAATAATTGAGGACGAAAGGCGAGTACCGGGCGCCGTCCTGCGAGGCGACGATGGCCGACGAGTCGGTGTTCTGAAGCCGCACCCACGCAGACACGGTGTAGGCCGAGCGCGTCTCCAGCACCGGACCGCCGGTCGCCGCGTAGCCGCCGCTGCCGTCCAGTGCCAGCCCCTTGTCCGTGACCGGGGTGTCCAGTGGTGCGCCGTCGCCATCGTGGGTGACGAGACCGCGCCGTCCGCGGTCGTCGCGCACGGCGCCGCCGTGGAGGGCGGCGTCGTGGCGGGCTCCGCCTTCGGCCGCCGAGTCCTTCGCGACGCCGTCGGCCTCGTCGAAGTGCCATCGGCCGACCGGCCCCTCGCCCGCGGCGACCAGGAAGTCCACGACGTTCTGCGCGCCCAGACGGCCGATGGTGTCCCTGGCCCGCACATACAGCCTGTGCGTCCCGGCTTTCTGGGGGGTGACGGCTACGGATGCCTTCGAACCACTCGCGGTACTCCAGGTCGTCTGCGAGGAGAGCCGGTAGTCGTAGGACACGTTGTTGGTGTCGCCGTCGGCTGGTGCAAAGGTGAACGTCCCCTTCTTCCCCGGGCCGCCTCCACTCCCGCACTCGTTGACCGTGCACTCGGTGTACGGGCTGCCGATCGTGACCTCGGGCGCCTTCGGCGCGGTGGGGTCGACCTTGAAGTGGCACGCAGTGGTGTAACCGGTGTTCAGCCGATTCGACCCGTTCTCGTAGTACGACATGGTCAGGGCACGCAGCCGGTACTTCACCCCCTCCGACAGGGCGGGCAGGCTTCTGGTCTGTACCGCCAGGTTCCCGGCGTACCCGGAGGTCGGGCTGTCGACATCGGTGTGCGCGCGTACCCAGGAGGAGCCGTCCCAGTGGTCGGTGCGCCAGCGGATGCGCAGGTTCGCCCCCGCCTCACCGCCCGCGGCGGTCCGCGGCCTGCCGGTCACCGCCGGGGTGGGATCGCTGATCACGTCGGGGTCGGCCTCGCTGGTCGAGCAGACCGTGCCGTTGCCCGACAGCAGGCCGACGTTCTTCGGCAGCGCCGGCCGCGCCACGTACTTCACCGCCAGGACCGCGTCGTTCTTGAAGCGTTTCCAGGCGGAGGTGTCGGACTCGTCCTTCGCCCGGATCTGCAGGGTGAGCCGGGAGAACTTGCCCGCCGCGAAGTTCCGCACGGTGGGGGTGAGGTTCTCGTTGGACTCCTCCTGGTTGTCCCGGAACTCGATCGGTGCGTCCGGCGAGTCCGGGTCGCACAGCGAGCCGCGGCCCGCCGACACATGCCGGTCGACCATCAGGTCCAGCTCCTTGGGACGGGAGGACCAGGTGGTGGCGGAGGAGATGTTGTTGGTGCGCACCAGGTTCACCCACCGCGGGTCGCACTGGAACGCCCACGGCTCGGTGACGCGGAAGGTGACGTCCAGGATGTTCTTGCCCTTCAGCTTGGCGGGCGAGAACTCGAAGTACAGGCGCTGCACATAGCCCGGCCCGCAGTAGTAGCCGCTCCAGGTGCCGCACTTGCCGGCCCCCTTGCCGCGGCCGTCGCTGCCGTTGCCCCAGCCGTAGGACTCGTAGCCGTCACTGCGTAGCAGGGTCCGCTCGGACTCGTTCAACGTGACCGACGGGTCGATGTGCAGCGGGTACGCGGAGGCGTCGGTGTCCGTCAGCATCCCGGCGTCGGGGACCACCGTGAGGGTGTCCTCGGTGACCTCCACCTCCATCCGGGTCACCGTGTCGCCCGGCTCCGGTTCCGGCTCGGCCTCGGCACCGGGGGAGTCACCGGTCTCGGTCCGCTCCGAAGTTTTCGCCGTACCGGTGGTGAGGCGCGGTGCCTGCTGGACGGTGGCCTGCTGTTCGGCGTCCTCGCCGGCCGAGTCCCACATCTGCGCGGGCGGGGCGCGGAAGACCGTTCTCCCGTCCCCGTCGACCGCCGTCAGGCTTCCGGCGGCTCCTTCGCGGAGGCTCAGTCCCGCGGCCTTGAGCCGGTAGTCGATCCGTTTCAGTTCGGGGCCGGCCGCCGCCTGGGGCGTCTTGACCACCAGTACGTGCCGGAAACCCTCGGTGGAGGCGGTCACCCGCAGGTCGACGTCCGGCAGCACTTCGCGGTACAGGGCGCTCGTCCCGTTCAGTTCCGGCTCCGGCAGGCTGTCCGGCCAGTCCAGTTCCAGGGAGCGTCCCTGCTCGGCGATCCGCACCAGCGGGTCGTCTCCCCCGCCGGAGAAGGTCATCTCCGCCGCGGTGGCCTTCGGCCCCACCGAGCCGTCCGGCCTGACCTCCAGGGTGGGGTCGGGCGTCTGCCAGCCACCGCCCGGTCCGGCCACCCGTACCGGGACCGAGGACTCCTCCAGGGTGAAGGTGTGGCCGTCGGGATTGGCGAACACCGTCGAGTGCTCCGACCGTTCGCCGGTCACCTCGACCCGCTCCCCGGTCTTCTCCGCCTCGGCCAGGGCCCGTTGCCCCTCGGTCGGGGCCGGGGGTTCCTCGGTCCTGGCATCGGCCTGTGCCGACGGCGCCGACAGTAGCCCCGCCGTCATCCCTGTCACGAGGGTGATGCCGACGAAGCCGAGTGCCCTCTTCCGTGGTCGTCCGGGGGTCACCTCCGAAGCGCCACTCCCCCACCGTAAGTTCACGCTTCCCCCCAGGCTTCACATGATCTTCAAAACCTGGGTATCCAATCGACCGGTCACCGGCCCGGTCAAGGGAGATGTGGCCACGACAGGTCGGTTGCGATCATCTTTGGCCGGAAAGCGTTCTCGCCAGGCGGGATTACGAACAGCGTCATTGGCGGTACGGCGGCCGGCCGCCGGGTCAGGAGGCGGGGGACGCCGGGTGCAGTGGCCCCGGGCCCTGGAGGATCCGGGCCTGCTGCATCCGGGTCAGGGCGCGTACCACCAGGATCGCCAGCACGGCGGCGGCGATGCTCAGGATGTCGGACAGGATCAGCATGACGAGCGCCGACTGGATCGCCTCGGCGTACTCGGCCCGGTCGTACATCCTGCCGGCGCCGTTCCCGACGGACATCGACAGCAGCCACAGCGTCCACCAGGCGTTGACCAGGGGCCGGGAAGGACGCTCCGGGTCCGGGTCGCTCAGGGGCACCGGGGAGCTCGCGTTCCAGACGTCGAGGGTGATCCGGCGCGGGAACCACAGGTTGACGACGGGCACGAACCAGCCCCAGACCACCCAGCCGCGGCTCTTGCGGTGGCCGTCGGGGACGAACACCTCGGCGTTGACCCGCACCCGGTGGAACCAGACCAGGAAGACGACGCCGGCTGCCAGCATCGTCGCGACCTGTGCGACACCCGTGAGCCCGTACAGCCGGTCGGCCTGGCCGAACTCCGCCTCGGTGACGGGTCGTCCGGCGATGAGGTCGCCCACCAGTCCGTGCACGGCCAGACCGCCGTGGAGCGAGAACACGTCCGCGGCGATCACCGCCCCCAGCAGGACGGTGACGGCCTTCGACAGCCCTGTCGGCGGGACGGGGACAGGAAGGCCGGAACGAGCCGGACCCTTGGAACCGTCCAGGTGTTCGACGTGGTCCGGATGATCGGGGTTCATGGAAGGCGGCCCCCTGGGCGTCGTGTGTCCGCCGGCCGGCGGACGGCTGTGGGTGACGGGCCCGGGACCGGCGCACGGCACCGCTCCCGGGTCCCGGCCGCACCGGCCCCGGGCGTGACCGTCGTGCGGATCGCCGGGGCCGGGGCGCGGCCGGAGCGCGGTGTACCGCTCAGCCGAGCTTGGCCAGCTGGGCGTCGATGACCGCGGTCGGCAGCGGGTAGTCCTTCTTGCCGCCGGCCGAGGCCAGGTTGAAGGAGACGAAGGAGGCGAGCGTGCCGCCCTGGCGCACGACCACCAGCTTGACCGGCACCACGTCGCCCTCCATGTCGGTCGTCAGCGTCCAGGCGGCCGACTCCTCGCCGCCGGTGACCTTCTCCCCGGTGATCCCGGTGACCTTCCGCTTGTCCTCCGGTGCGGTCGAGGTGAAGCCGCCGCCGCAGTCGGTGGCGGCGGTGCGCAGGTCCGCGAGGGTCCGCTCGGCGCCTGCTCCGTCGTAGGAGGAGAGGGAGACCATCGTCATCGTCATGTCGAGGGCCGCGGTGAACGCCTCCTCGATCTCCTCCTCGGTCATCTCGGCGAGCTCGTCGAGCGAGGGCTCCGCCGGCTTCTTCGCCTTCTGGCTCACCCCGCGCCGGGCGGTCGCCGCGGGCTCACCGACCTGTACGCCCATCATCGCGTGCGCCAGCGGCTCGCAGTCGGCCTTGTCGACGGTGATGCCACCGGAGTCGGGAGCCTCCCCGGCGCCGACCTTCCGGATCTCGTGGTCCTTGACGTCGCCCTCGGCGAGCGCGAGCTTCTCCAGCTCGGCGGCGGTCTTCGCCTTGACCGCCGGCCGGGCGGCGGCCTTCTTGTCCGCCTTCGCCCCGTCGCCGCCCTTGTCGCTCCCGCCGTCCGGGTCCGAGCCGCCGCAGGCGGTGGCCAGCAGGGCCAGACAGACCGCGGAGGCGGCAAGGGCGGTACGGCGCACGAGGGCAGGACGCATGGGCATGGGCATGGGCCTTCTGCTTCGGAGGAGTTGAGGGGGCGCGGAGCCGGTCGGCGGCGCGAGAAGCGCACTCCGGTCGTCTTCAGACCCGTGTGACCAGGTCACTTTAGAGGTGCGGAGGTGACCGGCACATGCCGATGACGAACCAGTGTGTGATTGTGATGTTCGTGTGATCACTTGCCCAGTACACCTTTCGGTGTCCGCCGAAACGATCCGCCCGCATGCTGTCCCCATGGACCGCACCGCCGACCGTGCCCCCGACCGCACCGGCCCCGCCCTCGCCCGGCTGGCCGGACTGCTCGCCGACACCACCCGCGCCCGTTTCTGCCTGGCACTGCTGGACGGCCGGGCCTGGACGGCGGGTGAGCTGGCCCGGCTGGCCCGGGTCGCCCCGGCCACGGCCAGCGGCCACCTGGACCGGCTGGTGGCCGGCGGCCTGCTGGCCGAGGAACGGCAGGGGCGGCACCGCTACGTACGGCTGGCCGACCCTCAACTGGCCCAGCTGATCGAGGACCTGGCCGCGCACGCCGGTCCGCCGCCCGCACCGCGCTCGCTGCGGGCGGCCTCCGCGGACGCGGCGATGGCCCGGGCCCGCACCTGCTACGACCATCTGGCCGGACGGCTGGGGGTGGCGGTCACCGACGCGCTGCTGGCGCGCGGGCTGGTGCAGCGGGACACCGGGTTCGCGGTGACCGGGGAGGGACTGCGCTGGTTCGGGCGGCTGGGCATCGAGCTGGCGGCCCGTCCGCGCGGCCGGCGCCCGCTGGCCCGTACCTGTCTGGACTGGACCGAGCGCCGTCCCCATCTGGCCGGGATGGCGGGGGCCGAGCTGTGCCGCCACGCCCTGGAGGCCGGCTGGTGCGAGCGGATCGGCACCCGGCGGGCGCTGCGGGTGACCGGCGCCGGGCGGCGGGCGCTGTACGAACTGCTGGGCGTCACGGACGCCGACCTCGCCGTCCGGTCCGCCGCCGGGTCCGCCGCCGGGGCCGCGGACGGGGCGCCATGAGGGCCGGGGCCCGGTGGGCCACTCCTCCGGGTGACGGCGGGGGCGGCGGGCGGTGGAGCGGCCCCGATTGCGGTAGACCCGGGTATGTCGTCATGCTGCACTTGAACCGTCCGTGGAGGACCGATGAGCGCCCAGCCGCACTCGTACGCAGCCGTCGACCCGGAAACAGCGCTGAAGTACGCGATCCAGCACGTCCGGGGGGACCGGGTACAGATCGTGGAGGGGGTCATCGAGCCGGTGTCACCGAGTTGGGATCACGAGACGGCGGCGGATGTGATCCGCGAGCAGATCGGCCCGGTCGTACGGCGGCTCGGCTGCGTGACCGGGTCGGGTGATCTGGACCTGCCGGGAAGCAGCAACTGGTTCGTGCCCGATCTGGCCGTCGTCCCCCGGGATCTGGCCAAGGGGGCGGGGGCACTGCTCCCGGAGCAGACACTGCTGGTGGTCGAGGTCACCTCCGACTCGAACGCCGACACCGACCGCACCGTCAAGCGCCGCCGGTACGCCGAGTACGGCGCGCCGCTGTACCTGCTGGTGGACCGGCAGGAGCGCACCTGCACACTGTTCGCCGAGCCCGGCGAGCCCGGCTACACCCGGGTGACGGGGCCGCACCCCTTCGGGGTGCCCGTGCCGCTTCCCGAGCCGCTCGCCATGGAACTGGACACCTCCGGCCTGGGGTGAGCCGTACCGGGGGCGGCACCGCGTCCGAAAGGGGTCGTACCCGATGAGCATGTCCGAGACCTTCCGCGCGCTGCACCGCGCCGGGCGACCGCTGCTGCTGCCGTGCGCCTGGGACCACGCCTCGGCCGCCGCCCTGGCCGCCCAGGGCTTCGCCGCGGTCGGCACCACCAGCCTCGGGGTGGCCGCCGCCGCGGGGCTGGCCGACGCCACCGGGGCCGCCCGGGAGCGGACCCTGGAGCTGGGGCGCCGGCTGGCCCGGCTGCCGGTGCCGGTCAGCGTCGACATCGAGGGCGGCTTCGCCGACGATCCCGCCGAAGTCGCGGCGTTCGCCGCCGAGCTGGCCGCCGCGGGGGTGGCCGGGGTGAACATCGAGGACGGCCGGCCCGACGGGACCCTGGCCGACCCGGCGCGGCAGGCGGAGCGGATCACAGCGGTGAAGGAGGCCGCCCCCGCCCTGTTCGTCAACGCCCGCACCGACACCCACTGGCTCGCCGCCGAGCCGACCGCGGCGGCCGCGCTGCGCCGGGCGCGCCGCTATCTGGCGGCCGGGGCGGACGGTGTCTTCGTCCCCGGGCTGGCCGACGAGGACGGCATCCGCGCACTGGTCGGCGAGCTGGACGCGCCGCTGAACGTCCTGTTCACGCCCGGGCGGCACACCTGTGAACGGCTGGCCGGACTGGGGGTGCGCCGGATCAGTCTGGGGTCGCTGCTGTTCCGTGCCGCCCTCGGGCGCGCGGTGGAGCTGGCCGTCCGGATCGCCGACCCGGCAGCCGGGGCGCCGGAGGTGCCCGACTACGGGCGGGCCCGGGCGCTGGCCGCCTTCTGGGACTGACCCCCACGGGCACGGGCCCGGGGGCGGGCACCGGGGAGCCGGTTCCCCGTCCCGGGGCCCGCCGCCCGAATCTCCAAGGCGGCTGTCGGTGCGATGTGCCAGGCTCGGACCGTGGACCGTCCATCGCCTTTCGAGCCCGCCGGGAATCCCGCCGTCGACGGCGGGGCGTCACCGCTCATCGGGCGCGACCATCCCGCCGCCGTGCTGCGGGCGGAGGTCGCCCGGACGACCCGGAGCCACGGCGGCCTGGTCCTGGTCACCGGCGAGGCGGGCATCGGCAAGACGGCGCTGGTGACGGACGCCGCCGACCGGGCACGGCGGCAGGGCGCCCTGGTGCTGAGCGGGGCGTGCTGGGATTCCTGCGACGCGCCCGGCCACTGGCCGTGGACACAGGTCCTGCGCGCCCTGCGCCGCGGCACCACCGCCCACCAGTGGGCGGAGGCCGAGAAGACGGCGGACGGCGGTCTGGCGGTGCTGCTGGGCGAGGCGCCCGGCGCGGCCGACTCGGCGGCCGGCGGGGCGGAGGGGGAGTTCCATCTGCACGACGCGGTCACCCGTGCCCTGGTGGCGGTCTCCCAGTACCGTCCGCTGGTGCTCGTCCTGGAGGACCTGCACTGGGCGGACCCGGCGTCGCTGCGGCTGCTGCGGTTCGCGGCCGGGCACACCTGGTTCGAGCGGCTGCTGCTGGTGGGCACCTACCGCGACGACGAACTGGAGGCGGACGGCCATCCGCTGCGGCCGCTGGTCCTGCCCCTGCTGACGCGGGCGGTGACGGTGACGCTGACGGGGCTGGACCGCGCCGGCACGGGCGCCCTGATCGCCCGCACCGCCGGGCGGCGGCCGACGGAGGAGCTGGTCGGCGAGGTGCACCGCCGCACCGGCGGCAATCCGTTCTTCGTCGAGCAGACCGCCCGGCTGTGGCACGGCGGCGGTACGGCCGCCGCCGTCGCCCCCGGTGTCCGCGACACCCTGCGGCACCGGCTGTCGCTGCTGCCCGAGGCGGTCGTGCGGCTGCTGGGCTGCGCCGCCGTGCTCGGGCGGGAGTTCCACCGCGCGGTCCTGGCGGCCGTCGCGGGCGAGCCCGCCTCCCGGGTGGACCGGTTGCTGGCGCGGGCCCTGACCAACCGGCTGGTGACGGCACTCGGCGCGGGACGGTTCGCCTTCGCCCACGACCTGGTCCGCGAGACGCTGTACGAGTCGCTCGGCGAGGCCGAGCGGCGCCGCCTGCACGCCTCGGCGGTCGGCGCGCTCCGGTCCGCCACCGCGCCGGCCGGTGAGGTGCTCCCCGCCGACCTGGCCCGGCACGCCCGGCTGGCCGGGAACGAGATCGAGGCGCCGCGGGCGCTGGAGATCCTGCTGGCCGCGGCCCGGGACGCGGGCGGCAGGCTGGCCGTCGAGGAGGCGGCCGGGCACCACCGCCGCGCGCTGGAGCTGGCCGCCGCCCGCGGCGACCGGCGCAGGCAGGTGCTGATCGCCCTGGACCTGGGGGGCGAGCTGGAGTAT
Organism: Streptomyces rubellus; assembly: GCF_036323805.1. Lineage (NCBI taxonomy): Bacteria > Bacillati > Actinomycetota > Actinomycetes > Kitasatosporales > Streptomycetaceae > Streptomyces > Streptomyces rubellus. The sequence continues at coordinate 172,893 of NZ_JAZDCX010000013.1, forward strand.
CTCGGTGAACGGGAGGCCGCCCGGCGGGCGTTCACCGAGGCCGTCGGTGCCGCCCGCGAGACCGGTGACCCCGGGCTGCTGGCCCGGGTGGCGCTCACCCTGTACCGGGAGGAGACACAACGGCTCTCCCCCGGCGGGGCCGGGGGGCCGCCGGCCACCGACCTGATGCACGAGGCGTACGACCGGCTGGTGGGCGGCCGGGCCCCCGGCGCGGGCTCCTCCGGTGGCGCCGATGGTTCCGGCGCGTCGGCACCGGCCGCCGGTACGGCGTCCGGGAGGCCGGCCACGCTCGACCGGCTCGCCCGGGAGCTGACCGTCGGCCTCGCCGTGCGGGCCCGGCGCGGCGGGGACGACGAGGCGCTGCTCTTCGGGCTGTGGGCCCGCCACAACGCCGTCTGGGGCCCGGGCAGCGCGCCGGAGCGGGTGGCGCTCACCACCGAGCTGATGTCCGTGGCGCGCCGCCGGGCGGACCTGGAGACGGAGTACCTCGCGGCGTCGTTCCGCTGGGTGGCCCTGCTGGAGCAGGGCGACCCCGGCTTCCTGGACCAGTACCGCGCGTTCACCGTCCTGGCCGAACGGGCCGGGCTGCCCCACGCCGGTTTCTCCTCGTGCGTCGACCGGAGCATCATCGCCACGCTGACGGGCCGCTTCGAGGCCGTGGAGCCGCTGCTCGACCGGGCCGAGGAGTACTTCACGCAGCGGCGGCACCCCCACATCGGTTACATGATCGACCATCTGCGCTGGGCGCTGCGGCTGCAGCAGGGCCGGTTCGACGAACTGACGGACCTGCACCGCTCGCTCGCCGGGCACGGGCACCCCCAGCGCCGGATCCTGGAGGGCATCACCGCGCTGGAACGCGACGGCCCCGGGGACGCCGCGGCGGCGCCGGCCCTGGCGGCGGAGATCGACGCCGCGGGGCCGGTCTCCCCGTTCTTCGTGCCGCTGTGGCTGCGGCTGCGGGCGCAGACCGCGGCGGTCGCGGATGATCCGGGGCTGTGCGAGCGGGTCCGCGCGGACCTGCTGCCGTTCTCCGGCCAGTGGGCGGTGTCGCTGTACGGGTGCGACGTCAGCGGCCCGATGGACCTGTGGCTGGGGGTGGTGGAGGCCGCGCGGGGGCACTGGGACGAGGCGGTGGAGCACCTCACCGCCGCCCACCGGTCGGCCGACCTCCTCGGGGCCCGGCCCTGGTCGGTCCGGGCCCGTCTGGAGCTGGCCCGGGCACTGCTCGCCGGGGGCGCGCCGGAGGACGGGCGGGCCGCCGCGGTCCTGCTGCCCGGGGTGGTCCGGGAGGCGGACGGGCTGGGCATGCGGCACCTCGCCGAGCGGGCGCGCCGTACCGGTGTGGGCCGCACGGGCCACGGTCCCGTCCCGCTCCCGGTGGCGCAGGCCCCGGAGGGCCCGGAGGCCGGGGGGACCCGGGAAGCCCGGAAGGCCCCGGAGAGCGTCTTCCGCTTCGACGGGGAGGTGTGGACCCTGACGTACCGGGGGCGCACGGTCCACCTGCCCGACGCCAAGGGGCTGCGGGACCTGCGCCTGCTGCTGGGCCGCCCGGGCGAGGACGTACCGGCGGTACGGCTGCTGAACCCGGCCGGCGGCGCGACCGCGGTGGCCGCGCGGCGGCTGGGGGGCGATCCGGTGCTCGACGAGGAGGCCAGGGCCCGCTACCGGGAGCGGCTGGTCCGGCTGGACGAGGAGATCGACCGGGCCGCCGCGCTGGGCCACGACGACCGGGCCGCCGCGTTCGACCGGGAGCGGGAGGCGCTGCTGGGGGAACTGCGGGCCGCTGCCGGGCTCGCCGGGCGCACCCGGCGGCTGGGCGACGAGGCCGAGCGGGCCCGCAAGGCCGTCACCGCGCGCATCCGCGACACCCTGCGCAGACTGGACCGGCGCCACCCGGAGCTGGCCGCCCATCTGCGGGCCGCCGTCTCCACCGGTGCCGCCTGCCGCTATCTGCCGCCCGACGGGGACGGGCCCGCCTGGCGCCTGTGACGGCCCGCGGCGGGGTGGCCCCGCCGCGGGCCCGGGGGCAGCGGTGCGTCACTTGCGGTTGTACAGCCGCATGGTGACCGGCCCGAAGACGGCCAGCAGCACCGCGCTCCACCCCAGCGACCAGGCGATGTCGGCGCCGGGCCAGCCGCCCTCCATCAGCCCCCGTACGGCCGAGGCCACATGGGTGACCGGGCTGTTGTTCACGAACGCCTGGAGCCAGCCCGGCATCGTGCCCGGGTCGACGAAGACGTTGCTGAGGAACGTCAGCGGGAAGATCACCATCATGCTGACGCCCATCACCGACTTCTCGGTGCGCAGCATCAGGCCGAACATCGTCCAGATCCAGGAGAAGGCGAAGGAGAAGACGATCAGCAGGGCCACCCCGGCCAGCACCCCGGTGATCCCGCCCCCGGGCCGGAAGCCCATGATCAGGCCGAGGGTCAGCATCACCGCCGAGGCGAGGGCGTAGCGCAGCATGTCGCCCAGCAGGTAGCCGACCATCGCCGCGGGCCGCCAGATCGGCAGGGTGCGGAACCGGTCGAAGACGCCCTTGTCGATGTCGGTGTTGACCGCCACCCCGGTGTACATGGTGATCATCACGATGTTCATCACCAGGATGCCCGGGAGCACGAACTGCACGTACTCCGTGGTCGAGCCGGCCAGCGCGCCCCCGAACAGGTAGGTGAACATCAGCACCATCATGATCGGGAAGACGGTGACGTCGAAGAGCTGCTCGGGGACGTGCTTGATCTTCAGCATCGCCCGCCAGCCGAAGGTGGCCGACGCGGACCAGGCGCTGGGGCGCGGCGGCCGCTCCCCGGCCACCAGCAGGCCGGCGAGGGTCTCGGTGGCGACGGGGGCCGGTTCCCCGGTCTTCGGCTCTCGTGCGGTGACGGTGGTCATGCCGGGATTCCTTCCGTGTTCTCCCTGCCGGCGGCGGGGGCGGTGGTGTGGACCGCGGGGCGGTCGGTGAGGGCGAGGAAGACCTCGTCCAGGCTGGGCTGGCCCAGTGCGAAGCTGTCGACGGTGATCCCGGCGCGGGCCAGTTCCGCCAGCGCCCGGGACGCCTGCTCGGCCGCGCTCCCCTCCTCGCCGCTCCCTTCTCCGTGTCCGCCGTGTCCTCCTCCGTGCCCCTCGTCGCGCTCATCGCGCACACCGACGCGGACGGTCAGGGCCACCGGGTCGGGTTCGAGCTGGACGCGCGCGTCCAGCGCCCGGGCGAGCAGCCGCTCGGCCGCCGGCCGCTGCGCGGCGTCCCGTACCCGCAGGTGCACCGAGCCGGCGCCCACCGAGGCCTTCAGCTCGCCCTTGGTGCCCTCGGCTATGACCTTCCCCCGGTCGATGACGGCGATCCGGGAGGCCAGCTGGTCGGCCTCGTCCAGGTACTGGGTGGTCAGCAGCACCGTGGTGCCCCGGGAGACCACGGCCCGCACGATGTCCCAGACCTGGTTGCGGCTGCGCGGGTCCAGACCGGTCGTCGGCTCGTCCAGGAAGAGCAGGTCGGGCGTGTTGAGGATGGACGCGGCGATGTCGATACGGCGCCGCATGCCGCCGGAGTAGTTCTTGACCTGCTTGTGGGCGGCTTCGGCCAGTCCGAAGGCCTCCAGCAGCTGTCCGGCCCGCCGCCGGGCGGCGGACTTGTGGTGCCCCAGCAGCCTGCCCAGCAGGATCAGGTTCTCCATGCCGGTCAGGTCCTCGTCCACCGACGCGTACTGCCCGGTCAGGCTCACCCGGCTGCGTACGGCGTCGGCCTCGTGGCGCACGTCGTGGCCGAAGACGCGGGCCTCGCCGCCGTCGGGGCGCAGCAGGGTGGCCAGCATCTTGACGACGGTCGTCTTCCCCGCCCCGTTGGGGCCGAGCACCCCGTAGACGGTGCCCGCGGGCACCGTCAGGTCGACGCCGTCCACCGCGCGGGTCTCCCCGAACACCTTCACCATCCCCGACGCTTCGATCGCCGGGCCGGTCGTGCTGTCACTCATCGTCTGCCGCCCTCATCCCTGATCCGTCTTCCGTGCTGCTCCCGCGCGCCGCGGAGTGCGGCGGCCGTCTCGTGGTGCAGACTCCGCGCCGCCGCCGGACTCATCGCTCCCGGCCGGGAAAACCCGCCCCGGCCCGCACGGACCGGCGGACGCACCATACGGGCCGCGTCCCCGCCCCGGAGGCGCCAGATGCCGTCCGGCGGGCCGCCAGATCGGATCTGGCGGCCCGCCGGACGGGGAGTCGGCGGCCGGGGAACCCGGCGCGGTGGCCGGTCAGCGCATGGCGGCGACCATAGTGTGGGTGTCCGCGATCGTCTCGAAGGCGGTCGGGGCGGTGTCCTCAGCGAAGCGCCACACATGCGCGAAGCGCGCCGTCATCAAGGTCCCGGTCCCGCGGTGCCTCCCCCGGTAGCGGCCGAGGGCGACCACCGCGTCCCGGACGGCCAGGAGTTCCTCCGGCACCACCTCCAGACCGTCCCACTCGGTCTCGAAACGGGCGAAGACGTTGGTCAGCACCTCCGTTCGGCCGCGGTAGGTACCGCCGTACGGCAGCCCGTCGGTCACGACCCACTCGATCCGCTCGCTCATCGCGCCCAGGGCCGCCGTGATGTCGCCGGCGGCGACGGCGGCGTATATCCCGGACACCGTCTCCTGGTTCCGCAGCATCCGGGAGTCCTGGTCATGAGCCTTGTGCGTGAAGGGCTGGGCGGGGTTCATCCTCGCTCCGATCATCCGTGGGGCCCTGGCCGCGCCGGGCGGCCGGGCGGTGGTGGTGGTGCGCGGTGACGCGCGGTGGGACGCGGCGGTACGGGCGGGCGCCCCGGTCGGACGGGACGCGGCCGGTCCCGGGCCGCGGCACCCATGATCGGCGCCCTCCGCCGGGACGGCATCGGTCGATCGGCCTATCCGGGCCGCCCTCTCCCGGCCCGCCTCGCGGGCGTCAGGGCAGCAGCCGGTGCTCCATGGCGAACACCGCCACCCCGGCCCGGGTGCGGCGGCCGGTCTTGTCGTAGACGTGCGCCAGATGGTGCCCCACGGTCCGCGCCGAGATGTGCAGCCGCTCGCCGATCTCCCGGTTGCTCAGCCCCCGGGCCGCCAGCCGCAGCACCTCCACCTCCCGCCCGGTCAGCCCGGCGGGCAGCGTCCGGCCGGGGCGGGGCAGGCCCGCCGCCTCGATCACCAGCGCGCAGGCGTGCCGGTCCGGTCCGCCGGCGCCGGCCTCCCGCAGCAGCAGGGCGGCGGCCTCGTCCGCGCCGAGGGCGGCGCGGTGCGGGCGCGGCTCGGTGAGGGCGGCGAAGGTGTCGGCCGCCGCCAGGATCCGCGCGGCCTGCGGCAGGCTCCCGGAGGGGGTGCCGCGGTGGTAGCCGCCGCCGTCGAGGCGCTCGTGGTGGGCGGACGCGACCGGGGCCAGCGCCGCGAGCGCGGGCACCCGCTCCAGTATCCGCTGCGTCCAGTAGGTGTGCATGCGGACCCGCTCCAGCTCGGCCGTCCCCAGCGGGCCGGGCCGGTCCCACACCTGGGCCGGCACCCCGGCCCGGCCCAGGTCGTGCAGCAGTCCGGCGCAGCGCAGCGCGTCCACCGCGGCCGCGTCCAGTCCGGCGAGCGCGCCGGCGCCCGCGGCCAGTGCCGCGACATGCTCGCTGTGCCCCAGCAGCCACCGGCTCTTGAGGTCCACCACCCGGGCGAGTACCGCGCACAGACCGGGCAGCGAGCCGAACGGCACGGTGGCGTACGGCTCCGGCTCCAGGCCGAGCACGGCGGCGACCGCGTCCGGCTCCGCCAGCGGCGCGAGGGCGTCCGCCGCCCGCGCGGTGAACGCCCCGGCCAGTTCCGGGTCCAGCTGGCCGCCGGAGCGCCGGGCGGTCTCGGCCACCGCGCCGGGCGTCCCGCCCCGGGCGTGCGCGAGGACCGCCTGCTCCGCGACGTGCACGATCCGCGCGACCCGCGACAGTTCCTCCCCGGCGCGGCCGTCGGGCAGGCCGCGGCCGTCCCACCGCTCGTACACGTCGTCCAGGGCCGCCAGCGACCGGGGCAGCAGTCCCAGGCCGTCGCCCAGGGCCCGGCTGGTCTCGCAGCCGCTGCGCATGGCCTCCGCCCCGAGGGTGGGCAGGGTCTCCGCCAGGGTGCGGGCCAGCCGCGGTCCGGCGGCGCCGGACCGCTCCGCGTAGGCGCGGAGCTGGGCGGCGAACACCGTCTCGTCGCCGGGGTCCAGCGACTTCAGGACCGCCTGCAGCGCGACGTCGTCGCCGAAGACCGCCGAGAGCTCGGGAGCGAAGGAGGTGCATCCGACCGAGCGCAGCAGCGCCGTCTCGAACACCGCCCGGCACGTCACCGGATCGGCGCCGAGCACCCGCTCGGCGAGGGTGGTGGCGACCGCGCAGGTGCGCAGGCCCTTCTCGAAGGACATCCCGGCGGCGACATCGGTGGTCAGGGAGAGCGCCGCCAGTACCTCCGCCACCCGGATCCGCTGCACCGGCTCATGCTAACGGTCCGCCCGCACCCGTCCCGGCGGGCCTCCCGGGGTCGCCGGCGGTCGCGTCAGCGGTCCCGGTCCCTGACGGTGACGCCGAGCACCCGGGCGAACGCCGGGGCGAGCTCCAGCAGTTGGGCGCTGCCGATGACCGCGCCCCGCAGCGCCTCGTAGCCGGAGGCGATCCCCAGCACGGCGGCGTCCCGCAGATCGACCCGGTCCAGCCGCGCCCGGTCCAGGCGCACCCCCTCCAGCACCGTGCCGGGGAACGCGACGTCGGTCAGGGCGGCCTCCCCGAGGTCCACGTCGCGCAGCAGGCAGTCCGTGAAGCGCACCTCCCGCAGCGCCGCGGTGCGCAGGTTGACCGAGTCGAACTTGCAGTTGTGGAAGGTGGCCCGGCGCAGCCGCGCGCCGAACATCTCCACCCCGGCGAACACCCCGGAGACGGTCTCGGTGTCCAGCCACTCGGTCTCGGCCAGTTCGGTCCCCACCCACCGGACGGTGTGCAGCCACACGTCGTTGAAGCGCGCCCGGTCCGCGCGTCCGCCGGTGAAGCCCACCGAGGTGAACGCGCACTCGGTGAAGACGGCTCCGCCGCAGTCGGCGTCCTCGAAACCGGTTCCGTCGAAGTGGGCGGTGTCGTGGCGCCGTTCCGGCTCCAGGCGGCCGTCGAACGGTTCGAGGTACTCGGCGTAGGGCAGGTCGTCGATCTCGCGGGGAGCGGGCACGGCGGACCTTTCTCGGCGAGGGCGGTGTCGCGCGCACTCTAGCTCCTCGGCGGGGAGCGGACCGGAGGAGTGCGCCGGTGCCGGCCGTCGTGCGGCGCTCACCGGCCGGTGCCCGCCGCCGCGGGGCCCCGCCGGGGCGGACGGTCCGCCGGGAGCGCCGCGGAGTCCGGCGGCCCGTGCGCGGGGCGGGCAAGCGGGCGCAGGCGCGGCCGCGCGGGTTCAGGCGCCCGCGAGGGTGGCGACCAGGACGGCCTTGATGGTGTGCATCCGGTTCTCGGCCTCGTCGAAGACGACCGAGTGCGCCGACTCGAACACCTCGTCCGTCACCTCCAGCGACTCCAGGCCGTACCGCTCGTGGATCTCCCGGCCCAGCGCCGTGCCCAGGTCGTGGAAGGCGGGCAGGCAGTGCAGGAACCGGACGTCCGGATTGCCGGTGGCGCGCAGGACGTCCATGGTGACGGCGTACGGCCGCAGCAGCTCGATGCGCTCCTCCCAGACCTCCTTGGGCTCCCCCATCGACACCCACACGTCGGTGGCGACGAAGTCCGCGCCGCGCACCCCCTCCTCGACCTTCTCGGTGAGGGTGATCCGGGCACCGGTGCGCCCGGCCAGCGAGCGGGCGGCGGCGATCACGGACTCCTCCGGCCACAGGCTCCTCGGCGCGACGACACGCACGTCCATGCCCAGCAGTGCGCCGGTGACGAGGTAGGAGTCGCCCATGTTGTTGCGGGCGTCGCCGAGGTAGGCGTAGGCGAGCTCCTCCAGCGGCTTGTCGCTGTGCTCGGTCATGGTGAGGACGTCGGCGAGCATCTGGGTGGGGTGCCAGGAGTCGGTGAGCCCGTTGTAGACGGGCACCCCGGCGTGGGCGGCCAGTTCCTCGACGGTCTCCTGGGCGCTGCCCCGGTACTCGATCGCGTCGTACATCCGGCCCAGCACCCGGGCGGTGTCCTTCACCGACTCCTTGTGGCCGATCTGGGAGGCGGACGGGTCCAGGAAGGTGGTGTGGGCGCCCTGCTGGGCGGCGGCGACCTCGAAGGCGCAGCGGGTGCGGGTGGAGGTCTTCTCGAAGATCAGCGCGATGTTCCGGCCGCGCAGCCGCCGCTCCTCGGTGCCCGCCCGCCGGGCCGCCTTCAGTTCGGCGGCCAGCTCGACCAGGTACCGGAACTCCTCGGGGGTGAAGTCCAGCTCCTTGAGGAAGTGGCGGCCCGTGAGATCGATCGCCATGGGGGCTCCTAAGAGAACGGTCGGATGCGGCAGGAAGACCGGAAGTCTATACGAGACACCGCATCGCTATGCGGCCGGGGTGCGGTCCCCCCGGCCGCCGGCCGGTGACGGCGGCCGGCGGTCCCGCGGACCGTACCGCGCCTACGCCGGGTCCCGCTCCACCGGGCAGCTCATGCAGCGCGGCCCGCCCCGGCCCCGGCCCAGCTCGCTGCCGGGAACGGTGATGACCTCGATGCCGTGCTCGCGCAGATGGGTGTTGGTGGTGGCGTTGCGCTCGTAGGCGATGACGACGCCCGGCTCCACGGCCAGGACGTTGCAGCCGTCGTCCCACTGCTCGCGCTCGGCGGCGTGCACGTCCTGGGTGGCGGTCAGCACCCGGATCGAGTCCAGCCCCAGCGCCGCGGCGACGGCCCGGTGCATGTGCTCGGGCGGATGGTCGGTGACCTTCAGCTCGCGGCCGCCCGAACCCGGCTCGATGGTGTAGGAGCGCAGCATGCCCAGCCCCGCGTACTGGGTGAAGGTGTCCCCGTCCACCATCGTCATCACGGTGTCCAGGTGCATGAAGGCACGGCGCTTGGGCATGTCCAGTGCCACGATCGTGCGGGCCGAGCCCGCCTCGAACAGGTTGTGGGCCAGCGTCTCCACGGCCTGCGGGGTGGTGCGTTCACTCATCCCGACCAGTACCGCGCCGCCGCCGAGGACCAGCACGTCACCGCCCTCGATGGTGGACGGGTGGGTGCCCTGCCCCTCGCACCACAGGTGGAAGCCGTCCCCCCGCTCCCCACCGGCGCCCCCGTCCGCGGGGGCGGCCCTGCCGTAGCCGTCCGCGAACAGCGGGTGGTGGTGGTAGATCGCCTCGAAGTGGACGGTCTCGCGCTGGCGGGCGGGCCAGCGCATGGCGTTGATGGACACCCCGTCGTAGACCCAGGCGGAGGTGTCCCGGGTGAACAGGTGGTTGGGCAGCGGGGCGAGGAGGAAGTCGTCCAGGTCCATCACATGGAAGCGGACGGAGACCGGCTCTGCGTGCCGCTCCAGGTACTCCCGCTTGGTCATGCCGCCCACCAGCGCCTCGGCCAGTTCGGCAGCGGGCAGCTCGTCGAAGACGGCCCGCAGGTGGTCGGTGGCCAGCGGGCCGTACTCCCGCTCGTCGAAGGTCCGCTCCAGCACGTGGGCGCGGGCGGCGGGGACGTCCAGCGTCTCGGCCAGCAGCTCACCGAAGAGGTGGACCTCCACACCGCGCTCGCGCAGCACGGCGGCGAAGCCGTCGTGCTCCTCGCGCGCCCGCCGCACCCACAGCACGTCGTCGAAGAGCAGGTCCTCCCGGTTGGTCGGGGTGAGCCGCTTCAGCTCCAGGCCGGGCCGGTGCAGGATGACGCGCCGCAGCCGCCCGACCTCGGAGTTCACTTGGAATCCCATGCCCTCATACCTGACCGCGAGCCGGTCGGCTACACCCCGCGGCCCGGTGCCCCGCGCCCGGCGGCACGGGACAGCAGGCCCCCGGGCGGAGGCCGGTGCCGTACGGGAACCGGCCCACCGGAGCGGCAACGGGCCGGTGCCCGGCCCTCCCCTCCCCGCCGGACGCCCTCACAGCCGGGGGTCGACCGGCTCCGATTCCAGCGCCAGGACGGCGAAGACCGCCTCGTGCACGCGCCACAGCGGCTCCCCCTCGGCCAGCCGGTCCAGCGCCTCCAGACCGAGCGCGTACTCGCGCAGCGCCAGGGAGCGCTTGTGCCCCAGATGGCGCACCCGCAGCCGCCGGAGGTTCTCCTCCCGGGTGTACTCCGGGCCGTAGACGATCCGCAGGTACTCCCGGCCCCGGCACTTCACGCCCGGCTGGACCAGCCGCCCGTCCGGTCCGTGCACCAGCGCGTCCGCCGGCTTGACGACCATGCCCTCGCCCCCGGCCGCGGTCAGCTCCAGCCACCAGTCGGTGCCCGCCGCGACGGACGCCGCGTCGCCGGTGTCCACGGTGATCCGGCCGGTGCGCCGCAGCAGCCCGGTGGGGTCGGCGGCGGCCAGCCGGTCCAGCCAGGCCAGCTGGTCGCCGTGCGGTACGGCGGCCAGGCTGCGGCCGCGTACCGCCAGGAGCTGGAACGGCGCCAGGTGCACCCCGTCCAGTGAACCCTCCGCCACCGGCCGGCAGTACCGGCCGTACGCCTCGGTGAACGCCGCCGCGTCCGCCGCCCGCTCCCGCTGCCGCGCCAGCAGCCCGTCCACCGGTACCCCCCGGCCCGCGGCGGCCCGGAGGGCCCCGAGCGCACCGGGGAAGACGGCTCCGGAGGCGGCGCCGACCGCGGCGTACTGCCTGCGCAGCAGCCCGGCCGACTTCAGCGACCAGGGCAGCAGCTCGGCGTCCAGCAGCAGCCAGTCGGTGTCCAGTTCCGTCCACAGCCCGGCACCGTCGGCGGCGGCCCGGACCCGGGCCAGTACCTCCTCGGTGACGGCCCGCTCGGTGAAGAACGGCCGCCCGGTACGGGTGTGGAGCGCACCCGTCACGGCTCCCGCTCCGCTACCCCTCACGCCGAACCGCTCTGCGGCCGTCTCCGCGTCCCGGCAGACCAGGACGACGGCGCGGGAACCCATGTGCTTCTCCTCGCACACCACCCGCGCCACCCCGGCGGCCCGGTACTCGGCGAACGCCTCGGCCGGGTGCTCCAGGTAACCGTCCAGCTTCGAGGTGGCGCAGGGCGCCATCGTCGGCGGCAGGTACGGCAGCAGCCGCGGGTCGACCGCGAAGCGGCTCATCACCTCCAGCGCGGCGGCGGCGTTCTCCTCCCGCACGGCGATCCGGCCCGCGTGGCGGGTCTCCACCACGCGCCGCCCGTGCACGTCGGCCAGCGCCAGGGGGCGGCCCTCGTGCCCGCCGGGCGCCTCGCTCCTCAGCGGTTTCACCGGCTCGTACCAGACCCGCTCGGCGGGGACGTCGACCAGTTCCCGCTCGGGCCAGCGCAGTGCGGTGAGGGAGCCGCCGAAGACGCAGCCGGTGTCCAGGCAGATGGTGTTGTTCAGCCAGGTGGCGCGCGGGGTCGGGGTGTGGCCGTAGACCACGGCGGCCCGGCCCCGGTAGTCCTCGGCCCACGGGTAACGCACGGGCAGCCCGAACTCGTCGGTCTCGCCGGTGGTGTCGCCGTACAGGGCGTGCGAGCGGACCCGGCCGGAGGTGCGGCCGTGGTACTTCTCGGGCAGACCGGCGTGGCAGACCACCAGCGCGCCGCCGTCGAGCACGTAGTGGCTGACCAGGGAGGAGATGAACTCCCCCACCCGGGCGGCGAAGTCCGGGTCGGCCTCGGCCTCCTTCTTCAGCTGTTCGACCGTCTCGGCCAGCCCGTGGGTGTGCCGGACGTCGCGCCTCCCGAGGTACCGGCCGAGCTTGTTCTCGTGGTTGCCCGGGACGCACAGGGCGTGCCCGGCGGAGACCATGCCCATCACCAGCCGCAGCACCCCGGGGCTGTCCGGACCGCGGTCGACGAGGTCGCCGACGAAGACGGCCGTGCGGCCGTCGGGGTGGCGGGCGTCCACCGCGCGGCCGGCCGCGTCCCGTACGAGGGCGTAGCCCAGCCTCCCCAGCAGGGCCTCCAGTTCGGCGCGGCAGCCGTGGACGTCGCCGACGATGTCGAACGGGCCGGTCAGGTGCCGCAGGTCGTTGTAGCGCCGCTCCCGCACGACGCGGGCGGCGTCCACCTGCTCCGTTCCGCGCAGGACGTGCACCTTGCGGAAGCCCTCGCGCTCCAGCGAGCGCAGCGAGCGGCGCAGCTCGCGCCGCTGGCGCGGGATGACGTGGGCGGGCATGTCCGCGCGGTCGGGGCGGGCGGCGTTGCGCTCGGCGCAGACGCTCTCGGGCACGTCGAGGACGATCGCCACGGGCAGCACGTCGTGCTCGCGGGCCAGCCTCACGAGCTGCCGGCGGGCCTCGGTCTGCACGTTGGTGGCGTCGACGACGGTCAGCCGCCCGGCGGCCAGCCGCTTGCCGGTGATGTAGTGCAGCACGTCGAAGGCGTCGGCGCTGGCGCTCTGGTCGTTCTCGTCGTCGGCGACCAGGCCGCGGCAGAAGTCGGAGGAGACGACCTCGGTGGCTCCGAAGTGGCGCCGGGCGAAGGTGGTCTTGCCCGCACCGGTGGTGCCGACCAGGACGACGAGGGACAGGTCGGGCACGCCGAGCACCGTCGCGGGCGCCGTCGCGGACCCTGCCGTGGGCGCCGTCGTGCGGTCCGTCATGCGACCGCCTCCTCCGTACTCGTCGCGGATGTGTTCGCCGCGGACCGGCCGGACGGGCCGGTCCGGTCGGTGACGCGGAACAGGGCGAGCTGGGTGGGCGGGCCGACCTCGGGGTCGTCCTCCCCCACGGGCCGGAACTCCACGGTGTAGCCGTGCCGTTCGGCCACGGCTCCGGCCCAGGCGCGGAACTCCCGCCGCGTCCACTCGAAGCGGTGGTCGTGGTGGCGCACCTCGCCCGCGGGCAGGGTCTCCCAGCGCACGTTGTACTCGGCGTTGGGGGTGGTGACGACCACCGCTTTCGGCCGGGCCGCGCCGAAGACGGCGTACTCGGCAGCCGGCAGCCGGGGCGGATCGATGTGCTCGATCACCTCGCTGAGCACCGCCGCGTCGTAGCCGCCCAGCCGGGGGTCGGTGTACGCCAGGGAGCCCTGGGTGAGGGTGACGCGCGCCGCCTGCCGCTCGGGCATCCGCTCGATCCGCAGCCTGCGCCGGGCCGCGTGCAGCGCCCGCACCGACACGTCCATGCCCACCACCTCGGTGAAGCGGGCGTCCTTCAGCAGTGCCTGCACCAGCTGCCCCTGACCGCAGCCCAGGTCCAGGATCCGGGCGGCGCCGGTCTCGCGCAGCGCGGCGAGGATCGCCTCGCGGCGCAGGACGGCCAGCGGGGCGGGCCGCTCCTCGGTGTCGGCGTCCTCGTCCACGGCGTTGTCCAGTTCCTCGGCCTCGCTGCCGTCGGCCTCGGCGAGCCGGGCGAGCTCCAGCCGCTCCAGTGCCTCGCGGGTGAGCCGCCGGCGGCGGGCGAGGTAGCGGCCGGCGATGAGCTGCTGCTCGGGGTGGTGCTCCAGCCAGCCCTCGCCGGCGCGCAGCAGCTTGTCCACCTCGTCGGGGGCGACCCAGTAGTGCTTGGCGTCGTCCAGCACCGGCAGCAGCACGTACAGGTGGCGCAGCGCCTCGGCCAGCCGCGCCTCGCCGGTCAGGACCAGGCGCACGTAGCGGGAGTCGCCCCAGCCGGGGAAGCGGGCGTCCAGCGGCACCGGCTCGGCCGACACCTCCCAGCCCAGCGGGGCGAACAGGCTCCGCACCAGCTCGGGGCCGCCGCGGGCGGGCAGTGCGGGCACCTCGATCCGCAGCGGCAGCACACGGCCGGGCAGGTCGGGCCGGGCCCGGCACTGGCCCTTGAGCGCGCTGGAGAACACCGCGCCCAGCGCCACCGCCAGCAGCGAGGAGGCGGCGTACGGGCGGTCGTTGACGTACTGCGCCAGCGCCGCGTCGGGCGCGCCGCCGCGCCCCTTGCCGCGGCCGCGGCGGACCAGCGCCACCGGATCGACCTCCAGCAGCAGTGCCGCCGTGCACCGCTCCTCGGTGGCCTCGGGGTAGAAGACGTGCGCGGTGCCGTGGGAGGTGGTGAACCCCTGCGCCCGGTCGGGGTGCTTGTGCAGCAGGAAGCCCAGGTCGGTGGCGGGGTGCGCGGCGCTGCCGGTGGTGGTCGTCGTCAGGAACACCCGAGCGAGTATGGCCCGCTGGGCACGGCCGGGCCCAGCGGTTTTCCCGCGGTCCGGCCCTCCGGTCCGCGCGGTCCCCCGCCGGTCCTGCGCCCCCCGGCCTACGTCCCCCGTTCCCCTTCCAGCACCCGCGCCAGCCGGGCGATCTCCGCCGGGCCCACCCGGCAGCAGCCGCCCACCAGCCGGGCGCCGTCCCCCACCCACGCGCGTGCGGCGGCCGGGTCGAAGGCGGCCTCGCCCGTCCAGGTGCCGTGTGCCGCGTCCCAGCCCTCGCCGCTGTTGGGGTAGGCGACCACCGGCTTGCCGGTGGTCCGCGCCGCCAGCCGTACCGCCAGCCCGGCCTCGCGCGGGTCGCAGCAGTTGACGCCGGCCGCGATCACCTGGTCGTCGTCGGCGGCCAGGGCGAAGGCGTCCGCCAGGGGCTGCCCGGCACGGGTGCGGCCGCCGGCGACGGTGTACGACAGCCACACCGGGACGCCGCAGCCCTTCGCCGCCCGCAGCAGCGCCTCGGCCTCGGCGGTGTCGGGCACGGTCTCCAGCGCCAGGACGTCCGGCCCGGCCGCCGCCAGCGCCTCGATCCGGGGGCGGTGGAAGCGCTCCAGCTCGGCGGTGGTCAGCCCGTACCGGCCGCGGTACTCGCCGCCGTCCGCCAGCACCGCGCCGTACGGGCCGACCGAGGCGGCCACCCACACGGGCCGGTCCGCCGCTCCTTCCGTCGCGCGGGCCGCCGCCGCGCGGGCCAGCGCCACGCTGCGGCACAGCAGGGCGTCGGCCCCGGCCGGACCGAGCCCGCGCCGGGCGAAGCCGGCGCGGGAGGCCTGGTAGCTGCCGGTGATGAGGACCCGCGCCCCCGCCCGCGCGTACGCGGCGTGGGCCGCCTCGATCTGCGCCGGGTCGTCGGCGAGCAGCCGGGCCGACCACAGCTCGCCGGACAGGTCGCAGCCCTGCGCGGCGAGCTGGTTGGACAGCCCGCCGTCGAGGACGAGCGGGCCGCAGGCCAGGGCGTCGGCGAGCGGGAGCGGCGGTACGGGCGGGGATACGGGCGGGGGCTGTGCGCTCACGGCAGCCGGCTCTGCACCTCGGAGGCGATCAGCTCCAGGTGGTCCAGGTCGTGCAGGTCGAGGATCTGCAGGTAGATCCGGGTGGAGCCGGTCTCGGCGTAGCGGCCGATCTTGTCGACCACCTCGGCCGGGGAGCCGGCCAGCCCGTTCTCCTTCAGCTCGTCCACCTCGCGGCCGATGGCCGCGGCGCGGCGCGCCACCTCGGCGTCGTCGCGGCCCACACAGGCGACCAGAGCGTTGGAGCAGACCAGGTCGCCGGGCGCGCGGCCGTGCTCCTCGGCGGCGGCCCGCACCCGGCCGAACTGCCGCTCGCTGTCCTCGACGGAGGCGAAGGGGATGTTGAACTCGTCGGCGAAGCGCGCGGCCAGGGCCGGGGTGCGCTTGGCGCCCATGCCGCCGATGAGCACCGGCACCTTCGCCTGGACGGGCTTGGGCAGGGCGGGCGAGTCGGTCAGCCGGTAGTGGGCGCCCTCGTAGGAGAACGTCCTGCCGGGCTCGGTGGCCCACAGCCCGGTGACGATCTCCAGCTGCTCCTCCAGCCGGGCGAACTTCTCCTTCGGGAAGGGGATGCCGTAGGCGGTGTGCTCGGCCTCGAACCAGCCCGCGCCCAGACCGAGCTCGACCCGGCCGCCCGACATGGCGTCGACCTGAGCCACCTGGATCGCCAGGACGCCCGGCAGCCGGAAGGTGGCCGCGGTCATCAGGGTGCCGAGCCGGATGCGGCTGGTCTCCCGGGCGAGCCCGGCCAGGGTGATCCAGGCGTCCGTCGGGCCGGGCAGCCCGTCGCCGTCTCCCATCCTCAGGTAGTGGTCGGAGCGGAAGAAGGCGTCGAAGTCCAGCTCCTCGGCGGCCTTGGCGACGGTGAGCAGGGTGTCGTAGTCGGCACCCTGCTGGGGCTCGGTGAAGATGCGCAGGTCCATGCCTTCCATCCTGCACGGTCACCGCGCCTCTCCGCGTCCGGCCCGTCCGTTTCCCCGGCCCGCCCGGCCCGCCGGACGGCGGTCAGCCGCGCACCGGATCGCCGCGTGCCGGGTCGTCCCGGGCCAGGGAGGCCCTCCGCCGGTCGAACCGCCGGAGGATCGCCACCACCCGGTCCCCGCACTCGTCGGCGGCGTCGATGCCCTCGATGCACCGCCAGTAGAGCCCTTCCTCCTCCGCCTCGACCGCGGCCCGCACCAGCGCGCCGCCCGACGCGTCCAGCAGTCCGCCCAGGCAGTGCAGGGCGGAGAGCGGGTCGCGGATCTCCGTCAGCCGGGCGGCGCGCGCCCCGTCGGATCGCTGCCCGGGGGCGCGCAGCGATCCGCAGGCACGGCCGCCGGCCTCGCACAGCCGGCCGGCCTGGACCCGTACCTCCGGCGGGCCCGTCACGACCAGGTGTTCCCCGACCGCCTCGGCGAGCGCCTGCGCCTGCCACGCTTCGGTGACGACGTCAGGCGCTTCCGTACTGTGCGCCAGGGCGTCGCGCGTGTCCTTGATGAGTGATAACGCATCCACCTTTTCCCTCCGCTGAGTAATCGCTACTCAGCGTGATACCCGCCCCTCTTGTCGGCTAGAGCTTCTGGGGAAACTGTGGACAATATCGACACTGTGGGGAATGATGTCACTCCGAAGAGTGACGATTGGTCTGTTTACCGCCATTCTCGAAGCCGTCCGTCTCACCCCGTCCGTCACTCTCCGTGCAAGGGGCGCGCTCCGGCGCCGGGAAGCGCAGCTCGTTCCGGTCGATCTTCGCGGCCAGCGCCTCCAGGACGTCGACGCCCAGCACCTCGCAGAACTGGAGCAGATAGGCCAGCACGTCGGCGACCTCGTCGGTCACCCGGTGCGCCGTGACCGGATCGTCCATCACCCGCGCCGACTGCTCCGGCGTCAGCCACTGGAAGATCTCCAGCAGCTCACCGGCCTCCACGCTCAGCGCCGCCGCCAGGTTCTTCGGGGTGTGGTACGGCCCCCAGTCCCGCTCGGCGGCGAAACGGGCCAGCCTGGCCTGGAGCTCCCCGGCCCGCCCCGCCGGGCGGCGCTCCCCCGGTGCGCCGCCCAGCACACCGTGCCGTCCGTCCTCGCCTGCGCCGTGCCGCGCGCCGTGCCCTGTGCGGTTCATGTGTCCAGGTCTACCAGCCGGGCCCGGCCGCCGACGCCGCGCGTCCCGCTCACCGGTCCGGCGTCCTAGGCGGTGGCGCCACCAGCCCCCACTTCCGGTAGTCGGTGGATTCCTCCGCCGCCACGACGCACAGCACCGCCGTGTCCACCACCGCGGTGCCGAGCGGATCCGGAGCCGGGGACGGCCCCGGATCCAGGGTCGGAACCGGGACCGGACTCGGCGCCGGGCCAGGTTCCCGCTCGCACACCTCGACCGCCCCGTCCCCCCAGGCGGTCTCCCGGACGGACTGCGGCTCGGCGCCCGGGTCACCGCCCGGCCCGGGGTGCCCGGGCTCACCGGCCGGCACCCACTCCGCCGGGCCGTCGTACCGGGTGCCGCTCTCCAGCACCTCCGTGGCCACCCAGCCCGCGGCCCCCACCGCACAGGCCGCCGCCACCGCGAACCTCCGTAACGCCCGCCCCACTTCGCTTCTCACCCCGAAACACTGGTCGCCGCGCCTTCCGGACCACCGTATCGGTGCCGTCGGCGCCTCCGGGCGAGCGGCGGGACGGGAGCCGCGCGGCGTCCGGCCCGGACCGGCACCACTCCCCGGGGCGTTGCGGACGTCGCGGCGGCTGCCTCCTCGCCGGCACTCCGGTCCCCCGGCGGCCCCACGCAGCGACGGCGGCCCGCACCCTTGGCGGCAGAGTGCGGGCCGGGCCCGCCCCGGTCACCTCAGGCGGGCCGGCGGGCCCGGCGCCCGGTGCGGGGCGGCCGGAGCGGGATGGTGCTCCGAGGACCAGGACGGGTGCCCGTGGGCCCACCGCAACTGCACGGGCGGCAGCGTGCCTGCACGGGGGGCGACGACGCGGGCGGGCCAGGCCCGCAGCGTGTACGCCCCGGTGTGGTCGGCGACGGTGAGCTGGAACGGCAGCCCCTCGGCGAGCCGGTCGGCGGCCTCCTCCTGCCGCGCCTCGCTCCCGCACCACAGCCGCAACTCCGTGGGGGCGTCGGTCCACTGGTCCGGTACGGAGGCGAGCACACCGTCCGCGGCCCAGGCGGACACCGCCGGGTCGGGGTCGAGGCCGTCGGCGACACGGCGGGCCTGCCCGCACAGCCAGCGCAGCGCGAGGCGGCGGTTGGGCAGTGTCCGGCTGCCGAGCAGCACCGCGACCGTCGCGCCGTTCACCGGCCCTTCGGCGGTCACCTCGGCCCGGTAGGCGTGGGCCCGCGCGCCCCTGCGGGCCGAACGGCACACCGGCCGCGCCGGGTACGGCACGGGCAGGTGCGCGCCGGGCCGCGGGAGGAGGTGGGGGGCGGGGCCGGGGAGACGATCGGGGCCGGATGCGGTATCGAGGTCGTTCGTCACGTCCTCCACAGTGACGCCCGTCGCTCTCCGTTACAAGTGGTTACACACAGCCAACAGGGTTCCTGTACGCACTCCGGGTGGCTCCGTGTGCACCATGCGCCGTTGCGGGCTTCCGGACGCGGGTGGCACAACCGGAGAGGACGTCCGGAGCACCTTTGCCATTCATCTCCACGGGGTAAGGCGGGCGCCGCCCGCCGCCGCCTCCCTCCGCCCTCCTGCACACCCCGTCGGATTTTCCCTCCGTCTGACCTCCGCCCGACCGGGTATGCGGGCTCCCGGCCGCACCCCGGCCCCGTGCGGCGTGCCGTACGGCGCTCGACCCGCACAGCCACACAGCCACACAGGAGGAACGGACAGGTGCTCTCACCACTGACCGGAGCGTGGAGCCTGGAGTGGAGCACGGGGGTCTTCCTCGTGGCCGCCGCCGTCACGGTGGTGTGCAGCGTCCGGCTCGCCACCCTCGGCGACATCCTCGCCGACCGCACGGGCTGGGGCGAGGCGCTGTTCGGCGCGGTGTTCTTCGGTCTGATCACCTCCCTGTCGGGCATCGTCATGACGGCGGTCAGCGCGGCGGCCGACCGGCCCACCCTCGCGTACAGCAACGCGGTGGGCGGCATCGCGGCGCAGTCCCTGGCCGTGGTGGTCGCGGACGCCTTCCACCGGCGGGTCAATCTGGAGCACGCCGCCGCCTCCCCCTCGAACCTGCTGTTCGGCTGCCTCCTCACCGGGTTGCTGGGGGTCAGCCTGATGGCCTCCTTCAGCCCCGAGGCGACCCTGCTGGGTGTGCATCCGGCCTCGGTCGTGCTGATCGCCCTGTACTGGGGCGGCGTCCGGCTCATCCGGGAGCACGGCGAGCCGATGTGGCGCGCGGTCCGCACCCGGGAGACGCTGCCGGACGTACCCGACGAGCAGCCCTCCACCGGGCGCGGGACCGGCGCGCTGTGGACCGAGTTCGCACTGATAGCCGCCCTGGTCACGGCGGGCGGCTGGGCGGTGGCCCGGGCGGCGGAGCACCTGTTGGACCTGACCGGGATGAACGCGGGGTTCGTGGGGGCCGTCCTGATGGGCGTCGTCAACGCCCTGCCCGAGACGGTGGCGGCCGTCGCGGCCGTACGGCGCGGCGCACTGACCCTGGCCATCGCGGCGATCATCGGCGGAAACTGCCTGGACGTCCTCAACCTCGCGGTCGGCGACCTGGTCTTCCGCGGGGGCTCCCTCTTCCACGCGGCCGGCACCAGCGAGCTCTTCCTCACCAGCACGGCCCTGGTGATGACCACCGTGCTGCTCGGCGGGCTGCTGGTGCGGCAGAAGCGGGGCTGGTGGAAGCTGGGATTCGACGGGGTGCTGCTGACGACCGTCTACCTGTGCAGCGTGGCGGTGCTGGCTTTCTGAGTCCCGCGGCACGCCGCCCGCGCCGGGAGGCGCCCGGAACGTCCGTGGGCCCCGCCCCGGTCACAGGGGTGGGAGGAACGGTCTGCCGGAGCCGTGCGGAGCACAGACGGGCGCAACTGTTCGTGACCGGGGCGGGGCCTGGGCGACGGCTGCGTCGCACCTCCAACAATGACGGCAGTCGCGCAGCGTGACAAGCGGTGACGCACCGAAACACAGTTGTCGTACGGATCCGGCACCGCGCCGTACGGGTCTGTACGGGTCCGCGCGGTTCGGCGCGTCTCCGCTCCGGCCCCCGGTGCGTCCGGCCGCCGGCCCGCCCGTCAGCCGCTCAGCTCGGGCTTGCCGAACAGCACCGCGTACCCGGAGGGCAGCTGGCTCAGCACCTGGTTGAGCTCTCCGCCGGAGACCGATCCGGCCAGGGTGGCGAGCACGGCGCTGGCGTCCCACTCCGCGGTCCTGGGGCGGGCGCCGGTGCGGTCGGCGACCCGGCGGAGGAACTCCTGCGTCCCATAGGTCTCGGGCCGCTCCGGGCGGCTCTCCAGGAGGAAGTCGCCCAGCGGACCCGGCAGCTGGGCGGCCAGGTCCTCGCTCTCGTCGGGGGTGATCCGGGTGGCGAGCACTTCCAGCACCGAGGTGGTGATCTGCTCGGCCTCCTGACTGCTCTTGTACTCGCCGAGCTCACGGACCCGGGCGAGGAACTCGTCATACCTCATCGCCGACATCTCCTTCCCGGCTGACCGACCGGCCTCTTTTCGGCCCGCTGTCCGGCACAGCCCTTCCTGAGTTCCCGGACAACCGGTGAAAATGCCCCCGAACCGCCGTACAAAGTGTCCGGATGCCGCCTCCACTCCGGTCGGCGGGCCCGGGCGGGTGTGCTCAGGCGGCCTTCCCGCCGCTCCCCCTGTCCTCGTCGACGATCTCCGCGTCGACCACGTCGTCCTCGGCGCCGCCGGCCTGCGCACCACCGCCGGACTGCGCGCCGCCCGCGGGCTGCTGCTGGGCCC